>JAMPGE010000001.1:0-84073 GCA_023664085.1 Muribaculum sp. | reverse complement strand
ATTTATTTTAATGAGTGTCAATAAAATAAATATTATTCAGCAAACCCTAATTAAGGCGGTGTAATACTTTATCATTGGATTTGGGATAGTGGTCAATGGAAAAATGGCTAAAATGACCCAATAATTATGCGTCTAAAGGGAATAAAAGTGGTCAAAAGGGTGCAAAATGGGGGGGTGAAACAAAAAACCTTATACGCTCTTAAAAATTATTATTAAATTTGTGGTGTGAAAAGCGACAGCTTTTCACCGTACACAAATGAGACTTAGAGTAAAAAATTTGCAGTCAAAATGCTTTAATGTATGTATTAGTGATACATAAGAGTGTTGATTGACAATGGTTGAGGCTTGTGAAAGTATCGACATCAGAAAGCAACACCAATGGGCGCCGGATTGAGAAATTCAGCGCCCGTTGCATTTATTATGACCGTAATGGTTGATTCCGGCACTGAAAGGTTCCTGATCATTTGCCGATATGTGTGGAATCAACAAGATGAAATTAAGTTTTTCTTGAAATATTAAATATTCTTTTATAAATTTGCACGAAAATGCATTAAGTGTGCAAATTGAGGAGACTGAGTATTGAGCCGCTAATCCGCAGCTTCGATCTCAATCGCTTCGTTATCAATCGGATATATGACAATACTGTTTGATACTGAATGGGCACATCTCAATCTGTTGCCCCTGTCCTTCAACCGACCCCTATGCGACTTCCGAATCGGTATAACCACGATTCGTGAAAAATGGGAAAAAGCACTGCGGCAATCCTGCGGTTGTCTGCCTGTGGATTATCTTAAGGAAAAGTTCTTGAAATTGCCTCAGGGAGATGATGCGTCCGACTGTCTTTTCGTGGCAGGCAATGTGCTTCCCGACCAGGAATTGATGAAGATGGTGGCTGCCCTTCAATTTGGAGAAGCTATAATTGACGTGCGCGGTGAAGAATCAGACAGAATAGTGGCGTACCGCACATCGCTGCATAACTTTTTGGAAAACCGTCCGCCGCTCATCACCCGTGACCTTGAAGACGAGAGAAAACTCCGATACATATTCGATATCTTCCTTCACAACGATGAGATGCTCTGCGAAGACTTTATACGGCTTACTAACGGCCGCAAGTCCCGGCCGCTTTCCGAAACCAACAAGGTCATAGGCGGATATCTCGATAAAGACGGCAACCCTTTGATCTTTCTTGAAGAAGGAGCGAGCGTGGAAGGCGCCATACTCAACACCTGCGGCGGACCTATATATATAGGTAAGGACGCGCAGGTGATGGAAGGCAGCTGTCTGCGCGGTCCGGTGGCTCTCTGTCGCAAGTCAAAGGTGAGGATGGGTGCGAAGATTTACGGAGCAAGTACCTTCGGCCCCTATTGCAAAGTGGGGGGAGAAGTGGACAATACCGTGATATTCGGATACAGCAATAAAGCTCACGACGGCTACCTCGGCAATGCAGTGATAGGAGAGTGGTGCAATATAGGCGCCGGAGTAAACGCCTCCAATCTCAAAAACGACTACAGTAAGATCCGTGTATGGAACTATGCCAGCCGAAGCTTCATGCGTACCGACCTACAGTTTTGCGGCCTGATCATGGGCGACCACTCCAAGGTAGGTATCAATTGTATGTTTAACACCGCCACGGTAGTCGGAGTAGGGTGTAATATCCATGGAAGTGGATTTCCAAGAGTGTTTATACCCAGCTTCAGCGACGGCAGTCCGGCCGCCGGATTCAGCAATCTTTCGCTGACTAAATTTTATCAGATAGCGGAAAGGGTAATGTCGCGCCGTGAGTTGTCTCTCACTGATCTCGACAGGCGCATTTATGAGCGTGTCTACGAGGTGGCCCTTGGTCTCAAAGGAGGGCAGAGATAGTATAAAAAATATAAAAAAATAATTTTTTTAATAAAATATTTGCGTAAACGGTTAATCTTTAGTATCTTTGCACCACTTAAGGTCTGCTCTGACCGTACATCTCCGTTATTGAATTGATTATCAATTTAATGGCGGTGATCAAAGTGTATGGTTGGTAAGGACTGAAAGTGAAAAGAGAGAAATAACGAAATAATCAACAAACAAGAGAATGCCAACAATTCAGCAATTAGTAAGAAAGGGACGCGTAGTTCTCAAAGACAAGAGCAAGTCTCCCGCTCTGGACTCCTGTCCGCAGCGCCGCGGTGTATGCGTTCGTGTATATACCACGACTCCCAAGAAGCCTAACTCTGCAATGAGAAAAGTAGCGCGTGTCAGACTGACCAACGGCAAAGAAGTCAACTCCTACATTCCGGGCGAGGGTCACAACCTTCAAGAGCACTCGATCGTAATGGTGAGAGGTGGACGTGTCAAAGACCTCCCCGGTGTGAGATATCACATCGTGCGTGGCACGCTTGATACCGCCGGTGTTCAGGGTCGTACACAGCGTCGTTCCAAATACGGAGCAAAACGTCCCAAGGCAGCTAAAAAATAAAGTAGCCGCCAAATTTCAACAAATCAAATCAATCAGTTTTTGATTTCTTGGACGGCTACGGTTGAGTAAACTCCGCTTTCAAAAAAAAGTGGTGTTGAAGACCAGGGCGAGGCAACGAGCCATCGTTTGCAGTTCTGTTGACTGAAATGGCTTCATTTGGACCTACGCCTTGAAAGCAGCCAAAATCAAAACATTAAACATCTCAAAATGAGAAAAGCAAAACCAAAGAAAAGGGTTATACTCCCCGATCCTGTTTTTCACGATGTAAGAGTGACAAAATTTGTCAACCATCTGATGCTCGACGGTAAGAAAAATACCGCCTACACCATCTTCTACACTGCTCTTGAGAACGTGAAGGCCAAACTTCCCCAGGAAGAAAAGTCAGCTCTCGAGATCTGGAAGAAAGCACTCGAAAATGTCACTCCCCAGGTTGAGGTTAAATCTCGCCGCATCGGTGGCGCCACTTTCCAGGTGCCTACCGAAATCCGTGCCGACCGCAAGGAGTCCATATCAATGAAAAATCTTATCATCTTCGCCCGCAAACGCGGTGGCAAGACTATGGCCGACAAGCTCGCCGCTGAAATCGTCGACGCTTTCAATGACCAGGGCGGTGCCTACAAGAGAAAAGAAGATATGCACCGTATGGCCGAAGCCAACCGTGCTTTCGCTCACTTCAGATTTTAATTGGTTTTACCCTTTTGAATAATGGCTAAACACGACGAACTTAAGTTCACGAGAAATATCGGCATCATGGCCCATATTGATGCCGGTAAGACTACAACTTCAGAACGTATCCTCTTCTATACCGGTCTGACCCATAAAATCGGTGAGGTGCACGATGGCGCCGCCACCATGGACTGGATGGCTCAGGAACAGGAACGCGGCATCACCATCACTTCCGCCGCCACCACTACTTTCTGGAACTATAACAACGATAAGTATAAAATCAACCTGATCGACACTCCGGGACACGTCGATTTCACCGTAGAAGTGGAACGCTCCCTGCGTGTGCTCGACGGTGCCGTGGCTGCTTTCTGCGCTGTAGGTGGCGTGGAACCCCAGAGCGAAACCGTTTGGCGTCAGGCTGATAAATACAACGTGCCCCGTATAGGTTACGTAAATAAAATGGACCGCTCCGGCGCCAACTTCTTCGAAGTGGTGCGTCAGGTGAAGGACGTGCTCGGCGCAACTCCGCTGGCCATCCAGATCCCCATCGGTGCTGAGGAAACTTTCAAGGGAGTTGTCGACCTCGTCACCATGAAGGCAATCTTCTGGCACGACGAGACCATGGGTGCCGAATACACCATCGACGAAATTCCCGACAACCTCCGCGAAGAAGCCGAAACATGGCGCGACAAGATGCTTGAGACTCTTGCCGAAACCGACGAGGCTCTCATGGAGAAATATTTCGACGATCCCTCCACAATAACCGTAGACGAAATCAAGGCCGCCATCCGCAAAGCCACCCTCTCGATGGCTGTAAACCCCATGATCTGCGGCTCTTCCTTCAAAAACAAAGGTGTGCAGACCTTGCTCGACGCTGTCTGCGCTTATCTGCCCAGTCCCGAAGACGCAGGCGCTGTCGAAGGTCACGCCGTAGGTGATCCTGACGAGATCGAGACCCGCGAGCCTTCTCCCGAAGCTCCCATGGCCGCTCTCGCGTTCAAGATCGCTACCGACCCCTATGTAGGCCGTCTCTGCTTCTTCCGCGTTTACTCCGGTTTTATCGATGCCGGCAGCTACGTGCTCAATACCCGTTCCGGCAAGAAGGAGCGTATCTCACGTCTGTTCCAGATGCACTCCAACAAGCAGAACCCCAAAGAGCGTATCGGTTGCGGCGATATCGGTGCCGGCGTAGGTTTCAAGGATATCCGTACGGGTGACACCCTCTGTGCCGAAGACGCTCCCATCGTTCTCGAGGCTATGGAATTCCCCGATCCCGTAATCGGTATCGCAGTTGAGCCCAAAACTCAGAAAGACCTCGACAAACTCGGTGTAGGTCTGCAGAAATTGGCAGAAGAAGACCCCACTTTCCGTGTGGAAACCAACGAAGAGACAGGTCAGACTGTCATCTCCGGCATGGGTGAGCTTCACCTTGACATTATCATCGACCGTCTGCGTCGCGAATTCAAGGTAGAATGTAATCAGGGTCGCCCGCAGGTTACCTACAAAGAGGCTATCACCAAACCGGTTGAACTTCGCGAGACATTCAAGAAGCAGACCGGTGGTCGCGGTAAGTTCGCCGACATCATCGTTCGTGTAGAGCCTGCCGACGAAGACTTCGAAGGAAGCCTCCAGTTTATCGACGAGGTTAAGGGCGGCAACGTGCCCAAAGAATATATTCCTTCCGTACAGAAAGGCTTCCAGACCGCTATGAAAAACGGTGTGCTCGCAGGTTACCCCGTAGAGCGACTGAAAGTGACTTTGATCGACGGTAGCTTCCACCCCGTGGACTCCGACCAGCTTTCGTTCGAACTCTGTGCAATCCAGGCCTTCAAGAAAGCATCTGAAAAGGCCGGACCGGTTCTTATGGAGCCTATCATGAAGATTGAGGTAGTTACTCCCGAAGAAAGCATGGGCGACGTAATCGGCGACCTCAACAAACGTAGAGGTCAGGTGGAAGGCATGGAGACAAGCCGCAGCGGTGCACGCATCGTTAAGGCAAAAGCTCCTCTGGCAGAAATGTTCGGTTATGTAACCGCTCTGCGTACCATCACTTCCGGACGCGCCACCAGCACAATGTCTTTCAGCCACTACTCTGAAGTAAGTTCATCAATCGCGCGCAATGTGCTCACAGAAGTACAGGGCCGTGTGGATCTGATTAAATAATACGTCATTCATAACATATGAGCCAAAAAATTAGAATCAAACTGAAATCATACGATCACAATCTGGTAGACAAATCCGCCGAGAAGATCGTGAAGACAGTGAAGTCCACAGGCGCAGCCGTCAGCGGTCCCATACCTCTGCCTACCCACAAGCGCATCTTCACAGTCAACCGCTCCACCTTCGTCAACAAGAAAAGCCGTGAGCAGTTTCAGCTTTCATCCTTCCAGCGTCTTATCGACATATACTCTTCTACCACGAAGACCATCGATGCTCTGATGAAACTCGAACTCCCCAGCGGTGTTGACGTAAGCATCAAGGTATAAGCAACCCCAAAAGAAAACAAAACCGCGGCGCCGCGCGCGCCGCGGATATAAACAATAACAATCCAAACTACAAAGTAAGAAATGCCAGGATTATTAGGAAAGAAAATCGGAATGACATCCGTTTTCAGTGCCGACGGAAAAAATGTTCCGTGCACTGTTATCGAAGTAGGTCCTTGTGTGGTTACTCAGATCAAGACTCTTGAGAAAGATGGCTACGAGGCAGTTCAGGTAGGCTTCCAGGACAAGACCGAGAAGCACACCAACAAGCCCGAAGCTGGCCTTTTCAAGAAAGCAGGAGTGACTCCCAAGCGCCACTTGGCCGAGTTCAAGTCGTTTGAAACAGTCCCCGCTCTGGGCGAAACTCTCACTGTAGAGCTCTTCCAGGAAGGCGGATTCGTCGACGTAGTAGGCACCAGCAAAGGTAAAGGTTTCCAAGGCGTGGTAAAACGTCATGGATTCGGCGGTGTCGGTCAGAGCACTCATGGTCAGCACAACCGTCTGCGTGCGCCCGGTTCTATAGGCGCCTGCTCCTATCCTGCCAAAGTGTTCAAAGGACTGCGCATGGCCGGACAAATGGGCAACGAACGCGTTACCGTGCAGAACCTGCAGGTAATCAAAGTTATCCCAGAGCACAATTTGTTAATGATTAAGGGTTCCATTCCCGGTTCCAAAGGTTCAATCGTTTTAGTTGAGAAATAATGGAAGTAGCTGTATTTAACATCAAAGGAGAAGACACGGGTCGCAAAGTGACCCTCAACGACGAAGTGTTTGCCCGCGATCTTAGCGAAGGCAATGCAGACCACACTTTATATCTCGACGTAAAACAATACCTCGGCAACCAGCGTCAAGGCACCCACAAGAGCAAAGAGCGCAGCGAAGTAAGCGGATCTACCCGCAAACTCATCCGTCAGAAAGGCGGCGGCGGCGCCCGTAGAGGCGACATCAACTCTCCGGTGCTCCGTGGCGGCGGCCGCGTATTCGGTCCCCGTCCCCGCGACTATCGTTCGAAACTCAACAAAAAGATGAAGGCTCTGGCACGTCGCATTGCCCTCACTTCAAAGGTCAACGACGGACAGATCATCGTGGTGGAAAACTTCACATTCGACGCCCCCAAGACAAAGAACTATATGAACATCGCCAAAAACTTCAAACTTGAAGACAAGAAGGTGCTCTTGGTATTTGCCGAAAAAGACGACAATGTGCTGCTTTCCGTACGCAACGTGCCCAACGCACTGCTCCAGCGTGCTATGGACCTCAATGCCTACACAGTGCTCAACAACGACGCAATTCTGCTCACTGAAGGTAGCGTCGAGTTAATCAACCAACTTTAACTTCAAGCAGACCAAGAATCATGGAAATCCAGATCAAACCGATAGTAACGGAAAAGGCCACTGCTTACAGCGAGAAGCAAAATTGCTACACATTCGCTGTGTCGGCAGACGCCAACAAATTCCAGATCAAGGACGTAGTGGAGAAACTCTACAATGTTCGCGTCGTGAGTGTAAACACTGCTTTATACGCAGGTAAGCGCAAAAACCGCTGGACTCGCAGCGGACTCATCCGCGGCCGTAAACCCGCTTTCAAGAAAGCATACGTCACCGTGGCTGAAGGACAACAGATAGACTACTACAGCAATATTTAAACGACCAATGGCAGTAAGAAAATTCAAGCCCACAACACCGGGCCAAAGACACAAGATTATTGGTGTGTTCAAACGCGAAGAAGCTGTCTCCGTCAACGGCAAGACAGAAGTTCGCAAATCGACTGCTAACGCACCAGAGAAATCTCTTATCGTTGGTAAACGCTCCACTGGCGGCCGCAACTCTTCCGGCCACCTCTCCACTCGCTATCGTGGTGGCGGCCACAAGAGAAAATTGCGTCTCATCGATTTCAAGAGAACAAACGACGGCGTACCTGCAGTGGTGAAGACCATCGAATATGATCCCAACCGCTCCGCCCGCATCGCCCTGCTTTATTACAAAGACGGCTCCAAGGCTTACATGATCGCCCCCAACGGACTCGAAGTAGGCCAGACCGTGATGAGCGGTCCCGATGTGGCACCCGAGGTAGGCAACACACTTCCCCTCGCCAAGATACCCGTAGGTACTCTTATCCATTGTATTGAACTTCGTCCCGGTCAGGGTGCCGCTATGGCACGCAGTGCCGGTACGTTCGCTCAGCTGACTTCACGCGAAGGCAACTATGCGATCATTAAATTACCTTCCGGAGAGACTCGTAAAGTGCTTCTCACATGCCGCGCCACCGTAGGCGTGGTCGGCAACTCCGACCATGGCTTGGAACAGAGCGGTAAAGCAGGTCGCACACGCTGGCTCGGTCGTCGCCCCCACAACCGTGGTGTGGTTATGAACCCTGTAGACCACCCGATGGGTGGTGGCGAAGGTCGTCAGAGCGGCGGTCATCCCCGTTCTCGCACCGGCCTTTATGCTAAGGGTCTCAAGACACGCTCGCCCAAGAAGCAAAGCTCGAAGTTAATCATTGAAAGAAGGAAAAAGTAATTTACTGAAGAAATCTAACTATGAGTCGTTCATTAAAGAAAGGACCATTCATCAGCGTCGCCCTCGAGAAGAAAGTCGCTGCCATGGAGCAGAGCGGCAAAAAGTCTGTTATCAAGACTTGGAGCCGTGCTTCCATGATTTCCCCCGACTTCGTGGGACACACTTTCGCTGTGCATAACGGCAACAAATTCATCCCCGTATACGTGACCGAAAATATGGTTGGTCATAAACTGGGTGAATTTGCTCCCACACGTACATTCCGTGGCCACGCCGGCAACAAGAAAAAATAATGGCCCTAAACAATCAACTCGAAAATAGCAAATAAAATACAATGGGTTTAAGAAAAAGACAAGCTGCCGACGCCATCAAGGAGGCCCGCAAGAGCGAATACTTCGCCAAGCTGCACAACGTGCCCTCCTCACCCCGCAAAATGCGCCTTGTGGTCGACATGATTCGCGGCGTTGAAGCGTTTAAGGCTCTCGGCATTCTCAAATTCTCAAATAAAGAGGCTTCCCGCAAAGTGGAGAAGCTGCTTCGCTCCGCAATCGCTAACTGGGAGCAGAAAAACGAACGTAAAGCTGAAGCCGGCGAACTCTATGTGAAGACTGTCTTCGTAGATTGCGCCCCCATGCTGAAACGTATGCGTCCCGCGCCCCAGGGCCGCGGTTACCGTATCCGCAAGCGTTCCAATCACGTCACTCTATTCGTAGACACCATTAACAACAATAAAGACTAAGCTCAAGATGGGACAGAAAGTTAATCCAATCTCAAATCGTCTTGGCGTCATCCGCGGTTGGGACTCCAACTGGTACGGCGGCAAGAAATACGGCGAGACTCTGCTCGAGGATTCCAAAATCCGCAAGTATCTGCGTACTCGTCTGGCAAAGGCCAGTGTCTCGAGAATCATCATCGAGCGTACTCTTAAAATGGTGACTATCACTTTGTGCACCTCTCGCCCCGGTTTCATCATCGGTAAAGGCGGCAAAGATGTAGACGCACTCAAGGAAGAACTTAAAAAGCTCACCGACAAAGAAGTGCAGATCAATATCCACGAAATCAAGCGTCCAGATCTCGACGCCGAACTCGTGGCCAACAATATCGCCCGTCAGGTGGAAGGCAAGATCGCATATCGTCGTGCCGTAAAGAAAGCCGTGCAAGACACTATGCGTTCCGGTGCCGAAGGCATCAAGATCCAGGTCAGCGGCCGTCTCAACGGCGCTGAAATGGCACGCAGCGAAATGTTTAAGGAAGGCCGTACTCCTCTGCATACACTTCGTGCCGACATCGACTACTCTTTGGTGGAAGCCCACACAAAAGTAGGCGTGATCGGTATCAAAGTATGGATCTGCCGTGGCGAAGTATACGGTAAGAAAGAGTTGGCTCCCTCCTACGCCATCAACACCAAAGAGCAGGGACAGCGCCCCCGCGGTGACCGCAAAGGAGGCTTCCGCAACAAGAGAAACAACAACCGATAAAATCATTTCAGACCAATGTTACAACCTAAAAAGACCAAATACCGTCGTTCGCAAAAGGGCCGCATGAAGGGAGAAGCCCAGAGAGGCAACCAGTTGGCCTTCGGCTCCTTCGGCATCAAGACACTTGAGTCGAAATGGATTACCGGCCGTCAGATAGAAGCCGCCCGTATCGCTGTGACACGTTACATGCAGCGTCAGGGCCAGATCTGGATCCGCATCTTCCCCGACAAACCCATCACAAAGAAACCCGCCGAGGTTCGTATGGGTAAAGGTAAAGGTAATCCCGAAGGATTCGTGGCACCAGTCACTCCGGGACGCATCCTCATCGAAGTGGAAGGAGTGCCGTACGATGTAGCCAAAGAGGCACTTCGTCTGGCAGCTCAGAAACTCCCTGTGATCACAAAATTCGTGGTTCGCAGAGATTATGATCCTTCTCAGGCCGTTTGACACAATAAAATCGTCACCCTTTCCGTTAGTTAAAAGATTGACCGACGGAAAGGGCTGACCCTCTCTGTCTGAACCATATCAGAACAAACAAAAATAACAATGAAAAAGGAAGAAATCAAGGAATTAAGCATTCAGGAGCTGCAAGCCCAAATCGAGGTTGCACAGAAAGCTTATCGCGAATTGAAAGTAGCGCACGCGATATCTCCCATCGACAATCCCTCGCAGATCACCAAAGATCGCAAGGAAATTGCCCGACTGAAGACCGTGTTGCGCCAAAAGGAACTCGAAGCCCAGGCTTCAGAAGCCGCCGCAAACTAACCCAAGCTCTAACAATCATTAAGAAATGGAAAAGAGAAACTTAAGAAAAGAGAGAATCGGGGTTGTTTCCAGCAACAAATGCGACAAGACCATCACGGTTGAAATCAAATGGAAAGAGAAGCACCCGATATATGGAAAATTTGTCAATAAGACAAAGAAGTACCACGCACACGACGAGAACAATGAATGCAGCATCGGCGACACCGTGCGTCTGATGGAGACTCGTCCTCTGAGCAAGACAAAGAGATGGAGACTCGTTGAAATAATCGAAAAAGTGAAGTAATCATGATACAGACCGAATCACGTCTCACAGTAGCGGACAACAGCGGAGCAAAAGAAGCTCTGTGTATCCACGTCCTTGGCGGCACCGGCCGTCGCTATGCCTCCGTAGGCGATATAATCGTAGTGACAGTAAAGAGCACCATCCCTTCTTCCGACGTGAAGAAAGGCACGGTATCCAAAGCTGTGGTAGTGCGTACAAAGAAGGAAATCCGTCGCCCTGACGGCAGCTATATCCGCTTTGACGACAATGCCTGCGTATTGCTCAACAATGCCGGCGAACTTCGCGGCACCCGTATCTTCGGCCCTGTAGCCAGAGAATTGCGTGCCACCAACATGAAAATTGTTTCGCTCGCACCTGAAGTACTTTAATCCGTCTTAAAAAGAAACAAAATGGCAAAATTTCATATAAAGAAGGGTGACATGGTATATGTCAACGCCGGCGATGACAAAGGCAAGACAGGCCGTGTGCTCGAAGTGCTCCCCAAGAAGGAACGCGCCATCGTGGAAGGTATCAACATCGTTACCAAAGCCACAAAGCCCAATGCGCAGCATCCTCAGGGAGGTTTGGTAAAGATGGAGGCTCCGGTCCACATCTCCAACCTCAATCCCCTCGACAAGAACGGCAAGCCCACTCGAATCGGCCGCCGCAAAGATGCCAATGGCAAATCAGTTCGTTTTTCAATTAAAACAGGAGAGGAAATCAAATAATGAGCACTACACTTAGCAAAGAATATAAAGAGAAGATCGTGCCTGAACTCGAGAAAGAGTTCGGTTACGACACAGTGATGCAAGTGCCTCGCCTGGAAAAAATCGTGATCAACCAGGGACTTGGCCAAGCCACACAGGACAAGAAACTCATTGAGACTGCCATCAACGAGATCTCAGCAATCACAGGCCAGAAGGCAGTGGCCACTCTTTCACGCAAGGACATCGCCGCCTTCAAGCTTCGTAAGAAAATGCCCGTAGGCGTTATGGTGACTCTTCGTCGCGACAAGATGTATGAATTTCTGGAGCGTCTGGTACGCGTGGCTCTGCCCCGTATCCGCGACTTCAAGGGAATCAACTCCAAGCTCGACGGCCGCGGCAACTACACGCTCGGTATCACAGAGCAGATCATCTTCCCTGAGATCAATATTGACAATGTGCCCAAACTTCAGGGTATGAACATCACCTTCGTTACCTCCGCAAAGACGGATGAAGAAGGCTTCGCCCTACTTAAGAAGTTCGGACTTCCGTTCAAACACGAAAACTAAGCATCAGATATGGCAAAAGAATCAATGAAAGCCCGCGAGGTTAAGCGTCAGAAGATGGTAGCCCGCTACGCCGAGAAGAAAGCTGCTCTGAAGAAAGCCGCATTGGCCGACGCAGAAGGCAATATCGACTACGAGGCCATCAAAAAGCTTCAAAAGCTTCCTAAGAACGCAAGCAAGGTACGCCTTCACAACCGTTGCGAGATCACGGGCCGTCCCAAAGGATATATGCGCCAGTTTGGCATCTCCCGTATTCAATTCCGCGAGATGGCCAGCGCAGGTCTTATACCGGGAGTCAAGAAAGCAAGCTGGTAATTTACCGGCCTGCTTTCGCAGGCTCCTTGTCTGTATCTAAGCCGGCATATATAGAATTCACCTGATACAATGCAGGCTCCGACACAAGACAAAAATACAGAAACTTCAGAGAGTATTAAATATTGTTCGGAGAAGTCCGAATCAATTTAAACATCAAAATCAAAATGACTGATCCAATAGCAGATTATTTGACCAGACTGAGAAACGCCATCCACGCGGGACACCGTGTGGTGGAGATTCCCGCCTCTAACATGAAAAAGGAGATCACCAAGATCCTTTTCGAACAGGGCTACATCCTCAACTACAAGTTTGAGGAAGGTCAGACCCCACAGGGCTCCATCAAAATCGCCCTTAAATATGATCCGGTCGACAAAGTGAATGCAATCAAGAACCTGCATCGTGTGTCGCGTCCGGGTCTTCGCCAGTACACCGGCTACAAAGACATGCCCCGCGTGCTCAACGGACTCGGCATCGCCATTCTGTCCACATCACAGGGCGTGATGACCAACAAAGAGGCCAAAGATCGTAAGATCGGCGGCGAAGTATTGTGTTACGTTTATTAAAAAGGAGGTAGTAAAATGTCAAGAATAGGTAAAACCCCGATTGAACTGCCTGCCGGCGTCACAGTAACAGTAAAGGATAATGTAGTCACTGTAAAGGGCCCCAAAGGCGAACTCAAACAGGACATAAATCCCGATATCACACTCAGCCAGGAAGGCAACGAGCTTCACGTGCTCCGTCCGAGCGACGACCGTGAACACCGTGCACTCCACGGACTGTATCGCGCACTTATCCACAACATGGTAGTGGGTGTCTCCGAAGGATACAAGAAGGAGATGGAACTCGTAGGCGTAGGTTATCGTGCCACGGCTACCGGTCAGGTGCTCGAACTCGCATTAGGCTATTCCCACGCTATCTACATCAAGCTTCCGAAGGAAATACAGGTTGAAGCCAAGAGTGAGCGAAACAAAAACCCGCTCATCATCCTTCAGAGCTCCGACAAGCAGCTTTTGGGCCAGGTATGTGCCAAGATCCGCAGCCTGCGCAAACCCGAACCCTACAAGGGCAAAGGTATCAAATTTGTCGGTGAGGTTATCCGTCGCAAGTCTGGTAAATCAGCCAGCGCTAAATAATTAAAATAGGAAATCATGGTATCCAAGATAGCAAGAAGAAATAAGATTAAGACCCGCATCCGCGGCAAAATATCCGGCACGGCAGAGCGTCCGCGTATGAGCGTGTTCCGTTCCAACAAGGGTATTTACGTACAGGTTATCGACGACCTTGCAGGTAATACACTGTGCTCGGCATCCTCCAAAGGCATAGAAGGAGGCACCAAGACTGAGATTTCAGCCAAGGTGGGCGAACAGATTGCAAAGAAAGCAATGGAAAAAGGTATCACGGAAGTGGTATTTGACCGTAACGGTTATCTTTTCCACGGCAGAGTTAAATCATTGGCCGATGCAGCCCGCAAGGCCGGTCTTAAATTCTAACGAAAATCATGGCAAAGAAAAGCAATAGAGTAAATTCCTCCAACGGCCTCGACCTCCAGGAGCGTCTTGTTGCCATCAACCGTGTCACCAAGGTGACCAAAGGTGGACGCGCCTTCAGCTTCGCCGCTATCGTCGTGCTCGGCGATGGCAACGGTGTGGTAGGTTACGGTCTTGGCAAAGCCAACGAAGTTCAGGCAGCCATTGCCAAGGGAGCAGAGGCAGCCAAAAAGAATCTGATCCGTGTGCCCATCAACAAAGGCACTATTCCTCACGAGCAGGCCGCCAAATTCGGTGGCAGCCGCATCATCCTTAAGCCGGCTTCCGAAGGTACCGGAGTAAAGGCCGGTGGCGCGATGCGTGCCGTACTTGAAAGCGCCGGTATCACCGACGTGCTTGCCAAGTCAAAAGGCTCGTCCAACCCCCACAACCTTGTAAAAGCCACAATCGCGGCGCTTGATGAGATGCGTTCTCCTCAGGAGATCGCCCGTCTGCGCGGCATCACAGTGGAGAAAGTGTTTAACGGCAAATAAACATTACTGACATGGCACAGATTCAGATCAAACAGATCAAGAGCCGTATCGGCGCCCCCAAGGTGCAAAAACTCACTTTGGATGCCCTCGGACTCAGAAAGATGAACCACACAGTGGTAAAGGAGGACAATCCTTCCATCATGGGCATGGTAAAGACCGTGCATCACCTTGTAGAAGTAACAAAACTCTAAAGACAACAAGAAATGGAACTTCATAATCTAAAACCAGCGCCCGGCAGCAACAAGGGCGACAAGAGAATCGGACGTGGACCGGGCTCCGGCTACGGCGGCACATCCACCCGCGGCCACAAAGGCGCCAAGTCTCGTTCCGGCTATAAGCACAAGATCGGTTTCGAAGGTGGCCAGATGCCTCTGCAACGCCGTGTTCCTAAATTCGGATTCAAGAATATCAATCGTGTAGAGTACAAAGCCCTCAACCTTGATGCCCTGCAGGCACTGGCAGATGCAAAAAATCTCGACAAGATTTCCGTGGCTGATCTTCGTGAGGCAGGCCTGGTTCCAAAGAATTCACTTGTCAAGATTCTGGCCAACGGTAGCATCAGCCGCAAGATTGATGTTGAAGCCGATGCTTTCTCCAAGAAGGCCGAGGAAGCTATCACCGCAGCCGGTGGTACCGTTGCAGTAAAAAAATAATACCTTTTTATAATGGGATTCACTAAAACAATCAAAAATATCTGGAGCGTAGAGGATCTTCGCAACCGTATAGGCATCACCCTGCTGTTGGTGATCATCTATCGCTTCGGATGCTACGTCGTTCTGCCGGGCATAAATCCCGATGAACTGATGGCCCTCAAGCAATTCACGTCGGAGGGTATCATGCAGCTTCTGGATATGTTCTCCGGCGGCGCCTTCTCACAGGCGTCAATCTTCGCACTCGGTATCATGCCCTACATTACGGCATCCATCGTGATCCAGCTGCTGGGTATGGTCCTTCCTTCATTCCAGAAGATGCAGCGCGAAGGCGAGAGCGGACGTATGAAGCTCAACCAGTATACCCGCTACCTGACCGTGCTTATCCTGCTTCTTCAGGGTCCGGCATATCTGATGAACCTTAAGTATCAGATTGCAAGCGCCAACGGTCATGTAGACATGGGATTCTGGACAGTCGTCTTCATGACGATTGTACTGGCAGCCGGCTCCATGTTTATCATGTGGCTCGGTGAGCGCATCGATCAGAAAGGTGTGGGCAACGGCATCTCGTTTATCATCCTTATCGGTATCATCGCCCGTCTGCCGGAAGCCTTTATGCAGGAATTCCAGAGCCGTCTGCTCAACTCAGCCGGCGGTGGCCTGGTAATATTCCTCGTAGAGATCGTCATACTGCTTGCCGTGATTGCCGGAGCAGTGCTTTTGGTACAGGGTACCCGTAAGGTCCCCGTGCAATATGCGAAGCGTATCGTCGGCAACAAGCAATATGGTGGAGCCCGTCAGTACATCCCTCTGAAAGTGAACGCCGCCGGTGTGATGCCTATCATTTTTGCCCAGGCAATCATGTTTATTCCCATCACGCTTGTAGGCTTCTCCACTGACCAGACCGGCTTCTTCGGTGCATTCACCGACATGTACGGCTTCTGGTATAACTTCGTGTACTTCCTGATGATTGTGGCATTCACATATTTCTATACCGCAATCACCGTACGTCCGCAGCAGATGGCTGAAGATATGAAGCGCAACAATGGCTTTATCCCCGGCATCAAGCCCGGCAAGCCGACCGTGGATTACCTTGACTCCATCATGTCGCGCATCACTCTTCCCGGCTCAATCTTCCTGGGAATAGTGGCCATACTTCCGGCCATCGCACACATCTGCGGATTAAACAGAAACTTCGCACAGTTCTTCGGAGGCACATCCCTGCTGATCATGGTAGGCGTAGTGCTCGATACACTCCGCATCATCGAAGGACACTTGCTTATGCGCCACTACGACGGCCTTATGAAAGACGGCCGAATCAAAGGACGCACCACAGGCAACGGAGCATTCTAAGCAACGATCTTTTGCAAACTGATAATGATCTACATCAAGACAGCGGAAGAAATTGAAAAAATGAGGGTGGCGTCCGATCTGGTAAGCCGCACACTCGGCGAAGTAGCCAAGTGGGTGAAACCAGGAGTGACCACGCTCAAACTTGACACCATAGCACGTGAGTTTATCCTCGACAACGGGGGTAAACCCGCCTGCTTGGGATATCACGGATTTCCCGGCACTCTTTGCATTGAAGTAAACGAGACGGTGGTGCACGGTTTTCCTTCCAATTACACATTGCGGGAAGGCGACATAGTAGGCACCGACTGTGTGGTAGAGATCAATGGATATTGCGGCGACAGTTGCTATACGTTTGGCGTAGGAACAATCGATGCCAACAAGCAGCGACTGCTGGATATAACCAAAGAGAGTCTATATAAAGGAATCGAGGCTGCCAAGACAGGAAAAAGAATCGGAGACATCGCCAATGCAGTGCAGACATATTGCGAACGACACGGCATGAGTGTGGTACGCGAGATGTGTGGCCACGGCATAGGACGAAGTATGCATGAAGACCCTGAGGTGCCCAATTACGGACGTCGGGGAATCGGCCCCCTTCTTAAGGAAGGGATGTGTATATGTATCGAGCCGATGATTAATCTTGGAAGTAAAAACATAATCATAGCCAACAACGGCTGGGAATGTAGCACTCGCGACCGCAAGCCGTCGGCCCACTTCGAGCACACCATCCTGATAGGGAAGGAGACACCGGAGATATTGACAACGTTTAAATACATCGAGGATTCCTTGGCAGATATCAATCAAGATCATCCGCAAACACAAAAAGAATCATAAAGCATGGCAAAACAAGCTGCAATAGAAATAGACGGAGTAATTCTGGAAGCGTTGAGCAACGCAATGTTCAAAGTCGAGTTGGAAAACGGGCATGAAATCACAGCCCATATATCCGGCAAGATGAGAATGCACTACATAAAGATACTGCCCGGAGACAAGGTGAAAGTGGAAATGTCGCCATATGATCTCACAAAAGGCAGAATCTCATTCAGATACAAATAAAAAATCAACACGACAAAATGAAAGTCAGAGCATCTATAAAGAAGCGCACCGCGGACAGCAAGATTGTACGCCGCAAGGGCAGACTATACGTCATCAATAAAAAGAACCCAAAACTTAAACAACGTCAAGGATAATTTTATTACCTTTGCAAAATAAATTGTAAAACCAATATATGGCAGTAAGAATAGTCGGCGTAGATTTGCCGCAAAACAAGAGAGGAGAAATAGCCCTCACGTATATCTACGGCATAGGCCGTAGCGCCGCCAATTCAATTTTGAGCAAGGCCGGCGTTGATCGCGACATCAAGGTACAGGACTGGACAGATGACCAGGCCGCAGCGGTGCGCGAAGTAATCCAGAACGACTATAAGGTGGAAGGTGATCTCCGCAGCGAGATTCAGCTCAACATCAAGCGTCTGATGGACATCGGTTGCTATCGTGGCATCCGTCATCGTATCGGACTCCCGGTACGTGGACAGAGCACAAAGAACAATGCCCGTACACGTAAGGGACGCAAGAAGACAGTTGCAAACAAGAAGAAAGCTACAAAATAATAACTAAACAATGGCAAAAAAGACAGTCGCAGCTAAGAAGAGAAATGTCAAGGTTGACGCAATGGGTCAGCTTCACGTACATAGCTCCTTCAACAACATCATTGTGTGCCTGGCCAACAGCGAGGGTCAGGTTATCTCCTGGTCTTCCGCCGGCAAGATGGGCTTCCGTGGATCTAAAAAGAACACGCCGTATGCCGCTCAGATGGCAGCACAGGATTGCGCCAAGGTAGCCTATGATCTTGGGCTACGTAAGGTAAAAGCATACGTAAAGGGTCCGGGTAACGGCCGCGAATCAGCAATCCGTACAGTGCACGGCGCCGGTATAGAGGTGACGGAGATCGTAGACGTAACTCCGCTTCCGCACAACGGATGCCGTCCTCCCAAGAGAAGAAGAGTCTGATAAAAAATCTAGGAAAAGGAATCAACAGACAAATTCAATCTTACGGTAGATATACAAACGCATGGATACGGTCATTTGAATGCGAAAAAAGGCTGTCGGCGGCACATCGCGAGACGTGCCCCAAGAATCTACCTCTCGACAGTCGCGGCTGCGCTAAGAGTGATACCGTCTATAAAGTTATAATATCGACCTACAAACACATTACAACAAAAAATGGCAAGATATACAGGCCCCAAAACAAGAATAGCTCGCAAATTCGGCGAGCCCATTTTCGGTGAAGACAAGGTACTGGCACGCAGACAGAATCCTCCCGGCCAGCATGGCGGCAACCGTCGCCGTAAAACATCCGAGTATGGACTTATGCTTATGGAGAAGCAGAAAGCCAAATATACTTACGGAGTGTTGGAGCGTCAGTTCCGTAATCTCTTCGATAAAGCAGCCCGCTCAAAAGGCATTACCGGTGAAGTACTTCTTCAGCTTCTTGAAAGCCGTCTGGACAACGTAGTATACCGTCTGGGCTTGGCCAAGAGTCGTCCGGCAGCCCGTCAGCTCGTACTCCACAAACACATCTGCGTAAACGGCAAGGTAGTAAATATAGCAAGCTATCAGGTAATGCCCGGCGATGTAGTGACAGTGCGTGAACGTTCAAAATCTCTGGAAGTGATTGCCGACTGCCTTGCAGGCTTCAACCACTCCAAGTATCCCTGGATCGAATGGGATGAGACTATCAAGGGAGGCAAATTCCTTCATGTACCTACCCGCGAAGATATTCCGGAAAACATCAAGGAACAGTCCATCGTCGAGTTGTATTCTAAATAATCACCAATAGAGATCATAATGGCTATTTTAGCATTTCAAAAGCCTGAAAAGGTCATCATGCTTGAAGCCGACAATAAGTTCGGCAAGTTTGAGTTTCGTCCGTTGGAGCCCGGCTACGGCCAGACGATCGGCAACGCAATGCGTCGTATCCTGCTCTCATCACTTGAGGGCTACGCTATATGTGCAATAAAGATAGACGGAGTAGCGCACGAACTTGACACAATACCCGGCGTAAAGGAAGATGTGACCAACATCATCCTGAACCTGAAGCAAGTTCGCTTCAAGCATCTGACTACAGACAGCGACACGGAAAAGAACGTGGTCACTGTCTCTGGCACAGATGTGTTCAAAGCCGGAGATCTCGGTAAAGTGCTCACCGGTTTCGAGGTTTTGAACCCCGAACTTGAGATCTGTCATCTTGATGAAAGCGCCAGCTTCAAAATGGAGTTTATCATCAACAAGGGACGCGGATGGGTACCGGCGGATGAAAACCGAGAAATGCTCGGCACGGAAGACCCCGGTCTGATAGCGATCGACTCCATCTATACTCCGATAAAAAACGTGAAATACTCGGTAGAGAATTTCCGCGTAGAGCAGCAGACAGACTTCGAGAAACTTCTGATTGAAGTAATCACCGATGGCTCTATACTTCCACAGGATGCTCTTAAGGAAGCAGCCAAGATACTTATACAGCATTTCATGCTCTTCTCAGATGAGAAAATCGCCATCGAAGTACCTGAGGCCGAACAGACCGAGGAATTCGATGAGGAAGCCCTCCACATGCGTCAGCTTCTTAAAACCAAGCTGGTGGATATGGATCTTTCAGTGCGAGCCCTCAATTGCCTGAAGAGCGCAGAAGTAGAGACACTTGGCGAACTCGTAGTGTTTAACAAGAACGATTTGCTTAAATTCCGCAACTTCGGACGCAAATCGCTCAACGAACTCGATGAGTTGCTTGCCAGTCAGAATCTATCCTTCGGAATGGACATCTCCAAGTACAAATTAGACAAAGAATAAACAGCGATGAGACATAATAAGAAATTCAATCACCTCGGTCGTAAGAAAGCCCATCGCGAGGCACTTCTCAGCAATCTGACCATCTCTCTTATCCTGCATAAGAGAATATTCACGACCCTGGCCAAGGCAAAAGCACTCCGCACATATGCCGAGCCCATCATCACCCGGGCAAAAAAAGACGACACCACCAATCGTCGTATCGTCTTCAGTTATCTTCAGAACAAGGAAGCTGTCAAAGAGCTTTTCGGCACAATCTCCGACAAAATTGCCGAACGCCCCGGCGGCTATCTTCGCATCATCAAGACAACTCACCGTCTTGGCGACAATGCGGAAATGGCCATGATCGAGTTTGTAGACTTCAACGAAGCCGCTCTTGAAGCTAAGGGAGAAGGCAAGAAGAAGAAAGCAACCCGCCGCGGCGGACGTCGCAAATCGGCCGCTGCCAAGGCAGATGCACCTGCTGCGGAAGCAACAGCTGCGGAGGCTCCCGCTGAGGAAAAAGCAGAATAATCCCCCCTCTCACGACAAAAGGCCATGTGGGAATTCCTACATGGACTTCCACTAACTTGACCGTCGAAGCATTGTGCTTTGACGGTCATTGTTTTTGATTGGATTTATACGTAAAAATCCCGGTTAAGCCGGATATATCTCGATTAAACGGATAAATCCCGATACATATTGATTATCTCGATTGATCCAGATATATCTCGATTAGTCGGGATAAATCACGATACATTTCGATTATCTCGATTAATCCGGATACATCTCGATTATCTCGATTGATCACGTTACATCTCGATTATTTCAATAAATCACGATACATCTCGATTGTCTCGATTGATCACGATACATATCGATTAATACGGATAAATCCAGGTTTATCATGATTTAGCCGGAAATTTTCAAGTCTGTCTTATTTTTGATTGTTATTGATAATTTATAGATGTTTGTTTGCAGAAATTATGATATGTAGATAAAATTGTATAATTTTGGGTTTATGATAACAATGGTTCGTTTCTTTCGAATTATTGTAAAGGATAAGGCCGATGAATTTATTGCTCAATGTCGGGGGAAATTATTTTTCTTATTTGATCACTGTATTGATAACTGTGGTCTACATACTTGTCATCATTACGAGTGTGATCGTTGTGATGCGCGAAAACAGAAATCCGATCCGCACGTTGGCATGGGTGATAGCTTTGACCTTTTTGCCAGTGGTGGGTTTTGTTTTCTATTTGTTTTTTGGCAGAAGTCTGAAAGGAATTCATTTGATATCACGCCACAACCGGCGTAAACTGATGACCAGAACCTCAAGCCATAAAGCAAAATTAGAGAATTTGGATTTGGATTCTCAACAAAAGGCAATGGTAAAGATGGTGGGAACTTTGTGTGGAACTCCACTTACGGTGAACAATAATGTGGAAATTTTCACAACAGGGTCTGAAAAGTTTGCATCGTTGATAAGAGATCTTAAGAAAGCAGAGCGATCTATCTATCTTCAATATTATATCTTCAGCGATGACAATATAGGAAATCAAATAGCGGATATACTTATAGCGAAGGCCGCGGCAGGAGTAGAGGTGCGGGTGATATATGACCACGTGGGAAGCTTCTCTACATCAAGTGCATTTTTCAAAAGAATGAAAAATGGGGGAGTGGAGTTGCATCCTTTTTTCAGGGTAACGTTTCCCCAACTTGCGAACAGGATAAATTGGCGTAACCATCGTAAAATCGTTGTTATTGATAATAAAATCGGTTATATAGGAGGGATGAACATAGCGGATCGATATGCGCGGTCGGAGTCGGAAGGGAAAGTCTGGCGAGACACTCATTTCCGTTTGGAGGGAGATATAGTGGAATCGTTGCTGTTTAGTTTTGCAGTGGATTGGTTCTTTCTCAACAAGAGTGTGGCACCCTTGGACTATGATTACGAAGAGAGTGTACTATGCAACAAATTAGGGATGCAGCTTGTGGGATCCGGCCCGACCAATACATGGGACAATCTCTCGTTGGTTTTCCTGCGATTGATAGGAAGTGCCTCAAAATCGATTTATATACAAACGCCCTATTTTCTTCCTACAGATGCGCTGCTGCATGCCTTAGAGTCTGCAGCCATGGCAAAGATAGATGTGCGAATCATGATACCCGGAAAGTCCGATTCGCGGATGCTGGAGTATGCCACGCATTCTTATATCACACTGTGTCTGAAGGCAGGTATCAAAGTGTATATATACGAGCCGGGAATGCTCCACTCCAAGATGATGATTATCGATGACGGACTTGCTACAGTCGGTTCCACTAATTTTGATTTCCGTAGTTTTGAGAATAATTTTGAATGCAACCTGTTGGTCTACGACAAGGATTTTAATTCAAAATGCCGTGATATATTTTTCGGGGATCTTGCCAAATGCAGGAAGCTTACGTTGGCACAGTGGCGAAAGCGTCCGTTAATAACAAGGCTCACGGAGTCGATAGTGCGACTACTCAGCCCGATATTATGATTTCAGCCGTTTTTATGAGTCGGGGCCTTAATTTGGTGACATTAAGTTTTGGATGCCAAAAAGAGTCGCTAAGAATTGTTGATGACGGACAATTGTTGCCTTACGGATTCACAATGCAGAGCAGAGAGGACTCTCTTCATAAATTCGGGAGATAGACCAAGGGATTGAGCGGAGTGGATGCGGTCCTTCATAATTTCATCATGACGGTTGATCTGAACTACTGACATATCGTGCTCTTTCTTAAATACGGCAATATCTTTAGCCACGTCCATTCTGCGGGCAATAAGTTGAATGATATCGTTATCTATTTTGTCGATTTCAGCTCTAAGAGACTCGAGAGTTTCGGTAGTGACGGAAGAATCCCTCAGAATAAGGTTTGAAAGAATCCGATGGAGCTGTTCGGGGGTGATTTGTTGACGGCTGTCGCTGAGTGCGGAAGGGGGATTGCAGTGAGATTCAATAATCAGGCCGTTGAAGCCCATGTCGAGAGCTTGCTGGGCTAAAGGCTCGATAAGGTCAGCGTTGCCACCGATGTGGCTTGGGTCGCAAATCAGGGAAATGTGAGGGAAGCGTCGATGAAATTCGATGGGGATCTGCCATTCGGGTATGTTGCGGTAAAGGTGAGAGCCGAAAGCCGAGAACCCACGGTGAACGGCACCAATGTGTCGCAGACCGGCATTGTAAAGACGCCGAATAGATCCGATCCAGAGGTCAAGGTCCGGACTGACCGGGTTCTTTACAAGCACAGGGATATCAATGTCGTGATATTGAATTGCATCGGCGATTTCCTGAACGGCAAATGGATTTGCGGAAGTGCGGGCACCGATCCAAAGAATGTCGATTCCGGCTTCAAGGGCCAAATCTACGTGAGCTTTATTTGCCACTTCCGTAGCCACAAGCATCCCGGTGAGTTGCTTTACTTTCACAAGCCAGGGCAATGCTATAGCCCCGACGCCTTCAAAACCACCGGGCATAGTGCGTGGTTTCCAGACACCGGCCCGAAAAACTTTCACACCGATTTGAGAGAGGGCGGACGCGGTGTTTAAAACCTGCTGTTCGGACTCAGCGCTGCAGGGGCCGGCGATGACCAGAGGGCGGGGCAACATCAGGGAATCTGGAAGAAACGGGAGAATATCGTTCATAAAAATCGGTGAGAATATTGCTATGTCAAAAATTTTTATTTACTTTGCAGTGTAAAGCTATCCTATGAGCCTAGCATGTAAGAATTTATTTAGTTAAGCCTAAGAGTATGAGATGATTGTGAAATCATCTCATTTCGTTTTTATTGGAATTGATGTTTTTGATCCATTCATCTGCCGTAATTTTCAATTCATCATACCACTCCTTGCCGAAACGACGGGTGAGGGGCTGTTCGAGAAATTGATAAGCACGAATTCCTTTGGCCTTACCGAGGACCTCGGCGGCACGGCAGATCTTCCATTTGTGAAGGTTTACGGCGGTGAAACCGTCGTATTCTTTGAGTCTGACGGGATAAAGGGCGCAGGAGATAGGTTTGAAAAAGCGATTGTCACCGTTTCTGCGGGCTTTTTCGAGAGCGCAAAGGCACATACCGCCGGGTTCCATACAAGTGAATACACAGTTGCCGCCATCCACGATATTTGTGACCAGATCACCTTCGGGATCGGTGTAGGAATGGCCCTCTTCGGATATTACTTTTTGAGCTTGAGGAGAGAGAAGAGGGAGAATGTGGGGCATAAGAAGTGCAAGTCTGCGGTCTTCATCGGGAGTGAGGGGAGCTCCGGCATCGCCTTCGATGCAGCATTCACCGAGGCAGGCGTCGAGATTGCAGTGAAAGAATTTTTCCACTAGGTCGAGAGAGACGAGAGTATCTTTAATCTGATGCATATAAAGAATTAGGAATTAGGAATAATGTCACTAAAATAAGAGTTTTCACGACATCGCCTCTTCGAGGCTCATCTTACTTATCTTGTTGGTCCCCAGGCTAAAGCCTGGGGTTAACCACGAATATCGCCTCTTCGAGGCTACACCGACAGCTCCTAATTTGGTGACATTAGAATTAGGAATTATGAAAGAGGAATTATCTGAGGATGGTAATCGGTGGTAATTCATTTCTTCAGTTAAAATTTATCTATGGGAAACGATAGTGGCTGATCCTACGAGACGGTCTGCTCTGGCAGTGGGCGTGCGGAGGAAGACACTGATGTTGTATTCGTTCTGGGTATCTGCAAAATTACCTTCGATGGGGGAGGGGTCGGAAGGACCGGATGCGTTGCGTGGCAGAGCCACGAACCTATAATTGTAGGAACCCTGTTTGAGCGGCAGTTGGAGATGGTACAACCCTGAGTCAAAACTGTATTTCATGCGGTAGGGCTCAGAGAGGTTGAAATGAGAGAATTCTCCGTTGACAAAGATGTCGCCGTCGATAATTTCGGGAGCATCGAGAAGGAAATGTACCGTGACGTAGTCGGCACCGAGATCCGGGTCGGTGGAGTTATATTCATCAATTATGAATCGACCGTGCTGGGTCTGGTCGTAAATATACGGGTGAGAAGCGCGCACGTCGGCCTTTTGCAGATAAGCGTGGTAATTTGACCCGGAGAAAGAAACGGAATCCACGCCGAGACCGGGATAATCGGTTCTAACGGTTTCGAATCTTCTGAATTCATTTCCGGCGGGGAAAATCAGGTCCGGCAAGGATTCAAATACGAGTGAGTTGCCTTCCGCTCTGAGGGGGCGTGCGATACGCCGGCGGGAATTGGGATCGCCGTTCTGAGTGATGTATACGGAAAGATCCTGATAGGGGTTTTGCACCTCGTTGGGATTGAATGAGACGCGAAAATCAAGTTGTTGCCACTGGTCGTTGATACCCCTGTCGGTACGTCCGGAAGCACTTCCGGCTATGTGGGCGGAACCGGTATAAACCTGAAATCGAAATTGGAGGATGACTGAATCGGGATCGTCTCTTCTGAACACCTGGGCAAGATAATTACCGTCGCGGAGAGGTTCAAGATCGGGAGAAGGGATTTCAAACCGGTAGTTTACGAAATGAATAAAAGTGTTGGAGGAGAAAGCGTAGTCGGAAATATCGGCTAAGTTGAAGCCGGCCACGAATTCGGATTCAACCAGAGCGGAAGGTTGCCAATCTGCGTTGCAATGAATAAGTCGGCATTGCAGTTCGGACCAGACTTCCGAGAGTTCGTCGAAATTCACAATGATTTTCTCAGAGGAGCCGAGTCTGATGGAAGGGATGTCCATAAAGGCATCCATCTTCTGCATCTTAAGGGACCGGAAAGATGGATCAAAGATGGCAGTGGCGGTGTCCAAAGCCCATAAAGGGGCAAACATCGCTAAGAAGAGTGAAATAAAAAAGAGACGTGGCATTATAAAGGGATGGATATTGAATATTAGGGTTGCGGTTGTTTTGAAGAAAGATGCTTATGAAGGATCTCCACACCGAGAAGCACCAGATCGTTGCAGGGCCGGATACCGACTTTGCCTTTGAGGTCGCGGCATTGAATGCGGTTGTCGTTAAGACGTTGGAATTCTTCAATCAGAGGTTTCGCTTCGGCGGTGGCAGCGACTTTGGCGGCAGGGTCAGCACCATGAAGAGTACCGATAACCATGGCAATGGCATTGGGCACTCCGCAGATGTTGCCGGACGCTGCCACGCCTGTGCCAAGGGCAGAGGAGACGGCTGCGGCCGTGTCGGGATTAAGGCCTGTAAAATCTGAAAAAGCCATCAGAACGCTTTGGGCGCAATTGTAGCCTTGACGGCGTAATGAAAGAGTGTAGGTAAGTCTTTGGTCCAGAGTCATATTGTCAGTAAGGGTTAATGGTTGAGAAAAATTGGTAGGAGAGATAGAAAGAAGTCACCATGCAATGGGGGAAAGCCCGTGGTCTACAAGATATTGATTCGCACGGGAAAAATGATGGTTGCCGAAGAATCCGCGGTAAGCGGCGAGGGGAGAGGGATGCGGGGAAGTAAGCACAAGGTGACGGTTGCGGTCGATGGCGGCGCCTTTACGTATTGCATCGGCTCCCCAAAGAAGAAAGACGATATTATCTTTGCGTGAGGCCAGTGCCTGCACGGCGGCATCGGTGAATCTTTCCCATCCCAAACCGGTGTGGGATTTTGGGGAATGCTCGCGCACGGTGAGAGTGGTGTTGAGAAGCAACACACCTTGTCGGGCCCAACGGGAAAGATCGCCGTCGGGGGGGAAAGGAGCTCCGGTATCCGCAGAGACTTCCTTGAAAATATTGATGAGGGAAGGAGGCATCTGAATGCCGGGAGCCACGGAAAAGCAAAGTCCGTTGGCCTGCCCGGGACCGTGGTAAGGGTCCTGCCCGATGATTACGACTTTGGTGAGGAAGAAAGGAGAGGCGTCGAAAGCCGCGAAAATTTGAGAAGCCGGAGGGAAAACGTTGAAATCCTTAGAAGCGTATTCAGATCGGATTCTTTGGGTAAGAGCAGAGAAATACTCTTTCTGAAACTCTGAGGAGAGTGCCTTTTTCCATCCTTCTTCAATTCTGACATCCATATAAAAACAAATTAATAAAGCGACTCACAACAAACCAAGGGATATGCTGCGGAAATGAGAAGCTGACTACAAATTTAAGAAAAAGAAACGAGAAGAAGGCAAGGAGAGGCATCAAATAGGGGGAAAAGAGAGATAAGAGAGAAAAAATGACTGAAAGCGATTCAAAATATTTGAGAATGGAGAAAAATTATTAACTTTGCATTCAGAAAAAAAGTCTCCGTAGTTCAATGGATAGAATTTCGGATTCCGGTTCCGACGATTGGGGTTCGACTCCCCACGGGGATACAAAGCAGGCTTGGGAAGATTCCAAGCCTGTTTTTTTGTTGGTATTGAAAATAGAGGATTACCAGGCGCCGAATAGGTCTTCTTCGAGGTTGGGAGTGGTGTCGGGCTGGAGCGAAGCCGGACGGTGTTTGTAGAATATATTACACTCTTGGCGAGCCTGCAAGAAGCCAGCGGCATTGATGAAGAAGGTATAAACCTGGGCATCAGGATTGTTGACGCCTCCGGGAGTGGAGGCGATAAAAAGAATTTTTTTACCCGTGCTTACTAAAGAATCCAAAGAAGATCGCTCGTCGACTGTATATACTGTTGAATTGTATGGTTCGAGCACCAGTCTGAATCGGTGGGAAGCGGTGTCTCCGTCCAAGCGGGCGATCATATGCAATTCCGTGGGGTTGACGTGAACAGCCACAAGCCTGTGCATCATGATTCTGAAGCCGGAAATGGAATCGTAGATCAGGACGGCTCTTAAAGAATCATTCTCCACGTAGGAAGAAGTGTATATGCCGTTGAAGGCAGATCCGTGGGAAGTGGCCTTGGAAGGATTGATGATGAAAAGGAGGGAATCGGTCTGAGAATAATCGGGAGATTTTCCCACGATCTGCCAATTGCCGCAAACGAAAGGGTTGGAATTGGATTCTGATTTTGACTTGTGGCATCCTCCTGCGAGAGAAGCACACAGCAAGGTCAGGAAAAGGAGAAAGCCGTGATAATATAAATTATGAGAGTTAAGAGTCATGACCGTGCGGAAAAAAGTTATGATTATTCAACAGAGATGTTGTATATGACTTTAACGCCCGGTAGGTAAATGAGGTTTAGATAATGACAACAAAAAAATGAGACACATAATGGCGCGCCTCATTTTCATGTTGACTTTTTTTGCAAAATTATTTGGCGAGTATAAGGGCGGAGTAAGGCTCGAGGGAAATTTTGCCTCCTTTGAAAATGCCGAGCCCCTCGGAGGGATTTATTTTACCGTTTTGGGCGATAACGGTCCATTTTCCTTTTGCGATATTCACAGACTGGGGATAAGAAGCACCGTTAAACACCACTTTGATTTCCTTCCACACGTCGCCGTTGGCATTGTCGGTGAGTGAATAAGAGATGAGGTTGGGGGTTTTGTCGGAATTAATATTGTCGAATTTAAGGTGGCGGGCAATCATATCGGCGGAAGTCATGCGGAAAGCGGGGTGGGCTTTACGCAGAGCGATAAGGCCTTGATAGTAATTGAAGAGGTCGGCATAACGGGCCTTGTTGCTCCAATCGATAGCATTGATGGAGTCGGGGCTTTTGTAGGAATTGTGCACTCCTTTCTTATCTCGAAACACCTCTTCTCCGGCAAACATGAAAGGGGTGCCCTGCGAAGTGAATACGATGGATTGGGCGAGTTTGGCGGCTTCAATCATGTTTTTCTCGGGCTCTCCGGCCATTGACTTGCGAAGTTTGTCGGTAAGACAAAGGTCATCGTGGCAAGAGATGTAGTTTACGATCATTTCCGGGGAAGAAGCGTATGGGAATTTGGAATTGTTGCCTTTGGAGTAGTCAACCTGGGGATGGTCTGTAGCTGCGACGATTCCGATCTTCACGGTTTCCTCAAGGCCGGGTTTTCCGGTGGCGAAACCCCTGTCGGCTGCATCAGTATAGTGACCTTTAATTGCATCTCGGATGTCATCGGAGAAAACGGCTATGTCAGTCATTTTGCCGACATTTTCTTTAAGGGCGCGGCGAGTGGGGTCGAGCGGAGAGTCGCCGGCAGTCCAGCCTTCGCCATATACGAAGATGTCGGGGCGAATTTTTTTGAGTTGGGCAGCCACTTCGTTCATGGTTTCGGTGTCGTGGATAGCCATAAGGTCAAATCTGAAACCATCGATGTGGTATTCATCGGCCCAGTATTTTACGGAATTGATAATATAGTCGCGCATCTGGGGGCGTTCGGAGGCGGTCTCGTTGCCGCACCCGGAGGCGTCGGAATAACTGCCGTCGTTCCAATGGCGGTGGTAATACCCTGGAGCTGTCAGTTCGAAATTGGAGTCGTCGTTGGAGGCGGTATGGTTGTAGACCACGTCCATAACGACGCCGATGCCGGCATCGTGGAGAGCTTTCACCATCTGCTTCATTTCGCGTATGCGTGATTCGGGATCGGAGGGGTTTGTGCTATAGCTGCCCTCGGGGACATTGTAATTAAGAGGATCATACCCCCAGTTGTATTGGTTGAGCTGCAGATTTGTTTCGTCTACGGAATTGAAGTCGTAGCTCGGGAGGATATGAACGTGAGTTATACCCAACTCTTTGAGATGGTCGATGCCCGTGGCGAGGCCTTCGGGAGAAATAGTGCCGGATTCGGTGAGGGCAAGGAATTTACCTTTGTTGGCGATGCCGCTGGAGGGATGCTCGGAGAAATCGCGGTGGTGCATTTCGTAGATGATCACGTCGGAGAAGTTTTTCACCACGGGACCTTTGTCGGTGTCCCATCCTACGGGGTCGGTATTGTCAATATCAATGATGGCGGCACGGTCTCCGTTGATGCCTACCGCCTTGGCCCAGACCCCGGGAGATTCTTTGAGCCATTTTCCATTTTGGAGAATTCGGAAAGTATAGAACATGCCGTAAAGCTTCCGGGGCACGGAAGCCGTCCAGGTGCCGTTGTCGGCATTGAAAGTCATGGGTATGGACATAACTGGATCTCCGGATCTGCCGTTGGCGTAAATATTCACGAGGGCATCGGATGCTTTGGGGCTCCAAAGGCGGAAATGGGTGCCGGACTCGTTTACGGAGAGTTCAAGATCATCGCCGTTGTATGTGGGGTAAGCCACGAACTGCTCATCGAAAGTGCTTTGTGCAATGGCCGGAAACGATGAATGAATAATCACGGCAGGGAGCAAAAGAGCTGACATTGAAAGAGTCTTTAGCAAGCTTGTCATTGGAAATATATATTAGTAAGCCTAAAAAAGAGTAATGAGGAAAATAAACTCGTTAAAAATAACGGGTAATACAAATAAATATTTTGGATAAATAGAAAAAATAGTTAACTTTGCGTGCTTTTTGAATAAAGGGGGATGCTCCGGGGGAGAGCCCGACATCCGAAGCTCCTTTTGAATAAAAGTGTCTATAAAAATAATTAATCATTAAAACTCTCAGACAATGCATCTTTCAACCGAAGAAAAGCAGGAAATTTTTGAAAAGTATGGCGCAGGCAAAGGCGACACAGGAAGCGCCGAGAGCCAGATCGCTCTTTTCTCTATCCGTATCAAGCACCTTACCGAGCACTTGAAGGATAACCGTAAGGACCACTCCACCACACGTGCCCTGAAGGCATTGGTAGGTCAGCGTCGTAGCCTTCTGGACTATCTTTACCGTAAAGATATCAATCGTTACCGCGCCATCATCGCCAAGAAGGAACTCGGTATCCGCAAGTAATTTGATTCGCGCCAAAGAGCGAAATCCACTACGGAAAAAATCAAGCCGACGGCATCAGCCGTCGGCTATTTTTATGTGAAAGGAAGAATTATAAGGGGAAAATACTTCGTGGGGGTGAACGTTAACGGTCGAAAGATTGTTGAAAAATGTAAAAAATGTTTAAATTTGTAGTTTCATAATGGTCCCTGACAAAGCACGGCTCTAAAAGACCTGAAAGTGTAGCGACGAAAAAACAGGAAGAAAAGAGCAAGTCGGGCGGTCAAGGAAAGTTTGAAGGACTTCTATGACGGAAAAACACGGACAACATAACGGCAAACCTATCGGTGGATCGGGAGGAAGAAGACAGCGGGTGAAGAATCTGATAGACAGATTGCCAAACTGGCTGATGTCAGTAATGATGACGCTGTTTATACTCTGGCTCACGCTTGCGCCGCATCCGGTGGGAGATAACGAAATAGAACTCTTTGCCGGGGCCGACAAACTGATACATGGGTTAATGTTCGGGTTGCTCACCGGATTCTGCCTGCTGGACTGGTCGCGGGCCGGAGCATGGAGGTCCGCCACATGGTTTGGAGCAATGCTTACGGCCGCCGGTTGCGCACTGTTTGGAATCGGTATAGAGTTTTTGCAGCGGGCTATGGGATTGGGCAGGTCGCTTGAGACGGCAGACATGGTGGCCGATGGAATCGGATGTTTTCTGTTTGCCGCGATGTGGATGGTCCTGCAGAGCGGACGCCCGGGAGAAACATCAGAGGCATCAGAGGCCGAAACCGGGCAAAACGCGGAGGACTCTACTTCCGAGACTGCCACCGAAGAAAATCCTGAGGAAAAAAATAAGAGAAGACATAGAATGTCGGCATGGATCCGCATTCCTCTAAAAGTGGTGATGTGGATAGTGATAGTGGTGCTGACAGTGCCTATACTTGTGTACATCCCCCCGGTGCAGACACTGTTGAAGAATGTGGCCTGCGATGTAGTCAAGGACAAGACGGGAATGGACGTGAAGATAGACCTCTTCCGATTGAAATTTCCGCTCGATGTCAGTCTGGATGGCGTGAGCGCCGTGCAATCCAACGGCGACACGCTGATGAGTGCCCGTCAGGTCATAGCGGATGTAAAGCTTTTGCCGCTGTTTGATCTTGACGTGCAGATAAAGCGGCTGCAGCTTCGTCAGGGGTATTACAACATGGTATCGGCCGACTCCTCCATGATCATGAAAATCAGAGCCGGGCTACTCGACGTAGACTCCCGCAGCAGCGCCAACATATCACAAAGCAAGATATTGCTCAACAAGGCGACACTCAAGGACGGAGACATCTCCCTCTACATGAACGTATGGAAAAAGAAGCCTACTCCGCCCGATTCCGTGCAACCCACCACTCCATTCCTGATACAGGCCAACGACCTGCAGCTTGAGAACATCACCTTTGCAATGTCGATGCTTCCCACCATTGACACACTTCGAGTGAGCGGGCGGGATTTGAATTTGAAGAACGCGGTGATAGATTTGGGCACCAACAATATAACAGCTGACAGACTGTCATTGGCCCACGGCACGTTTAAGTATCTCGCACCGACACCGGAGTATGTGAGGACACATCCGGCCCCCGTCGATACCATCACGCCTCCATCGGCTCCGATGGTGATAAAGGCGAAGGAAATAGCTTTGAATGACTTCAGCGGACTATACGGCATAAAAGGCGCACGGCCAATGCCCGGTTTCGATGCCAACTACGTAGAGGTAAGCGACGTGGATCTGAGCATGAAGGACTTCTACAATGAGAGCGCCACCGTGATACTTCCCATCACTTCACTTCGGGCCAAAGAACGCTGCGGACTCCAGATCACGGAAGGCAGCGGCACCTTCAGTCTGGACAGCCTTGGGATGCGTCTGACGGACTTGCGCGTGCGCACCCCCTACAGCAGGGCTGACGTAACGGCAGATATTCCCTTCGCGTTGATGGAGCTTAAGCCGGAAGCAGCGGTAGACGTGAAGGGCAACGTATCCATCGGAATACCCGATGTGGTGGCCTTTATGCCGACACTACAGACATATACCAAATATTTAGGGAAGCAGAATCCCTTGAATGCCATTCTATCCACACATGGCACCTTATCATCAGTGATCATCGACCGACTGGATGCATCCATGGCGGGACTGTTCAGCCTGCGGGCCAAAGGTTATGCACGCAACCCGCTCAACATCAAGAAACTTGATGCATTGGTATCGCTCGAAGGAGAAGTGAAGAATCCTTCTCCCATAGAGAAGATTGCCGGACCCCTGGGCTTTGAACTTCCACCCTTCAAACTGAGCGGTACAGCGACAGCGAAGGCGCAGACATATACTGCCGATATGAAATTGCTGAGTCCGGCAGGCGATCTTGCGGCAAAGGGGAACGTGTCGCTGACGGCAGAGACATATCTTGCCGATGTGGACGTGAGGGGACTCAACGTAGGGCGATTCGTGCCGGAGCTTGGAGTGGGAAGTGTCACGGCTACCCTTCATGCCAAAGGAGCCGGTTTCAATCCCGCCACACCCGGAGCCGCCACATATGTAGACCTTCAAGCCATCCATGTAGACTACAACAAGATACCTTTCGAAAATATCAACCTCGAGGCCAGCCTTTCCGACGGAGCCTATACACTCTATGCCCATTCACCCAATGAATATGCCCGCTTTTTGATAGACATCGAGGGCACAGTAGCCCCCGACCTATATACGGCAAGCGGACGGATGCACGTAGACAATCTTGATCTACAGGCCATCGGACTTTCCAAAGACGTAAACAACGGATCGCTGGACCTCACAATAGATGGAGAAGCCAGCCCGGACCGGTGGCTTTACAACGCCACCCTCGACATAGCCAGCCTGCAATGGGACCTGCCCGGACAATATATCCATCTTCCCGAGGGCATCCATGCCTGCATCAACGCTCAGGCAAACAATGTGGAATGCGAAGTGGAAGCACAGCGGACAAGCCTGAAATTCGAGAGCGAAACCGGCTTGAAACGGCTGATAGACTCCATGATGGCCGCGTCCGCTGAGGTGACGGAGCAAATAAAGAAGCGGGAACTGATCACCGACGCCATACAGCGGAAATTGCCTCCCTTCAGACTACAGATGGCAGCCTCTGGCAAAGGACTTGCAAGCCAGTTTCTCACATCTGCCGGAATGAGCATCGACACAGTCTATGCCACCCTCGTGAACGATAGTCTGCTCCGCGGTGACATCGGTGTGATCAATCTCAACACGGGCAGTCTGGAGCTCGACACGATCACGCTCAATCTTAATCAACGCGGCAGCCTGCTGGACTACAAAGCCCATCTTGGCAACCGCCCGGGCACCCTCGACGAATTCAACAAGGTGGACCTGAACGGTTATCTCGGTTCCAACCGCATGTCGGCCTATCTTCGCCAGTGGAATCTGCAGGGAGAGATGGGATATCGCATCGGTCTGACCGCCGCTCTAAGCAACGAAGACAAAGTGTCGGTGCACTTCACGCCTCTGAAAGCCACGATAGCGTATCTGCCGTGGACCCTCAACGATGACAACTACATTGACCTTGACCTGCACACCAAAGAACTGGAAGCCAATCTCTACGGGAAGAGTAAGGAAAGCAGCATACTGATAAAGACGGAAGACAACCCCGAAGGAGGCAATGATCTACATCTCAACCTCAGCAACATACACATACAGGACTTTCTGCAGATGTCGATTACCGCACCGCCTCTAAGCGCTACTGTGGATTCGGATATCCGACTGCATTATACAGGCAAGATCCTTGAGGGAAACGGAACGCTTGATATAAGCAATTTTATCTACGACAAGACCTACGTGGGCAATATCGGCCTTAACCTGAAGGCGGGGATGGATCCCACCGGCGACAGCGGAGTGCAGGTGGGAATGGACGTAGACGGCAGCAAAGACGCGATGGTGCTTAGAGCGTTGCTAACCAATAGCACGGAAGCGGGACTTGAACCGAAGGATATAAGTCTTGTGCTCAACCAGCTGCCGATGAGGGTAGCCAATGCTTTTCTGGGAGCTACGGTTGCAAAACTCGACGGCACCCTCAACGGAGAGATGGATCTCACCGGAGGTTTCACCAAACCAATACTCAACGGCAATCTACATTTCGACAAAGGAAAAGTATTCATACCCTATATCGGATCTACGCTGACACTGGACTCGGTGCCGGTGACGGTAGCCAACAATGTGGTGGATTTTGACCGGTTCGACGTATGGGGCGCCAACCGCAACCCGCTGACTCTGGACGGCACGGTAGACGCCACCGACTTCAGCAATATTGCTTTGGGACTGACTCTTACCGGAAGCAACGTGCAGCTCATCAACAACGACAAGAGGGCCAAAAGCGAACTTTACGGCAAACTGTTTGTGGATATGAACACCTCGGTGAAGGGACCGTTGTCGCACTTCGACATACGGGCCAACTTAGGAATACTCGGCACGTCGGACGTATACTACACTATCCCGACATCAACGGCGATGGCTTTGGAAGAAAACGATCAGGATGTAGTACAATTCGTAAACCTCTCGGATACTACGGCTGTGGCCACCGCCGACTCCATACCGCGGATGATGAACATGCGTATCAACGCCGCACTCAATATCAATCCGGGCACACAGGCCACCGTGTTCCTGTCGAGCAACGGCACCGACAAGGTGCAGGTTACTCCGAGCGGTACACTCAACTTCTTCATGAATTATATGGGAGATATGCGACTTACGGGCCAGATCTATACAGGCACTGGTTTTGCGCGCTACTCGATACCGGTGATAGGGGAGAAAATGTTTGAATTCAATCCGCAGAGCAACATACTATGGAACGGCGACGTGATGAATCCCACACTTTCGGTGGAGGCAACCGATGATGTGAAAGCCAACGTGGTGCAGAGCGGAGGCAACACCAACCTTGTTAACTTCCTGGTGACTCTTAAAGCCACAGGCACCCTGTCGCAGCCCAATCTGCTGTTTGATCTATCCACCGAAGATGACATGACCATACAGAACCAGCTTCAGGCAATGAGCGCCGACCAGCGGCAACAGCAGGCCATGAATCTTCTGCTCACCGGGCAGTACAGCGGGGGAGGCTTCAAGACCGATTCCGGCCCGATCGTGGGTTCGGCTTACTCGTTCCTGACATCCCAACTCAACTCATGGCTCGCCAAGAATGTGAGGGGAATAGACTTGAGTTTCGGAGTGGACCAATACGACCGCACGCGCGACGGACAGTCGTCGACCACCACGAGCTACTCCTACCAGCTGAGTAAATCGCTCTTCAACAACAGGTTTAAAATCAATGTTGGCGGCAATTACTCCACTGATGCCTCTGCCGACGAAAATCTTGAGCAGAACCTGATCAGCGACGTGTCGTTTGAATACATGCTCAAACAGACACAGACGATGACCATGCTCGTGAAGCTCTTCCGCCACAACGACTACGAAAGCATCCTGGAGGGAGAAGTGTCGGAGATGGGCGCGGGTTTCGTCTACAAACGAAGACTTCAGAGCATGCGCGGACTTTTTAGGTTCGGAAGCAAAAAGAAGACTAAGGATAATCCGTCCGAAGCTGATACCGGCGAAGGGGGCCGGCGAGTGGCCACCAAAGAGAAAGAAACAGGAATAAACGATGGAGATACCACCGGAAGAGCGGCAACGCAGAAAGGAGCTGACGAATGAAAAAGAGTAGACTACTTGCCATTATAGGCTGCATGGCCATACTTGCCGTAGTGGCGGCCTGCTCCACCACCAAGCGTCTTGGACCGGGAGAGACACTCTATACGGGAGTAAAGAAATTCGAAATAAAGACGGAGGAAAAGGGCCAGAAACTACCGTCGGGCATGGTAAGCGATCTCAATGCCGTGATCAACGTAAAACCCAACAACCCTATGCCGTTTATGTCGCCTTACGTACGCACCCCGTTTCCGATCGGACTCTGGGTATACAACAACTGGAACGACTCGGCCCGGGGACTGAAGGGGTGGCTTTACCGTTGGCTGGTGAGGACACCGGTGCTGATAAGCGACGTGAGACCCGACATCCGGGTAAAGATGCTCGAAAACATCCTTGACAACAACGGATACTTCGGCTCCACGGCCAGTTACGAACTGCAGTATGACAAAAAGAATCCCAAAAAGGCACGCGTCAACTATACGGTGGATGCGGGCATACCTTATCCCATAGACAGCATCATATATCTTCAGCGGGATACGATGGCGGTATGCCGGTATATCGACAGTCTGGCACGAAAAAGCGATTATCTGAAGCAGGGATCCGTGTTTTGCACCGACTCGCTGAGCGATGCCCGCATTAGGATCACCAACGTGTTGAGAAACAGAGGTTATTATTACTTCCGGCCGGAGTATATAGAATTTCTGGCGGATTCGCTGATCAAACCCCACAGCATAGTGCTGAAGATGACACTGGCGGCCAATACGCCCAAACTTGCCACTGTGAGATACGAGACAGGCACCGTGACCACCTACGTATTACGCCGCTCCACCCGGCACCCCGGCACCCCTGACACGCTTGCCACGGATAGGGGTAATGTGATCGTGTATCGTCCGGCCCGTCTGCGTGAGAATCTGATACCGTCGTGCATCACCTTCCGGAAAGGTAGGGTATTCTCGGTGCGCAATATGGATAATACGCAGGATCGGTTGTCGAGACTCGGCATCTTCGGCAATATCCAGATACAACCCGTGCCTGCCGACACTACTGGCAACGACCCGAGAATGAATGTGGATATATATTGCCAGTATGACCGTCCGATGGAAGCCTCAGTGGAGGTAAATGTCACTTCAAAATCCAACAGCTATTTAGGCCCCGGACTTATCTTCGGCGTGACTCATCACAACCTTTTCGGAGGGGCGGAGAAATTCAGCGTGGAACTCAATGCCAATTACGAATGGCAGACAGGCCACAATCGCGGGAGTATCTTCAATTCATACGAATTCGGACTTACCGCCTCGCTCGCTTTTCCCCGACTGCTCGCACCCCCATTCATAAAAAGGAGAAACCGGGAGCTAAACTGGACCACGATCTCGCTAAACGCTGATTTTCTGAACCGTCCGCATTACTTCAGGATGGCTGAATTCAACATGGGCATCACGTATCAATGGAACACTACCCGCCATGTCACGAATTCTTTCACACCGTTTAAACTTACGTATACCAAACTGATGAAGACCACAGTGGAATTTGATTCCATCATGGGAGCCAATCCGGCTATTGCACAGAGTTTTCAGAGCAGGTTTATACCGCAGTTGAGTTACCAATACGTCTACGACCGCTTCTTTGAGAGAGAGCGCATCAACGGCATAACCTTTACAGCCAACTTTACGGAAGCCGGCAATCTGTTTGATGTGATCTACAAGGCATGCGGAGTGAAAGGGGAGAAGAAATTGTTCGGCACGCCGTTCTCCCAGTTTGTGAAGGGACAGCTGCAACTTGTCTACAACCGCAGGCTTATCCGCGGCACTGAAAATTGGCTTGTGAGCCGCATCCTCATAGGAGCCGAGCATGCCTACGGCAACTCGCGGGAGGTGCCATATTCAGAGCAGTTCTACATAGGAGGAGCCAACTCCATCAGAGCCTTTACGGTGAGAAGCATCGGTCCCGGCAGCTATCACGATCCCAAGGGAGAAAGCACCGGATATTTTGACCAGACAGGTACCTTCAAACTGGAATTAAACACGGAATACAGGTTTCCGATCGTGAGCGTGCTCCACGGTGCTGTCTTCATCGATGCCGGCAACGTATGGCTGCTAAAGAACGATCCGCAACGTCCGGGAGGTATGCTGAGGGGAAAGACATTCCTGCGCGACATAGCTTTAGGCACCGGCGTGGGCCTTCGGGTGGATATCGGGATGATGGTGATCCGTGGAGATTTGGGCTACGGTCTTCATACTCCTTATAGCAACGGCACTCCCCATTATTTCAATATAGCGTTTAAAAAAGCTTTTGCATTCCATTTGGCAATAGGTTATCCATTCTGAGATTCGAAAAAATACCGATATACAATGGAAAAAAATCCACTCACTTCACGCGAACGGCGCGGGCTGCTCATAATGCTTGGCGCGGTAATGACAGTGGTGGGAGCTGCCGTATGGAAAGGATATGTGGCAACTCAGCCAAAGGTGGAGATAGTGTATGATATCAACGAAAGAGCGGACTCGGTAGAGATATTGGCCACGGAATTAGATCGCGATGCCAAGAGCGGAAAGCACTCGCTCCGGCGGAAGAAAAGCAAAAAGCAAAACAGTATTAAAAACGGGAATCGGGTACAGCCCCGTGATTTTCTCAATGATACCGTAAGCAAATGAAAGTGAGGATGCGCGGAAGTAAATTAACATTTTTTGTGAAGGGGAGCCTATGAAGAAGTGAACCATTGAGGGGGCAGATACGTTTAATATGCAAACGGATCGCCAACTTTGGAGCAGGAAAGACCTGAAGAAGGTTCCTGTAAAGAAGGGGTTAATGTCTCTTGATCCGTAAAGGTATCACTTCTCGGAAAATGAAGGCTCCGATGGCGCGAAGCCATCCTGTAGCTGCCAATGAAATCCAGGATAGTTAAAGAAGGCGACTCACTTATTGGGAGTCGCCTTCTTAGCATATTTATGGAGAAATTGATAGGGCCTGATGGGGCTAATGGGCCTGATGGAGCTGATGGGGCTAATGGGCCTTATGGGGCTAATGAGGCTGATGGGGCTGATGGGGCTGATGGGGCTGATGGGGCAGATGGGCCTGATGGGGCTGATGGGGCTGATGAGGCTGATGGGGCAGATGGGCCTGATGGGGCTGATGGGGCTGATGAGGCTGATGGGGCTGATGAGATCTGATGGGGCTAATGGGGCTGATGGGCCTTATGGGGCTGATGGGGCTGATGGGCTGATGGGCTGATGGGCCCTCTGGGATCCCTGGGGCTTGGCTTTTTCAGCGGTTGGCGCGTTTGCGCTCTATCTCGTCGAGGATGATCTTGCGCAGACGGATATGGTTGGGAGTGACTTCCACGTATTCGTCTTCCTTGATGTATTCAAGAGCCTCTTCAAGGGAGAAAACCACCGGGGGCACGATCTTAGCCTTGTCGTCGGCACCGGAAGCTCGCATATTGGTGAGTTTCTTGGATTTGGTGACGTTGACCACGATGTCTTTGTCTTTGGCGTTTTCGCCTACCACTTGCCCGGCATATACTTCTTCCTGCGGGAAGATGAAGAATTTGCCACGGTCCTGAAGTTTGTCGATGGCATAAGCGTAGGCAGTGCCTGCCTCCATGGCGATAAGCGAGCCGTTGGAACGGCGTTCGATATCGCCTTTCCAGGGTTGGTATTCAAGAAAGCGGTGGGCCATTATGGCTTCACCGGCGGTGGCTGTGAGAATATTGTTGCGCAGACCGATAATGCCACGGGAAGGGATATGGAATTCGATGTTCTGGCGGTCGTTTTGGGTCTCCATCTTCACGATGTCGCCTTTGCGTCTTGTGACCATATCAATTACTTTGGAACTGTATTCGTCGGGCACGTTTACGGTGAGGGCTTCTACCGGTTCGCACTTTACGCCGTCGATTTCCTTGATAATGACCTGCGGCTGGCCCACCTGCAGTTCATATCCTTCGCGACGCATGGTCTCGATGAGGATTGAAAGGTGGAGCACACCGCGTCCGGACACCACCCAGTGGTCGTCGCCTTCTCCTTTGGCAACGCGCAGGGCGAGATTTTTGTCGAGTTCACGTTCGAGTCGCTCGGCAATGTGGCGGGATGTGACGTACTTGCCGTCTTTGCCGAAGAAGGGGGAGTCGTTGATGGTGAAAGTCATCGACATGGTAGGCTCATCGATGGCTATGCGGGGGAGCGGCTCGGGATTTTCCACGGTGGAGACGGTGTCGCCGATTTCAAAATTGTCGAAACCGACGATGGCGCAGATGTCGCCGGAAGAAACTTCCTTCACTTTCTTGCGGGCCATACCCTCGAAGGTGTGAAGTTCCTTGATTTTTTGGCGCACTGTGGAGCCGTCTTTTTTGCAGAGGGCCACATCCATTCCTTCGCGGAGAGTGCCGCGGTGCACACGTCCGATTGCGATGCGCCCCACGTAAGAGCTGTAGTCGAGACTGGTGATGAGCATCTGAGGCTCACCTTCGAGCTGGGTAGGAGCCGGAATATACTTGATAATGGCATCGAGCACGGCTGTGATGTCGTCGGTGGGCTTCTGCCAGTCTGTCGACATCCAGCCCTGTTTGGCCGAGCCGTATACGGTGGGGAAGTCGAGTTGGTCTTCAGTGGCGTCGAGGTTAAACATCAGGTCAAACACCATCTCGTTGACCTCATCGGGCCGACAATTGGGTTTGTCCACTTTGTTGATGACAACCACGGGTTTGAGACCCATCTGTATGGCTTTTTGGAGCACGAATCGGGTCTGGGGCATAGGTCCTTCGAAAGCATCCACAAGCAGCAGACATCCGTCGGCCATGTTGAGCACGCGCTCCACTTCACCGCCGAAGTCGGAGTGCCCCGGAGTGTCGATGATGTTGATTTTAGTGCCTTTATAGTTGATCGAAACGTTTTTTGAAAGGATTGTGATGCCTCTTTCACGTTCGAGGTCGTTGTTGTCGAGGATCAGGTTTCCGGCGTTCTGGTTCTCACGGAAGAGATTGCCGGCGAGAAGCATTTTGTCTACGAGTGTGGTTTTGCCATGGTCCACGTGGGCAATGATGGCAATGTTTCTGATGTCTTGCATTGATCGATCTGATTTTTCAGTTGCAAAATTACAAAAAAAATCAGAAACTCAAGTTTCGTGGGAGTTGAAACTTGAGTTTCCGTATTAAATCGCACCCCGAAGGGTGTGGGATGAGTTTACCAGAGGAGTTTGGTCACGTCGGCTCCGGCGCGTACGATGTATATTCCTTTGGCGGGGAGGGTGAATGAGCCGGTGGCTTTGGCGATGAGCGTGCCGTCGATTGAATATACGGAGAAATCGGCGTTGGCATCGGAGGCGAAGACAGTGCCGTTGTCAATGGCGAAGGTCACTTCGGGAGCGGACTGGATCTCATTCACGCCGCTGTGGGCCTTGGAGGGAGTGAACAGAAGTACGTTGGATCGCATACCGGCTGTTTCGCCACGCATCGGGGTGACGTAGGCGGCGTAAGAGCGGTCGGCATCGAGACCTTCCACGTTGGCTGAGGTTTTGCCGGTGTAAGTGACAGTGGCGTTTACCGGAGTGTAGTTATATTGCTTATGGAGCGACACTTCCAGATCATCGATGAAGAACGATTCGCCTGTGGCTGTGGTATAGAATACAATCTGGAAAGCTCGTGCACCTTCCGGGAAATCAATGGAATAGTTGGTGCCGGCGTTTTCGGGGTTATCGATGGTCTTGACCAGACGACGGTTGCCGTTGGCACCGACGGCGTAGATATTGATTGACGACGGGTCACCATAGAGAGTGCGTCCCCAAAAAGAGATATTGCTTACTTCGTCGGCGAATGATTCGGAAGCGATATATTGTGAAGCCACGGCAAGGCGCAGGCTCGGGGCTGCCTGTCCGCAGTATTTGTCTCGGTCGTCGTAGGCACCGTTTGTTTTCCATCCTGAGGGGAGAGTCTTGTCGGCGAAGTCGATGTTTCGGGACTCTGTGGTCTGAGAGGCTTCGGGAACGGCGATAGAGAGCCGGTAGCTGTCGGCGTCTGCCACTTCGTCCCAATAGATGGATACCACACCGTTGTCGGCAAATGCGTGAAGGCTTGTCACGGCGTCTGCAAAATCGGTGGAGCTGACGGTGGCGAATTCGAGAGGATACTGCAGGCGGGCTGCGTTTACGTCAGTGAGAGCGTAGACGTAAGCACCGTAATTTTTGCCTGGCTGGAGACCGGAGATTTCAGTGGAAGTGGCTTCTCCTACGCTGCGGAAATCGTAGCCGTCCACATATTTGGTGATCAGGACGCCGTCGAATTCGGCGAGATCGTAGACAGAGACGAGATATTCGGATGCGCCGGCCACGGGCTGCCAGGAAATAGTGGCGGAGGTGGATGTAGTGGCACGCACGTCGGCTATGATCGGGCTTAAGTCCGCACCGGGCATTTTTTCACCGCTGTCCGCTTCCACATTGAAGCTTACGCACCCGTCGGGGTAACGCACGATTGAGTTGATTTCAAAACCGGTGGAATTGTCGCTCCAGTCGGCGAAAGCGGGATTTGTGACGCTTTCGAATTCATGAGCGCCGGTGGAACCGGGGAAAACGTCACCGGGTCGGGAAGTGGACTCTTGGGTGCCGTCGGCCTCTTCAATGTCGATGCGCTGGTGAGTGGGAGCATTGTTGGGGGCGTTGTTTTCCCAGAGTTCGGCTGCATAATCAATGTGCCAAACGAGCATTCCGTGGCCGTCGAGGTAACGGTCGTAGGAATGGGGAGCGCGAGCTTCGAAGAGGAAGTAATCAGTGGGTCGGCGTTTGGTCGGCACCTTGTAGCCGAATCTGCGGGCGGTTTGGGGTAGCAGAGTGAGGGAAGCCGATCCGGTGATCTCCACAGGTTTGGTCCATTCCAGGGCATATTGCTCGTAGATGGAGAATACGGGAGGAGTCTGCTCGTCGTTGTTGTATTCGCCTGCATCCATCAGGGAATAAGGGCCGGGGGTGAAGCATTTTGAAACCTGACCGTTGTTGAGGGTGTCGTAAAGGTCGGGATAACCGAGCACGTGGCCGAATTCGTGACAGAAAGTGCCGATGCCGCTTAGTTTGCCGAAATGGTTGATCTCGGCGGAAGTGGCGTAACGGTCTACAAGGACACCGTCGAGTTCCACGGGAGCACCTACACCACCGGTGAGAGTGAATGCGTGGGGCCAGATTTTGTTGCTTTCGGCCTGTCCGGCATAGAAAACATATACGAAGTCAACGTAACCGTCGCCGTTGGAGTCGTATTTTGAGAAATCCACTTGATCGTCGATGGCTTTTACGGCCTCTTCCACCATAGTGGTGGGGGCATATATGACGTTTTCGGCGGGATGTGACGGGGCGTAATATTCTCTCATGGATTTGGAGAGAGTGATGGGGCCCACGAGGTTGAAATTCGGAGTGAACTGTCCGGCGGAGGCAAACCTGTAGAAGGCGGCGGCGGAACCTACGGCGCCGTTTTCGGTGAAGTTGTCACCGTTGAGCATATTGTTGATGTAGTTGGCGTCGCCTTTGGTGAGTTTGGTGTCTTGAAACTGCACGAGAACGACGAGAACATCGAGTGATCCTTGAGTCTTGACTTCCCGGATGTCGTGGCCGTCGGCATTGTCCCATTTGTGGTCGGTGAGTTTGGGAGCGCGGAGCGGAGCGGAGCGTCGGGGGGCTTTTTCGGCCGGGATCATATTTACAGGCACTGCACGGAAGCAATGGAAAGAACCTTCCACCACGTCGGGCACCTGAGGGGTTGCGGTCTGGGCAAAGGCGGGTATGGATGCCAAAGCCAGAGAGGCGATAGAGAGTAAAAATTTATTCATGATGTAAGATAAGAAATTATCGTAGGGTAAAGATCAATTGCCAAAGTTAATGAAAATAACGGGATCGTCAAAATTTTCTTAAAGAAGGGAGTCGAAAAATAATCTGTGGCAGCGGAAAATTGATAGGGCCAGAGAATTATCAGAAGAATCAACAGGGGAATTAACGGAGGAATTAATAGATGAGTTCCTCGAAAGCGTAAGATAGGTTAAGGCAGAGGTTGGAGGCACCGTTGTGTGGTTGTCCGTAGGCCACTCCGAGGCGCAGGGATTTCACTTTCAGACCGAGTCCGAGAGAGAAGCCGGAGAAGAAGCTCTGCTTGTAAGATCCCATGTCGGTGCGGGTCTTGTAGTTGTAGGCGAGGTCCACGTAGAATTTGTCGGAGGGGGCGTATTGCAGGCCGAAGATGAGGTGACGGAAAAGGTTTGAGCCGAAATTGGATTTCAATACGGAGGTCTGGTCGTCCCCTTTGGGATGGGAATAATACGGGAGGCGCCAACGGGTGAGGTTTGTGGCGGTGATGGCGAGGCTGAAGGGGCCGTTGCCCAGACCTTGCATGTAGCCGAGCTGGATGTCGAATGGCAGCCTGTTGTAGGCTTTGTCGAAACGTTTCACCTGTCCGCCGGCGTTTTTGATTACAGCGGAGAGCGACATGTCGTGCTCCTCGTCGTAGTAATTAATGCCGAGGTCTACGGCGAGGGCGAAGGCGGTGTATACGTCATAATGGCTGTAGACCATTTTGAAGTTGGCGCCACCGCGCAAGCGGTCGGTGATATCGTGGGAATAGGTGCCTTCAAAAACGATGTCGGAAGGAGTGAACTTTTCGCCGGCCACGCCGTTTTGATCATAGTGGGTCATTGATCCGAAGTTCAGGTATCGCATTCCCACGGACCAGGCGGCCCTCTCGCCGGCCCCTTGCCCGTATCTGACTCCTGCGAAGTTGCCGTTGCTCAGATAGAGCATATAGTTAAATGCGGCCTGCTTGCCGATTTCCGGGCCGAGCAAAGCCGGGTTTTGATCGGCAAGGGTGATATCGTCGTCAACGATGGCAATACCGTTGCCGCCCAGAGCCATAGCATGGGAGGAGGTGGGAATATTCAGGAAGTCGTAGCTTGTGCGGCCGTATTGCGCGGAAGCCGAAAAAAATGTCGGCAGGAGCAAAAGGAACAAAGCTGCGGCACCCGGGAAAAGTGAAAGCCACCGGCGTAATAATTGAATCGAGCTGGAAAAGTTCATCAATAGTCTAACGTCCGGAGGAGCTTTTTATTGTAATGATGAGATTTGGATGATGACGGGAAGAGAATACAGATGGGAGAAATGTAAAAAAATGTAAAACATTCTTAAAAGCGAGGGTAAAAAGCAGAGATGGTATTGCAGAAAAACAAAAGGGTGTATAAATTTGCAACGCCAATGGAAACGAAACACAACAAATCACTGAGACAACTTGCCGTAGCGATGCTGACACCTGCCCTGATGCTTGCAGCATCAATCGTGTTGGCGCCGGGAGCCAAAGCCCAGACATTTCGGGTGAGCACGGGTGTGTCACCCACCGGGGCGCGTTGCTACATGGAGGTGTTTGAATATGATTTCGTGGAGGAAAAACCCGGCTTTCCGGGGGGCGATACAAAGCTTACGGAATATATCAACACCACGCGTCATTATCCGCGCGAGGCTTACCGCAAGGGGATACAGGGCAGGGTGACGTGTTCGTTTGTGGTCAATGCCGACGGCAGTGTGAGCCATGTACGGGTGATCCGCAGCGCTTCTCCCCAGCTTGATGAAGAGGCGGTGAGGATTTTCAAATCGATGCCTACATGGCAACCGGGAAGGATATCGGGACAGGCGGTGCCGGTAAGAGTGATACGCAGTGTGCCGTTCAGAAAATGACCAGCCCCGTTTTTGGCACCTCCGAGTGAGCCACGACAGTTCTTAATTTAGTGACATTACAACTAATATAACAGGATGCGGACTGATCATCACGGATCGGTCCGCATCCTGTTATATGTGGGTGAAAGGAATGATGGGATCAGTTGAGGGTCACCACGATTTCTTCGTCGTTGCTGGAGAGGGAGATTTTTCCTTCACGTCCAAGCCATCCGAGGGCAGCCATAATTTCGTCCTTTTTGAGTTTGGAGGCTTTCTTAAGTTGCTTCAGGCCGAGTACGTGGGTTTCGTTTGATTCGAGGGCTTTGTAAACTTCACCGGCCCAAGTTCCGATTGATTCAATGGTCATAATGTTTGTTATTATTAAGTTTTACCTGTAGTTATTCTTAAATCAAGAAGGTTTCGATTCTTAAATCAAGAAGGTTTCCTTTTCAGTGAATATAACAAATGTAAACTGAGTTTTGTTAAAATTTGTTGTGTTTATACGGCACAAAATTAATTATTTGTTATAATTTTGCAAAAAGAAATGGCAAAAAACGGAAAAAACAGCAAAGAAACGGCCTCTTCTGCGGATACGGCATCCGGCGTTGTGATACGCAACACCGGGTCTTCCTATATAGTGAAATTTGCTGACGGCACCACGTCGGATTGCAGGGTGAAAGGAAAATTCCGCATCAAAGGGATCCGGTCCACCAATCCGGTGGCAGTGGGCGACGTGGTCGACGTAGAGCGCAGGGGAGGAGATTCTGACGTGATAATCCACATCCATCCCCGGCGAAATTATATCATCCGCCGGGCGTCCAATCTATCTAAGGAATGCCACATATTGGCGGCTAATATCGACATGGCTTTTTTAGTGGTCACTCTTCGGGACCCTCAGGTCACCACGGCCTTTGTAGACAGATATCTTGCCACTTGCGAGGCCTATGACATCCCGGCTACGCTGTTGCTAAACAAGACGGACCTTTGGGATGAGATAGACGCCGAGATCGGAGACGGTCTGGAGTATCTCTACAAGTCGTTGGGTTACGGAGTGATCCGCACGTCGACAGTGACTGGAGAGGGATTTGAAGAACTTAGGGAGGCCACACGCGACAGGGTGTCTCTGATGGGCGGCAACAGCGGAGTAGGGAAGTCGAGCATCATTAATATTCTCGCCCCCGAAGCCAAACTGAAAACCGGAAAGATTTCTGATATTCACCACACGGGCATGCATACCACCACGTTTTCGGAGATGGTGGCTCTGCCTTACGGCGGGGAATTGATAGATATACCGGGAGTGAGGGGATTCGGCACGATCGACTTCGCTCCGGACGATGTGTCGCATTATTTTCCGGAGATATTCCGGATAGGTCAGGAATGCAGATTTTCCGACTGCCGCCACGACGGAGCGGCCGGCTGTGCGGTGATACCGGCGGTGGAGGATCACAGGATATCCGAGAGCCGCTACGCGAGCTATCTCTCCATCCTTGAGGACGCGCTCAATCCGGAGGGAAGCGACAAGTATCGAAAGCCGTTTTAAATTTTATTACACGGGATGTAAATTCTCCGTTCATTTACAGAGATGCGGTGAGGATCTGGTCGAGGTCTTTGGCTGCCACTTTCACCTGAAGGGAGCCGTCCATGGCCACGGTGATGTTGCCGGTCTCTTCGCTGACCACGATGCAGACGGCGTCGGTGGCCTGACTCATGCCTAAGGCGGCCCTGTGGCGCAGACCCAATTCCTTGGGTATATCCATGTCGTGGCTCACGGGGAGAATGCATCCTACGGATTTGATTCTGCCGTCGGCTATAATCATGGCGCCGTCGTGGAGCGGAGAATTCTTGAAGAAAATGTTTTCGATGAGACGCATGTTGACGTCGGCGTCAATTTCATCGCCGGTGCGTTCGTAATCGGTGAGGGGCATTTTTCGTTGGAATACGATGAGGGCTCCGGTTTTGGATTTCGACATTGCCATGCAAGCGTAGACCACGGCGGTGATTCTCTTGCGTTCCTTATCGTCCTTGACCTGATGCTTAAAGAGGCGTTTTATGCTCGAGAGCTTGCGGTGGCTGCCGATGTCGATGAGAAATCTCTTGATCTGATCCTGAAAAAGGATCACAAGCACGAGCAGACCTATGCTCATGAATCGGTTGAGGATAGTGCCGGTCATACGCATGTCGAGGATCTCGGAAGCTACCACCCAAATGCCTATGAAGAGCAATACGCCGTAGAAAAGGCTGAGCGTGCCGCTGCGCTTCATCAACCTGTAGAGGTAGAAGAGCAGCATGGCCACTATCAGCACATCGATTATGTCTTTGATGCCGAAAGATAACATGAGGTCTAACTTATTTCGCTCTCTGAGGAGTATTGATTCATTAAAGTTAGAAGTCTTACTGTCTGTACGGCTTCCTTTACGTCGTGCACTCTGATGATATCGGCTCCGTTGAGCAGGGCTACGGTGTCGAGGGCGATTGTGCCGGGCAGACTTTCTTCGGGAGTGATGTCAAGAGCGCGCCAGATCATGCTTTTTCTTGACATTCCCGCAAGGATCGGCATGCCCATTTTCTTAAGTTCGGAGAGACGGGCAAGCATTTCAAGGTTTTGTGCGGTGGTTTTGGCAAATCCGAATCCCGGGTCGATGATGACATCAGCCACACCCATTGAATGCAGTTTGTCGGCCTTGAAGGCGAGGTCGGATATTACGTCGGCGGTGACATCGGCATAATCGGTTAGAGACTGCATGGTGGATGGGGTGCCCCGCATGTGCATGAGGATATATGCCGCTTTCAGGTCGGCCACGACAGGCCACATTTCAGGATCAAGAGAGCCGCCGGAAATATCATTGATGATATCCACATCCCATTCAGTGATACATTTGCGGGCCACGTCGGCACGGAAAGTATCTACACTGACGGGAGCTTCGGGCCAGACTTTTCGGATCGCTTCAAGCCCGGTGGCAAGCCTGCGGTATTCTTCATCGGGAGAAACTTCGTCGGCGCCGGGCCTGCTGGAATAGCCGCCGAGATCGATGATGTCGGCACCGTTTTCACGCATTGAAACCACACGGGCCTCTATCGCGCCACTTTCCGGAGTGCGGCTTCCGGAGAAGAAAGAGTCGGGGGTAACGTTGACGATACCCATCACTTTCGGAGAGTCGAAAGTCATAAGATCCCCCCTGAGATTGATCGAGAGGGGAATTCCGTTATTTCGAAGCAAAGTATTCATTAGAAAACATCATCTACAATGAAAATAATCAAGAGTAGACTCTCAATTGCATTGCAAAGTTAAGTATAAAATCTGTACCACAACAGGAAAGACTGAAAAATAGTAAACTTTCCGGCAAAAATATGAAAAAGTCACGATGGCATTAACCATTTCAGTTTGAGTTTGAGAGCCGAGAGACAATAAGACATTGGAAATACATTAAATATTAATGTCACTAAAATAAGAGTTCTCACTACATCGCCTCTTCGAGGCTTATTTTACTTATTTTGCCGATCCCCAGGCAAAAGCCTGGGGTTAACCACGAATCTCGCCTCTCCGAGGCGAACCCCGACAGTTCTTAATTTAGTGACATTAATTTAAATATCTGAATTCTCAAATATTGATTTTTTTGTCTAATGCTTATATTTTGCCAATGCTTTTGTAATGAAGATACTGCTATAAAATAGTATGTTAAAATTTGGAGATTGTTAATTTATGTATTATATTTGCAAAGAATAATTAAAATCTAACATTATGAGGCAAAAATTAATTAAAATTTCCTTTTTTGTATCTTGCTGCTCGGTTGGTTAAGTCTTGCCGCTGAATCGCCGGAGGATTCCGATTATGGTGTTTTGTGGAATCCGGCGGAAATTTTGAGTAATGAAATTTCTTATCCCGATGAGATAACTCCTTCTTTTCTTAATATAAAAGCTGACAGAAAAGGCAACTTGACGATCTGGTCGCACCTTGATATAGGAGAGGACTGGTATCGAGGAAGAGCCTGGGATTATAAACTCTATAAGGCACTTAATGGATATACAATAGTAGTAGGTCCAAGTGACGTACCTTCTGAAGGATATACCGAGCCAAATCTCGCAACGGAGACGACCATACTGTATAATAACAACACGCTGGAGAATTCCGGTAATCACCCGATATCGTTCGGTTGGGGAACAATCAGATTGGTGATGCGGAATCAGAATGGCGAGGTTTGTTATGAACATGTTTATCCCAACAAATTTTGGTTCTGGGGAAATTCCATGAACTATATCATGCAGCTGAATACGCAAGATGTTTCATCGATAATGGATGAAGACTTGGAATGGGTGTATTGCAACACTTCGGATTCGCCTAAATCCGGACTCCTCACTTATCAGAGATTTATCGGAAAGAAGAATTTTGGAGAAGGAGCGGACAAGGAGTATCACTGTCTTTATTCCTTCGACAGGGCTGATGCGGATGCGTCTGAAGGAATGCTTGTAGGTTTGCTGCGTGCCGACCACGACAGGGTTTTCTCTTTGCCTCTGGATTATGATCTGCCGGCAGGGTTGTGGTCGAAAAACGGGAGCGATATAAATCCGTTCCTGCGTCTTGGCACGAATGAATATCCGGTAATGTCGTTCAACGTACAGCCCGGAGAGGAATTTTTCTATAAAGATGTTGCTTCCGGAAGATACGAACCTACCAAGGTGGAAAATATCATAATGCCGGATAAGAAGAATGATTCACGGTATCGGGTGGTGTTGAGCAACGGAATGGTCTGGATAGCCGGAGTAGGCCCTGTAGGTGAAGGCTCCAACTTTTTGGGAGGACCGTCGGTGACTGCCCGCGGGCTTGACACGGACGCGTTGAAGCTTATAATGCTTCGCAAGCGCAGTGACGGCACGTTGCTGTATGTCAATAACAAACTGTATGATGATTATGCTGAACACCTTACTTCCGGAGTGGGGGAAGTTGCGGAAGATCGTCTGGATGTAGAAGTCGACCAGCTGACTGTCAGCTCACGGTGCGATTGGACCGTGAATGTGTACACATTGGGAGGCGCCAAAATTAAGACACTTCATGGAAATTCCAGCGAAGCGATAACGTTGTCGGATCTGGAAAAAGGCGTCTATATCATAAGCGGCAATATAGGAGGAAAGATAATATCCGCAAAAATAACACGATGAATTTGGTGGATAAGTAAAAAAGTTGTAATTTTGCCGAAGCTTTGTAATCTCTGGGGAGACATGGAAGCTCGCTATATTGCAAGGTATAATTTAAAAGACAAAAAGACAATGGATTTAATCAAAATTGCAGAGGAGGCATTTGCCACTCCCAAGAAACAGTTTGATGAGTTCGGACCCGGCGACACCATCACCGTGGCCTATCGTATCAAAGAGGGAAACAAGGAGCGTATCCAGCAGTACAAAGGAGTAGTGATCCGCATCAACGGCCATGAGGACAAGAAGCGTTTCACAGTACGCAAGATCTCCGACGGAATCGGCGTGGAGCGTATCTTCCCCATCGAATCCCCCTTCATTGAGAGCATCACAGTAAACAAATACGGCAAGGTACGTCGTGCCAAACTTTACTATCTGCGTGCGCTCAAGGGAAAGAAAGCCCGTATCAAGGAGCTCAAGAAAGACAAGAAATAAAAATTACGTGCAGGCATGCTGCATGTATAGTCGGCATCTTCCGACCAAGTCGGAAGAAAACCGAAGTCTTTCAAATCATAATGACGCGGACAAGGCCGGGAAGCCTTGCCCGCGTTATTGTATATCATGTCGTTCGGGTCTAACCATAACATTGGCAGGCTATTTCATAAAAGAATCAAAATCAATACTTGATAGATAATAATAAGATGGCGGTAAAAAACGGATATAGGGTCTGTCCGCTATGTGGCGGATCGGTGACAGTTTTAGCACGTAGATGCATCCACTGTGGAGAAAAGATTACTGCGGAGGCGTTGGCAGAACGCGAAAAGAGCGCGACAGAAGAATCTGTAATGGCAGAGGAACAACGCCAACGGGAGGCCGAAGAGCAACGGCAGCGCGAGGCCGAAGAGCAACGGCAGCGCGAGGCCGAAGAGCAACGGCAGCGCGAGGCCGAAGAGCAGCTACGGCGCGAAGCCGAACGTGAAGCTGAAGAAATGCGTCGCAGGCTGGAAGAGCAGAAACGTATCGCCGAGGAGGAATTGCGTAAGGCTGAAGATGCAAGGGTAAAGGCTGAGGAAATAAGGCGTCGGGCAGAGCAGGAAATGGCATCCCGCCTTGAAGCGTCCCGGCGGCAAACGCCACCGCCGGTGCCCCCGGTGATTCCGGATTATACACCGGAGTATGATCCGGAGCAACGGGAACAATCTTTTTACGGGAGTGAAACATCCTATAATCAACCTATAGCAATAACGTCGACCCAAAAGACTAGTTTCTTCTCAAAATATTTCTTTCAGACGTTTTTTGGCCATTACGCCGACTTCAGTGGCTCGACTTCGGTGAAATACTACTGGCTCTCGGTATTGGCATACGTGATAGTCACGGTGTTGGTATATGGAGCGGGCATGACGATAGCTGCACTCTCCGGATGTGATGTATACACATCCCTGGGCGCCGGATATTGCGCAATGCTCCTGCTTATGGCGATATTGTTTATACCCTCATTGTCGCTCGGCGTGAGGCGAATGCATGATCAGGGCAAGAATGGAACATGGGTATTGATCTCGTTGGTGCCGGTGATAGGATCGATATGGTTTTTGATATTGACGCTAACGCCCGGAGAATCCAAACACAATACCGGATCAAGGTTCGGGTTCGGCGATGTTATGATACTTATGTTCGCGTTGGCGCTGCCGGTGGTCGGTTCTGTGCAGGGAGTGGACAATTCCTTCCGCTCCTCCCGCTACGAATCAGACACAGAGGACACGTATGATTACATCGACCGCGGCACCGATGATACCGACGGAGGATATGAAGGGATTCCATCCACCGATGATTATTGGTAAAGAGTAATCAAGATGGTAAAAAAGCATAAAAATTATTGCTCCGGCTATCAAATAGTCGGAGTAATTTGTTAATTTTGCATAGCGGTGGCGCAACCCGTCGACAGGGATGCGGCATGTCTGTTATACAATTCTTTAAGTAAAAAGTTTAAATCGCTTCAATAATAGAAATTCTACAGTATATAAAAGTCATGGCAAAAAAAGCATTATTAATCATTCTTGACGGATACGGCATAGGCGATCATAAGAGCGACGATGCCATCTATAATACCCCTACCCCCTATATGGACTCACTTGAGGCCAATTATCCGCACTCCCGGCTTCAGGCCAGCGGAGAGGCGGTAGGCTTGCCCGACGGCCAGATGGGCAATTCGGAAGTAGGCCATCTCAACATCGGTGCCGGCCGTGTGGTATATCAGGATCTTGTAAAGATCAACCGCGCCATTGCCGACGGCAGCTTTTCGAAGAATCCGGAGATAGTGAGTGCCTTCACATATGCCAAGGAGCATAATGTGCCCATCCATTTCATGGGACTTACATCGGCCGGAGGCGTACATTCCTCTCTCGACCATCTGTATGCCCTGTGCGACACAGCCAGGGAATACGGACTGGATAAAGTGTATCTGCATTGCTTCATGGACGGACGCGACACTGATCCCCGCAGCGGCGCAGGCTTCCTGCGCGAAGTACAGGCACATTGCGACAAATCGGCGGGAGTGATAGCCGACGTGATAGGCCGATACTACGCCATGGACCGCGACAAACGCTGGGAACGTCTTAAGAAAGCCTACAACATGCTCGTGTACGGAGAGGGAGAGCAGACCACAGACGTTATAGCTGCCGTGGAGAAATCATATGGCGAGGATGTGACCGATGAATTCCTGTTGCCGATAGTCAACGAAAACGTGGATGGCCGTATAGGCGCGGGCCACGTGGTGATCTTCTTCAATTACCGCAACGACCGGGCCAAAGAACTGACCACGGTGCTCACCCAGCATGCGGAAGACGGAATGCTGCCGATCCCTGATCTTCAATACTACTGCATGACGCCCTATGACGATTCGTTCAAGGGCGTACACATACTTTTCAAGAAGGGCGACGTGCCCGACACTCTTGCGGAATATCTGAGCAAGCAGGGCATGAAGCAGCTTCATATAGCCGAGACGGAGAAATACGCGCACGTCACCTTCTTCTTCAACGGCGGCAAAGAGAACGCATTCCCCGGAGAAGACCGTATTCTGGTGCCTTCGCCGAAGGTAGCCACTTATGACCTGCAGCCGGAGATGTCGGCTCTTGAGGTAACCAAAAAGCTTGTGGAAGCCATAGAGAGCGATGAATATAATTTCATTGTGGTGAATTATGCCAACGGAGATATGGTGGGCCACACGGGAGTTTACCCGGCGATAGAGAAGGCCATAGCATGTCTGGACGGATGTGTGAAGGACGTGGTGGAGACCGCCAAGGCCCATCAATACGAGACCATCATCATAGCCGACCACGGCAATGCCGACCGTGCCACCAACGAAGACGGTACGCCCAACACTGCCCACTCGCTTAATCCGGTGCCCTTCATCTATGTGGGCAGCAATCCGAAGGCAATCGTGAAAAACGGCCGTCTGGCCGACGTGGCTCCCTCGTTGCTGCATCTGATGGGACTTCCCCAGCCGGCTGATATGACCGGAGAAAACCTTATCAACTGAGACCAAATCCGATAAATATGAAAAACTACCTTAAAATATTGGCGGGAGGATTGGCAATGACGGCCATGCTCGCGGTGTCTACATCGCTGGTGGCCGAAGATTTGGTGATTCTCCACACCAACGATACCCATTCCCTGATAGATCCCGACGAGCACGGGCAGGGGGGAGTGCTTCAGCGCCAGGCAATTATCGACAGCATCCGCAAGGCTGAAAAGAATGTGATACTGGTAGACGCCGGAGATATGGTGCAGGGCACCCTCTACTTCAAGTTTTTCAAGGGCGACGTGGAGTATCCTTTGATGAATATGGCCAAATACGATGTGCGTATCTTGGGTAACCACGAATTCGACAACGGTCTGAAAGAATTGGCCAAATATTATAAGGATGTGGAAGCCAACCGCCTGTCGGCTAACTATGACTTCACCGACACGCCGCTCAAGGGAATGTTTGATCCGTATGTGATCAAGAAGGTGGCCGGAAAGAAGGTGGGATTTATCGGTATCAATACAGATCCCGAAAGCCTTATCTCCAAAGAGAATTATGAGGGGATGAAGTTTCGCGACGTGATTGAGACAGCCAATTCCACAGCGGCATATCTGAAAAACGACAAGAAATGTGATCTTGTGGTGGTGGTGAGTCATATCGGAGTAAAGAAAGAAAACGAAAAGACCACAGATTATGAACTTGCCAAGTCTTCAAAGGATATCGACATAATAATCGGCGGCCACTCCCACACTGTGATAGAGCCCGGACAGACCGGCCAGTATCCCAATATTGTGGAGAACGCCAACGGACGGCCGGTTCTGATCTGTCAGACCGGGAAATACGGCAAACTTTTGGGCTACATTAAGATAGATCTTGATGCGCTGAAGAAATTGACACCGGCGGAGTATGATTATGAGTTGATAAAGGTCACAGATCGCTTCCCGGATTCGCAGCTCGATAAGAAGATGAAGCGATTTATTGCTCCCTATAAGCATGTGGTGGACTCGGTCAACAATCGGGTTATAGCACAGTCGATGTATGATCTGAAGGCAGGTCGCACGGGAGGATATCCGAATTGGGCGGGAGATTTCGCCATGCATTATGCCACCCAGGTGGTAGACAGTATGCGCAACGCCGGAAAGAATCTGCCGAGAGTGGATTTCGGGCTGATGAATGTAGGAGGAATACGGCATGATATGGAAAAGGGAAAAGTGACCGAAGGACAGATACTTTCCACCTTCCCGTTTTCGAATCATCTTGTGGTAGCCCGGATCAAAGGTTCCGATTTCATCAAGGCAATGGAAATAGCTGCCCGCAAAGGAGGGGAGGCCGTAAGCGATGAGATCCGCGTGGTCAGTGATAAGGACGGCAATCTCGTGCGGGTAGTGATCAATGGAGAGGAGATGGATCCCGATAAAGAATATACTTACGCCACGATCGACTATCTTTTCTGGGGCAACGATGATTTGAAACCTCTTGCCAACAGTGAGTTGTTATGGAGAGATGCCGTAGAAGTGTCGGTGCCCATACTTGAATATGTGGAAACGCAGGGGAAACTGGGACTGCCCATCGCCCCCAATCTTGCCTCAAGATTCATAACTCTCGAAGAATAGATGCTGACCTCCGGCAATCCTGCACGTTGGGCCATGTGTTGGCTCTGGGTCATGACAATAGTCGTGGCTCTGCAGGGATGCGGTGTGAAACAAAAAGAAAAGGGCATGGCCACCGACAGTGTGGCTATGCCCTCTGCATTATTGACGGATAGCTTGAGAGCCGAGCAATGGGCCGACTCAGTGATGCGTACTATGTCGCTCCAGCTGAGAGTGGGCCAATTGTTTATGCCTGCGGTGTATACGCGCAGCGATGAGGCTACTCTGGATCAGATCCGCGATTATGTGGATCGGCAGGGAGTAGGCGGGATTGTACTTCTAAAGGGAGATGTAGTTTCCGCGGCTTTGATCGCCGATTCGTTGTCTACTCTTGCCCACTGCGGTCTGTTTATAGCCATAGATGCGGAGAAGGGGTTGTCGATGCGACTGAGCGATGCCCCGGGATTTTTATGGAATTCGCAGATTTCTTCGGAGGCGGATGCCGACGATCTCTATGAATACGGCAGGGAAGTGGCCCGGGAAAGCAGGCTTGCCGGGATAAATATGATATTGGGCCCGGTAATGGATGTGTCGACGGAGGGAAGAAGTATCCGTTCGTTCGGAATGGATCCCAGAAGGGTAGCCGAACTTGGGGTGGCCTACTCACGAGGATTGGAGGCCGGAGGAGTGGTCAGCGTGGCCAAACACTTTCCAGGGCACGGGAGTGCCCGGGGAGACAGTCATGACGGACTGGTGACAGTGGGCAAATCGAAGCAGGAGATGTGGACTGAGGATTTGTTGCCCTTCCGGCAATATTGCAAGTCGGGCCTCAGCGGGGTTATGGTGGGGCATATTTATGCCTCCGCGCTGGATACGGTTCGACGTCCGGCTGCATTCTCACCCGTGATAATGAAAGGACTGCTTAGGCAGGGTATGGGGTTTCAAGGTCTGATTATAACGGATGCGATAAATATGGGAGGAGCCGCCGGATATAGCGCGGTGGATGCCTTGGAAAGCGGTGCGGACATAGTGCTGGCTCCGGCGCGCACCGAGCGGGAAATAGCCGGTGTGGTGGAGGCAGTGGAGTCGGGCAGACTGCCGGAGTCGATAATCAACGACCGGTGCAGAAGGGTGCTGGTGTATAAGTATCTGTATGGTTTGAATCCTGAGGGAAATCACCATTTGCGCCCGACAAGAGGCAATGAAGACGCGCTGATCGACACATTGCACAAGGGGGCGGTAAAGGTTAAGCCGCGGCTTGTCAGCGAAGCCTTCCTTGGTCGAAGTAACTGTAGTAGCCCTCGCGCGACACGATAACGTGGTCCAGCATACGCAATTCAAAGACTTTGCATGCCTCAAAAAGCTTGTGGGTGATATCGTCGTCCTGAATACTTGGCCTCAGGTTGCCGGAAGGATGATTGTGGGCCATGGCAAGTCCTTCGGCCTTGGCAAGAATGGCTTGCCTGACAATGGCCTTGATGTCGAAAATGCTTGCCACCGAACTTCCTGAAGTGACTCTCATTTTGTCGATGACCTGATTGCGCCGATTGATGAAAAGTGCCCAAACTTCCTCGTGATCAAGATTCGCGATATCTTCTTTGACGAATTCAAAAATTTGGCGGGAGGAGCTGATCGGCTCTTTGGGATCGATTTTCTCAGTGTTGTAGCGGTGGATCAATTCAATGACAGCCTCGATCTGAAGGGCCTTGGTGATACCGATGCCCGGGAGTTCCATCATGCGTTCGCGAGGAAAGCGTTCAAGGTTGTGAAGGTTGCCTCCGGCGGCAGTCATGAGGTTGCGGCAAAGGGTGGTGATGGGAGTGCCGGGCACCCCGGCGCGTAGAATAATCGCCCATAGATCCGGTGCGGCAAGTGCTTTGCAACCGTATTCGAGAGCCCGCTCTCTGGGCTGGTCGCAGGGATCGAAATCTTTTACGGTGAGAGGAGAGTCGCTCATGGGGTGGTGATTCACTATTTTCCTTTACGCATTCTAATTTCCTGCTGCTCGTCACGGCCGTGGCGCAGAAGGATTTTCCATACGTAGGCACGTATGAAGCCTGTGCCGTAGCCGCAAAGTTGCACCATTGAGGCAGCCACGCCCATTGTGCCTATTTTGATACTGCGGGTGCTGACGATGCCCCAGATCCATAATGCGAGGATGTATACAAGGAGAGGAATCAATGCCCATTTCCAGAAAAACGAAGCAATGATGAGGGCCGTGGCTCCCATTACGAAAACCGCGGGAAGCCAGTGCACGAGCTTCATTGATCCGGGGTAAAGAAGCTGAAGAGTGATTCTCGACATTCCGAAAACGTGGACCTGTCGCCAGAATTTGGCGAGATTGCCACGCCTTTTGTGAAATACGACCACATTGCGGAAGAGCATCGGCGAGAATCCCGCCAACCTTACGCGTGTGCTCATGTCGATGTCTTCGGAAAACATTTCGCGAAAGCCACCGGCTTTTTCGTAAACCTCCCGGGTGTAGCCCATATTGAAGGTGCGTGGCACGAATTTCTCCATCTGGACCTTACCGCCGCGGATTCCTCCTGTGGTGAGGAAAGAGGTCATGGCATAGTTTATGGCCTTTTGGGTATCGGTGAAGGATTCGTGGGCGGAGTCGGGACCGCCGAAGCAGTCGGCACCGGTGCGAGCGAGGCAGCTTCTAAGGTTGGCGATGTAGTCGGGGGGTAAAATACAGTCAGAGTCGACGAAGACGAAAAAGTCTCCGCCGGCTCTGTCCATACCATAGTTGCGGGCGATGCTGCGCCCTTCGTTGTCTTTGAAAAAGTAGCGGATATCCACCCTGTCGGCGAAATCGTCGCATTGTTTGCGGCAATCTACCGTGGAGCCGTCTTCTACGATTACCACTTCGAAGCCAGTGTCCGTTTGTCTGGAAAGACTCAGAAGGAGGTCTTCGATTTCATCGGGCCGATTGAAGACCGGCACAATAATTGAAAATTTGAGGTTGCTGGCTTGGGCGGAATCCATATCCGGGGAGTGAGTTTTATGCTTTTACGCGGCCTACGTAGCTGCCGTCGCGGGTATCCACTTCGATGAGTTCGCCTTCGTTGATGAAGAGGGGGACTTTCACGGTGGCACCGGTCTCTACAGTGGCGGGTTTGAGGGTGTTGGTTGCGGTGTCTCCTTTGAGTCCGGGCTCTGTGTAAGTGATCTTGAGCACGGTCTTGATTGGCATTTCAGCGTAGAGCACTGTGTTGGTGCTTGCGTCGGAAACCACTTCCACCACGTCTCCTTCCTTCATGAAGGCAGCGCCGGTGACGAGTTCCTTATTGATGGGCACCTGATCGAAGGTCTCTTGGTTCATGAAGATGTCGTCGCCACCATCGGCGTAAAGATATTGGTACGGGCGGCGTTCCACACGAACGTCTTCGAGTTTTTCACCGATGTTGAAGCGGCGTTCAATCACGCGACCGTCAACGACGTCTTTGAGTTTAGTACGCATGAAAGTGTTGCCTTTTCCGGGCTTAACGTGGAGGAATTCCACACAGAAGTAAAGACGGTTGTCAAGACGGATGCAGGAACCGTTCTTGATGTCTTGAGCGTTCATCATAATCGCTGGGAATATTTATAGATTTGAAAAATCAACGTTAAAAAGTATCGCAAAATTAATAATAAATCCACTTTTTACAAAATATTTTGGTGAAAAGGAAAAGATTTTGTAATTTTGCAGTCCGAAGCGGAGCACCACCCCGCCATGGGATTGCGTGCCGTGGATAAAAGCGTAATAACGAAAACAATATAAAGCTTTATAAAAATGAAAAGAACGTTCCAACCCTCCAATCGCAGAAGAGTAAACAAACATGGCTTCCGCGAGAGAATGGCTACCAAAGACGGCCGCAAGGTATTGTCCCGCCGTCGTGCCAAAGGCCGCGCCTCCCTTTCCGTATCCGATCATATCGCCGGGAAGTAAGCTGCCTTCTGTTACCGCGTTTACAGACAAATCAGCCGGATTGCCCTTCAGGGACTGTCCGGCTGATTTGCTTTTGTCCAAGACCCTATCTCATAAAAAATCAGCTTTAGGGGCGGCGACCTTGGGTTGCTTTTATTGAAGTTGTCTAAACTTCATTATGAGACGGGGTCTAAGGCTGGATTTGGCATCCTTGGCCCGGGCGTGACATGCCACGCCCCTAAGATTCTTATGTAAATTCAATAAGCGGGCAAAAAAAAGTCCTCGAGTGCCAGAGGCTCCAGAGGACTTCCCGGTCAACTTCAAATCTGAAATACGCCCTTTATAAGGACCTTGAATGGCCGGTGTTGGGATAAATGTTGAATGTCTTTCCTGTTTCTGTATATATAACGTCAGGCAAAGATAAATGGTTCAGTAGATATGTTTTTTTATTCCGGATGCATGGGAAAGACTTCCTTGGCAGGCATCCGGATATGGAAGAGGGTGAAATTATCCGTTGGTCACTCCGGTGATGCTTTCAAACACACCAATAGTGAACAGCCAGTAGATAATGATGAAGACAAGGACTATTACTCCAAGCCATAGCCATAGTCTGTTGGTTTTCTTGGAATTTTTGCGATGATTTTCTTTACCTTCGGCGGGCATGCTCTGAGCGATTTCGTCGGGGGTCATATGATTTCTTTCTTCCAGAGCTTCCTTTTTAGCTTTGGATTCGTTTTCTCTGATGTGTCTTTCCTTTGTATCCATAACCTTAAGTTTTATATATTTTAACTCTAAAACACAAATAGGGTGAAAGTGGTTCAAATTTTCTTAAAAATATTATAAATCAGGGTTCGGCAAAGGCCGAACCCTGATAGGTTTATTAGTTTAAGGTATGTTAGTTTAAGTGTTTATTAATTTAAGGTATATGAGATTATCGTTTATGAGTTTATGTGTGGGGTCAGAAGGGGATGTTGTCTTCGCCGGGACCCGGGAAGATGTCGGGGGCCGGGGCACCGCCGAAAGTGTCGGCAGGGGGTGCGAAGGTGGGAGCGGGAGCGGCCCCGGACGCGTTGCGTTTCTCGGTGGCCATACGGCTTTGGAATCGCTCTAATGGAGCGTCTTTTACGGCTTGCTGCACGGCCCGGTATCCTTCGTCCCAGTTTTCGAATCGGGCGAATCGGTTTACGAATCGAAGTTTGACGTCGCCCACGGCTCCGCTTCGGTGCTTTGCCACAATGAGTTCGGCCATACCTCTGATATCGTTGCCTTCGGCGTCCTGACCTGATTTGGTATAATATTCCGGGCGATGGATGAAGCAAACGATGTCGGCATCCTGCTCAATGGCACCGGATTCACGCAGGTCGGAGAGCACGGGGCGTTTGTCTTCGCGTGATTCGGTGCTTCGGTTGAGCTGAGAAAGGGCTATGACCGGGATGTTGAGTTCTTTTGCGAGAGCCTTGAGTGATCGGGAAATTGTACTTACTTCCTGCTCGCGGCTGCCGAGTTTCATGCCGGCGGCATTCATAAGCTGGAGGTAGTCGATTATAATGAGTTTCACGCCCTTTTCGCGAACGAGCCTACGGGCTTTTGTGCGCAGTTCGGTGATGCTGAGTCCGGGAGTTTCGTCGAGATAGAGGGGGGAATTGTAAGCTTCGCGCAGGCCGTTGTTAAGGCGGTCCCATTCCTCGTCGGATAGTTGTCCGCTTTTGATTTTTTCACCTTCAATGTCGGCAAGGTTGCTCATCAGTCGTTTTGCGAGTTGCACGTTTGCCATCTCAAGTGTGAAAATTGCCACGGGTATATTATAGTCCATAGCCATGTTTTTTGCCATGGAGAGTACGAAAGCCGTTTTGCCCATAGCCGGACGGGCGGCGATGATCACGAGGTCGGAATTTTGCCATCCGGAGGTCATCTTGTCCAGATCGGTGTAGCCTGTCTGCAGGCCGGAAAGTCCGGAAGAGGTATTTGCAGCGTTCTGGATCTGCTCCATGGCGAGGTTGAGCACGGGGTCGATCTGTGTCACTTCGCGCTTGAGTTGGGTCTGGGAGATTTCGAAAAGACTCCCTTCGGCCTGTTGGAGCAGATCGTCTACGTCGTTGCTTTCGTCGAAAGCCATCGTCTCAAGTTGAGAGGCGAAGGTGATGAGTCTTCGGGCAAGGTATTTCTGGGCTACGATGCGGGCGTGAAAGCCGATGTTTGCCGAGGAGTATACTTTGGCGGTGAGCTGGGCTATGCGTTCCGGGCCGCCGGCTTCTTCGAGAGTACCGAGTTGACGTAGTTTGTCGGTGACGGTGATCATGTCGATCGGCTGCTGGTTGAAGCCGAGATTGCATATTGCTTCATAGATCTTGCGGTTAGCGGGATCGTAGAAGCTTTCGGGCACGAGAATGTCGCATACGTTCATATATGCGTCTTCCTCCACCATAAGTGCACCGATCACCACGTTTTCAAGGTCAATGTCTCTCGGGGGGAGTTTGCCGAGAGTGTCCACTTGTGGCACGGGGTTGTGGTTGGGGCGTTTGTTATATCGGTTGTCTGCCATATGTTTGATGAGAAGGGGACTTAATGAGAATGTCTATGTAATATGAACTAAAGGAATTGTGCGTTTATTATCTGAAAATAGGGGAAAAGTTATCGTCAGGCGAGTGCTCCGTTGTTGATAACGGCTGCAATCAGCAGATACAGACAGACACCGAGCATGGTGACGGCAGTGCGTTTGAGCATCACGTTGAGCGCCGCTCCCCGGAGAGAGCATATTTTTTTCCAAAGCATCACGTAGATAACGGCTGGCACAGCCATGGCATATCCCCAGAGTGGAGAGATAGCCATAGTGAGGACGTTGGCGAGGATTACACATCCCAGTATGGCGAATATTAGGTATACGGCAGCCATTGTTTTTCGTCCGAAGATGACTACGGTGGTGTGTTTGCCCACGGCCTTGTCATCGTCGCAGTCTCTGTAATTGTTTACGATAAGCACATTTGCGGCCAGCATTCCTACTGCCGCTCCTACGATGGATGTGAGGGCCCAGTGGGGCCGGGAAGGTTGCTGCACGAAGTTGGTGAAGACCACGGGGACAATGCCGAAGAAGATAATCACTGCCAAGTCTCCGAGCCCATGGTGGGAGAGAGGATAGGGGCCTGTGCTGTAGGCGAGTGCAAACAGGGCGATGGCTATGCCCACGGGCAGCAGTATCCACCCGCCGAAAAGAATGAGGGAGCATCCGAGAAGACAGTCGGCTGCGAGCAACGCAAACATCGTACGCTTCATGGAGAGCGGGTTGATGTCACCCTCGGTGACCCCTCTGCGGAATCCTTCGCGTCCTTTTTTGTCGAGGCCGTTTTTGAAATCGTAGTATTCGTTGGCGAAGTTTGACACTATCTGGGCGGCAACGGCGAAAAGGAGACAGATAATGGCCGGAAGCCATCGGAAATGGCCGCAGAGCAGAGAGCAGGCGCACCCGGCAAACACGCCCGCAACGCTCACGGGCAATGTACGAAGTCTCATGGCTTCGATCCAAGGATTGGCTTTCTTCATCAAGATTATTTACTGGAAGCTGGAGTCTCCCCGAGGGGATTTGATTTTTTATTTTAAGTTCATGTCGTATTCTTTGGAAGCGAATTCTTCGAGGAGATTCACCCAAAGGGAAGCGGCATTTTCGAGCCTGTCATATTGCAGGAGGTCTTCGGCCAGATCGGCAGGGAGGGCTTTGTAGCCCATTTTCAGGCCGAGCAGTCCGAGGGCGAGGGCTGCGTTGGTGTCGGCGTCACCGGCTTCGGCCACGAGCATATCGAGCGCTTCAAGGGGGGAGGAGCAATGCCACAGACACCACAGGGCGCTACCCATGGTTTTGCGTGCCCACCAGTAAGTGTCGCGATCGTCAAGATCGAAGTCTTGGAGAGAGCCGTTGGCCGCCGTGTCTACAAAGGGAACAGCTCTTTCATCGAGCGACTTGCATATTTCGATAAGGAAATCGATAGAAATGTCTCCGTTTCCCCAAAGCAGGTCGTGGGCTACGTGGGCTATGACTACGCTTGAAGTGACGCACCGGGGGTCGTAATGTGTGATTTTACAATTGTCGGTGGCTTTACGGGCGTAGTCGGTGAGTGAGGTGCCGAGCACCATAGCGCGTCCGAGACATTCATTGTAAGCTTCGAGGCGTCCGGAACGGTTCCAGGCACTGCGGGCCACTTCCATTGGCTTTTGAAGAAAGTCGGGGTGAGAAATCACTACACGTAACCTGCCTTCCATATCGAAGGGGTTTGCTTCATACATCTGGCGGAGCTTGCGGGCATATCCTTCGGGAGAAGAGTAACCGTCTTCTTTGATTGAGTCAAGAAGGATAAGCAACCATTCAGTGTCGAGCGTGAAGTCGTTTTTTGCCCAATGGGAGCGGTGGGCATCGCGAATGATTTGATTGTAGTGATGAAGTCCGGAGGGATATTTCACGGCCGCTTCCTGAGCGGTCATTAATTCGGTGCCTTTGCCGAGGGCATCGCCTATGGCATATCCGAATAGACATCCGCGAATCTTTTCCTTTAAATTTTGTTTTGAGTTTTGGTCAAGAACTTTGTTCATTTTGATCTTGGGGAAGATAGAAGATGATTAAGGTCAGGTTCGCCCCAAAAGCTGAATATTGTATGGGACGGACTATAGGCTATAGATTGGCGTAAAGTTACAAAAAAAATCAAAGCTTGCAAAAACAGGTGGTGAAGATTGTGTGATTTTTTCGTGTGGGAAGGGTAAAAATGGAGCCGAGCCCTCTCAGAATGAGAAAGAAGCTGCCAATCCATGAGATGTGCCGTCAGACCAAGGAGCTATGGCCAAATCGTGCTGCCGGGCCCATGGACGGGTGAAAATGTAGGCGCTTCCGGCTCCGATGGCGGCCCCGGCCACCACGTCCCACCAGTGATGATTTTTGCTGTAGACCCTACCCCAGGCCACATAAGTGGCGAGTGCATAGGCGGGGGCACCTAATTTCCATCCGTAGCGACGCTGGAGGAAGGCGGCTGTGGCAAAAGAAGTGGAGGTGTGCCCCGAGGGGAATGAATGGCTGTTTTTAAAGTTGGGGCGTGTCTCGTTTACGGTGTATTTAAGGATAAGTGTGGCGCCGGCAGTGGCGGCGGCTGTAAAGGCTCCCTGTTTCAGGCCTTCCCAGTCCCGGGCTATAATCACACCGGTGAGTGTGGCTACTGGGAGTGCCAGAGTGATAATGTCGGTGGATGTTGCCACCGCCTTCTGTGAGTGGGACGGTTCATAGAAGGGCGGCCTGTAGTCGGCAGGATACCAGATATCCTGAGCGAATACGGAGCCGTGGACCACGAAGATCAATGATAAAGTGATTAAAACATAGGTGTGAAATTTTCCCATTATCGGCAGATTAAGGTTGTTAATTTGGGAATGAAGATGATGAGACCGGTAATCACAACGCCTCCGACAGTAAGGAGTACTGCGCCTGCTGCGAGATCTTTTGCTTTCCCTATGAGAGGATCGTAGTCCGGAGATATTTTGTCGGCAAGGGTTTCAATGGCTGAGTTGAAACCTTCGGCGGCAAGGACAGAACCTATACAAATGGATACCAGACACCATTCATTGACGGAAATTCTCAGAATAAAACCGCAGAGAATGACGGCAATGGCCACGCATAGATGAATTCGGGCGTTGTGTTCGTGCTTAAACAGAGTCGAGATTCCTTTTGCCGCGTAGCGGAAGGATCGGCCACGTGCTTTCCAGGAAAACTTGTCGGAGTCCATATAGAAGTGATGTCAGTAGTCGTATTCAAGCGAGAGTTGGTCCACGAAGAGCACTGCTCCGGTGCCCCCGGTGAAGAAGTCGCCGTATTTGGACGCCGCGCAGGTGATCTGCAGATAGCGCGGCACTCTCGAGGTGGAACGGTAATCGAGTTCGATCGTGAATTCCTGCCATCCGTTGGTGTTGTTACCGCGGATTATTTCACCGTAAGCAATCACTTCCGGAGAGTTTTTGTCGAAGAGCTGACGGTTTTTGGGGTTTGTGCGAATCTGATAGGGAGCGCTCCAATCTGTCATGGCCACGTAAATATGGCATGAGTCGGGACGATCCATCAGGTATTTGTATTCGGAGGACGCATAGTTGATAGGCGCGGTAGTGTATTTGAAGTAACCGCGGAGTCTCGTTGGGCGCACGGTCCAGGGCCTGCCGAAGTCGAGAATACCGTTGGTGCCGTCCACTTTTGCGAATTTACCGGTGTAGATCGATCCTGCGGCGAGTTTTCCTATACCGGCGATGCCTACGAATCGTGTTTCGAGTTTTGCGGACTGTCCGGAGCCGGTGGGAGTGTCGTCGGACGGCACCACATTGCTCTGTCCGAGAGTGGCGGCTCCGGTGTTGCCGGTATCCCAGAATTGCACGCCGTCTTTGTTCCAGGGGCACCAGACGCGACCGTCCTGCCACCATTGGTCGAATGAGCCGTCGGGAAGAATTTCAGTGGATTGGGTGGTTACTTCCACCACGTTTCCTTCGTTGGGTCCGGCAAGAGCCCTGACTTCATAGGCGGTGAGCGGCAGGAGATGGGCTATCCTTACGGAGAAGTTGCCGGAACCTTCGGCTTGGTTTACAGTTGCCGGATCCACGTCGATCCAATCTGCGGATCCTTTCTGCCTATATTGGAAAGTGCCTTTAAGATCGGCGGGACCCGATCCGTATGCCCATATCACCTGCGACCAGGCATCCACCTGAGTGGTTTGGGCCAGAAGTTCGGTCTTTTCGGTATATACGGTCCAGTCTTCGGTGCGTCCCCAGCAGGTCACGGCAATGCGCAGCGGTCTGCTGAGATTGATGGAGCCGGGGGAGAGTGCGGGCACAGTGGTGGTGAGACCTTCGGGGCCGAGCTTGGCCGAGATGAGTTCACATTTATTAAGATCTGCCGTCATTGGCATGTTTACGAGTATTCTACGGCCTACTTCATCAATAACGGAAGAGCCGATCTGTCCGCTCACTACGAAGCTGCGCTCGATGGACTGCTCGGCACGAATCACCCATTGATAGTTTTGGTATCTGGAGATGTTGACCACGATTGGCGATTGCAGGTCCACTGTTGAGTCCATGGGGTTGGGCGTCACCTCGGCCCCTTCGGTGACATTAAACTCTGTGATTTTTACAGCCCGAATATCCACATCTTCACCCAGATAGAGAGTGGCGGTAAAAGCTTCCGCATCAATATCGGCGGGCATGATCTCTCCCTCCGCTGCGATGGCGATGATTTCCTGAGTGATCCGAGGGAAGGGGAGGTCGTTTTTTAAGCAGGAGGTAAGACATGCCGCAAGAGCGAGTACGGCTGTGGCCAATACTTGTGAAATTCTCGTATAACGGTTCATAGTGATCAGATATGCACACCAATACCCATGGCGATATTGAAGATGTTGAACTTGAAGTTGGCCCCGCTGGTGAATCGGTTGCCGAGGGCTTCGCCGTCGACGGTTTGTTTTTCGTTGCGCAGATAGAAACCAAACACACCGAAGCTTAAGTTGAAGCTTACGTTTTTCATGATGAACACACACACGCCGGGCGAGAAGTTGAGCCGGGCATCCATGTAGGTGGTATGTGTCTCTTTGGGCACTCCGGCAAACGGGCGGCGGAAAGAGCTGTTGCCTGAGGAGAATTCGAGCGACACTTCGTTGGTCACGCCGAATCGTCCGAGCCGGGCGATGCCGATATATTGGTTTAGGATCAGTGCAGTGGAGTATGATTCATTGCGGTAGGCGATGTCGTGGAGATTGAAGTTCATGTCTTCATCGATGTCCACTTTGAATGAATCGATATTTGCTTTGGTGGTGTTGTAGCTCATACGCACACCCACGGAAAGGTTGTTGCGGATAAAGTAGGATATGAAGGGGCGAATGGAGAAGGAGTGTGCGCCGAGATCAATGTCGTCGAGTATGTCGAACATTTCAAGATCTGATGTTGAAAATTCCCCATAAGAAGCTGTCAGACCGAAATGCCAGGACCCTTTAGGGATGAAGAGCCAGTTGAAAAGTCCGCGGTCGTAGCGTCCGAGATTGCGGTCTTTGAGCACCATGGGAATGGTGTCGCCTTTATAAACCACGGTTTCGGACAAATCGAGTTTTTCACTGTCGAGCACTACCTTGGAGTGGCCCTCGAGGAGCTTGTCCACGTCTTGGCTAAGCGAATCCGGAACCCAAACGAATTTGCCGGGCACGGAGTCTGAGGAGATCGAAGATTGATCGGAAGCGAAGCATGCGGGTGCCGAAAGACACAGCAGCGAAATCAGTAGGAAGAGCTTTTTCATGTCTTTCGTGATTATATATAGAATCCCACTCCGAAGGAGATGGAAAACAGGTTAATACGGAAGTTAGCCGATTTGGAGTTTCTACGTGATACGTAGATTTGGTCCTTGATGGATTTTGTGGCGGTGTAAGAGAATCCGAGTACACCGACATTAACCTCCAGAGCTGAGTAATTGTTGAGAAATACCACCAGACCCGGCGCTACGCCGACGTCGAGAGAGAAGTTACGCTCGTAAGCACCGGTAAGGTCGCGTCCGGTGCCTGTGGTGAGTTTGGACTGTCCGCCTCCAAGTTGAAGCTGGAGTTCGTTGAAGAATCCGAATCGTTTGGAGTGTCCGATACTGAAGTAGTTGCGGTAGATGGCGGTGGCGGAGTAATTGTGTGCCAATCTGTAAAGATGTTCGATGTTTGTGTCGGTCTCTGAGTCGAGTACAATGTCGGCATTCTCAAGTTTGGTGAGACTTCGGGAATACGCGAATTTGCCTCCCACACCCATGTCATCTTTGAAGATATAGCAGAACATCGGCGAAACTTTGAAACTGTAGGTGTCGCCTGAAATGCCTTCAAGAATGAAAAACTGATACTTGTTCTGATTGGTCTGGGTATATGAAATCGAAGCCCCGGCCACCCATTGGCCTTTAGGCACAAAAGTGACGGTTTCGATCTCCCTCTCAAACGTTTCTTGACTCTGCGCCGCAGTTGGGAACAGAGTCAAGAACGTAAGGAATGCTATTAATGAGTGCTTTATGCTCATGTAATCATATTTCGGGTTATGAGACGCGGCTATCGTCGACGTCTCTGATGGGCCCCGGGGTCAGCTTTCCGAATTAAAGGGAAACCGGTCAAAGCCCCCGGGATGGTGAGTATGACGGATGCAAGTCCGCCATACCCTTTATTTGGATCAGTATACCAGTTCGAAGTCGTCAAGATACATTACTGAAGATGCACTGCCGCAATAGAAGTCGCCGAATTTGGAGGCTGAGCAAACTATCACGAGATAGAGCGGTTTGATAGTCTTGGCGTTGGAATGGTATGTGAACGGAATCTCAAGGCGCTGCAGACCGCCGTCGGGACCGAAGGCTTCCTTCCAAGTCACCTGTCCGTAAGCCACTACCTTGTCGTAGTCTTCGGCAGGATTGCCGTCTTCATTGGTGGGTGACGCAGGGAAGAGTTTGCGATTGGAGGCTTTGGTGCGCACTTCGATGGGAGCGGTGGTGAGGGCCACATAGATCTGTCCGTGGTCGGTGCCTCCTTTTACCACATCAACGTATTTATCGTTGCCGGATTTAATGGACACGTTTCCACCGGGACGGTAATTGGCGTAGACTACAACTTTCTCAGGGTGAGAGCCATTGAATTCTCTACCGAGGGAGAGGACGCCGTCGGTGCCGTCGGTTCTGACGTATTTACCGATGAAAATGTTGCCTGCGGCGATCACACCTACGGCAGAAGTGGAGGCGAGACGTGCGCTGACACTGCCGGAATGGTACATGTCGGAGCTCTGGTTGAGCACAGTCTTGTTGGCTGTGGCCGCACCTTCGTTGCCGGAATCCCAGAAGTAGTCTTCGCGATTTGAACCGGGGAAAATCACGGTCTTGGTTCCCAGAAGTGTTTTTGCGCTGTAGGTGCCCCAAGTCTCGAAGCTGGCGTTGGGAATCACGAATTCGCTTTCAGTGGTGAAATATTTGGATTCGGAGGAGAAATCACCGGAAGCAGCCTGATATTCGTAACGGGTGCCGGGTTTGAGATTCGTAAGAGTCACGGAGAAGGCTGTGCCGCCGGAGCGTACTGCTTGAGCAGCGGAAAGATGACGGCGTTTGGCCTTGTTGACGGTGCTTTGGGAAGCGGCCACGAAAATCCAGGAAGATGTGCCGGCTTCGCGGTAACGGATACCGGGGGTCTCGGCCTCATCGTTTACGATGGATCCGTAGAGAGTGGCTTTGCGGGCACCAATGTCGAGAAGGTTGTCTTTGCCGGCGTCTTCGATGGTGACGGGATCATCGATCACGATGGCGCCTTCACCCACGGCGATACGAATGCTCTGCATGTTGGATTTGCCGTATTTATCCGTGACGGTAAGGGTAAGGGTATATTCTGAGTCGCGTTCGGGGAGAGTGTTGAGGAGTTCCTTGGTGAGCGTGATGTAGCTCGTGGCAAGGTTGCGCTCGGCATTGTATTTGTAGTCCCATTTGAGTCCGGCTTCCTTCACTTCGCTGGCAACGTCTTCAGTCATGTTGATGAGGTCGGTGTCATGGTTGAGGAAGGCAAAAGCCTGAGGTTCGTCAGTGGCCAGATGAAGGTTTTCGATACCGCCGAAGGCCGTCACTTTCAGTATCTTGTCGGAGAAAGCTCCTGCACTGCCCATAATCTGTTTGTCGGCCTCGAATCCCACGCCTTTCACTGCGGGACGGGAATAAAGAGGGATTTCGTCTTCCACGAGGATTTCTTCATCGTTGATGGTGATGGTTACGAACGAACCGCCGAGTTCCTCATATTCCGGATTATACGTTACGTTGAGCACGTATTCGTGAGCCCGTTCGGGGTTTTCGATTTTGCCGGTGTGGGTAAAGGGATTGCCTTCAGTGTTGGTGCCGGTGATGGTGTATACGAGTTCGGTGTCGGCATTAGGCATCATGAAATATCCTTTGGCGTAGTCCATGTTGTCGGCATCGAAGTCAAGGGAGCCGCGGGAATTGGCCACGGTGATTTTCCAATCCTTCATAAGGTCCGGATCTATGGTGGCGGGATTGATGCTGACCACAACGTTGGCGATCTTGCAGTTGACCACTACTGAGTTTACACCGGATTGAATTGTGAAAGGCTGGTATCCGCGGTAGAACTTCTTGTCGAACGAGGCGGAAACGGAGTCGCCTGTCCAGGCCTCGGCCACATACTGGCCACCCTTAAGCATAAGGCTTTCGGGAACGTTTTCAAGGCCTTTCCACTTGTGAAGCAGACCGTTTTGTCCGGAGATATAGACTACGCAGTTTGACCGCAGAGCGTCAACGTCGGCGTCGGCACGGGTCACGTCGGAATTGATAACCATGCTCATGCGCAGTTCACCGTCGCCTTGGCTGGAGAAGGGCTCTTCTGTGGAGCAGGACTGGGTGAGTCCTGCCAGAAGTGCACCTGCTGCAAAAAGGCTCAAATATATATTCTTTTTCATAGGTAGTTTCTTTGTTGGGACTCAAAAGTTAAAATTTAAGAATGAGGTCTTTGGTTGTTGTGCCGTTGGCATCGGTGACGGAGAGTCGGAACGTGTGTTGGTGATCTCCAAACACACCGAGCATAGGCATGAAGGTGGTGAGGTCGAAGTCCACGTCTTTCATACCTCCGACTCTTACGGGGAATCCGAGGCCTGTCAGGGAGTCTGCGTAACCGTCGGGATTTACAAGGTCAAGATGGCTCTGCAGACCCATTCCGGAGAGCTCCTCGGGGGTAAGATCGTCGGATATGATGTCTACCTCAAAGTTCTGAATGCCGGTTTCGGAGTGGATGTAAAGCACCACGCTGGCTGAAGTGTCGATATTGTTGACCTGATCGAGCACGATGGGCGCTTTGGCGGTGATGGCCGGACCGGATACCACTATAGGATCGTCGCCGCCGGGACCGGGCTCTGGATTGATGGGGTCTTCCGTAGGACGCATGTCGTCTTCGATGATGTCGTCATCGGGGATAATGTCACCGTTCATGTCTACGATCTCCACGCTGGCATCGACGTTGAGGCCACCGGAGATTTCACCGGGGTCTTCTTCGCCGGCCTGATGCAGACGGAATGTGATGCGGTAGTGCATGCCCGGGGCCACGTTGTCGTATGCTTTTGTTTCGGATGCGGGATAGCCTTCCACCGTGCCTTGGAAATGGGCGGCCAGAGTGGTGGAATTTTCCACGAATGCGAAGTATCCGGATTTCTCAGTATCGTTTTTGGTGAAGTCGAGACTTCCGTTGTCGCCAACCTTAACGGTGACTTTGCAGTCATCGCCCATCTCGGCGAGCAGAGCGGAGTCGAAAGCTATGGAGACACGCACATTGCTGAGCGAGCATACGATGGGGTCCACGTCTTCGGTGATTTCGTCGGCTGCTACATCGAAGGTGGTCTCACCTTTATAGTAGGGATTTTCCCAGGCGGCGGGGAGATCCTCTCCGAAAGAGGCGCGGGTTGTGTAATTTCCTACGGGAAGAGTCACGATTTCGGGCATTTCCGAGTATTTGTAGGAAGCTTCCGGCTCTGCTTCGCCGGCTTTGAAGAATTCCACTGTGAAATTGTCTACGCTGGGTGCTCCGGCGCGTGTAGGACGATTGTAGACGTCGGGGATGCCGCTCTCGTTTTGAAGTTCGACGCGCAGGGAAGCGGTCGAGACTTTACCGTAGACCACATCCTCACCGCCGTCAAAGGGATTTTCTTTGGAGCATGCTCCAAGAGATGCCACGGCGGCTGCCGCAAGAAGTATATTGAGAAATTTTTTCATTTTTATCGAAGAATTGAATGTTGTATGTCAGATTAGTAGTTGAGAGTGACATTATCAAGTTTTAATTCCGAACCGTGCGCAAAAGTCTTGTAGGCATTTGTGCCGATTGTGGATTTGCGGGATGCGGGTATGCCGGTGCCTTCGTTCAGAGCGCTTCCGGAGGGGATGTTCAGACCGATGGATGTGCCTTTGGTGGATCTGAAAGCGATTCTGAGCGTAGCTGCTTTGCCGCCGAAGGCATATGTGAGAGGTATTGTCTTCTTAGTCATCGAGGAGGCGGATGAGAGATCCAGCGTGCCGTATGCAATGCGGGTGCCTGCTGCGTTAAGCACTTCCACTGTGGCCAGTCCTACTTCGTTTTGGAAAGGAGTGTAAGAGTAGTCGAAAGATACGGAAGTGGGGCGCGATGAGAAAGCGATGCCGTCGGTGCGGTTGTCGCTGCCGTTGAAGCTATAGGAGCCAAGGAACAATTCTCCGGACGCACGGTTGTTGTTGCCGAAGGTGGGTACAGTGGTGCAATAATATGTGGTGGAGAAATTGAAACTTGTGCCGGGTGAGGTGGCGGGAGTGGTGCCGTTGGTGTTATATCCTACGCTGCGTACGATTGCCTGACCGTTTTCGACCCAGGTGGAAGGTACGGTGAACCATGTATTGAGGCAGGCGGCATTTTTCCAGGCAGTCTTGCTGTTGATGTTGGCCCAGTTGCCGGCGGGTTCGTCTCTCAATATAGATGAATATACACTGTAGTTGAGGGCGCCCACGTGATAGAGACCACCTAACTGTATTTCATCAAATTTAATTGAGCCGGAGTTGACTTTTGAGAAGTCTCCGTTGGCCACGGCTGTGGCGGCCTCGGTTGTGAACGGGGCTTCCTTGGCGCTGCTCAGATCAGTGGAAAGGCTAAGCTTTACATCGTTGTAGGCGGTGCCGGGAGTAAGATTGTTGACATAGATCAGACCTTGGTCGAGATCACGGCTTGAGGGCTGCACGTTTTGGCCGTTGATGTATACTTTGAGAGAGGAAGTCACCACGCTTTTTTGATTCTCATCGGCGTGCACTCGGAATACGGAGCGGGTGGCGAAAGCATCCACGTCTACGGTGTATTCCGGCTCTACGAGCTCAATGTTGAGTTGAGCCACTTCTTTACCCATCAGGTAAACTTTCACGGGGATTTGCTTGCGCTCCACGTCGGGGAGAGAGATTGTCATGGCATAGTTGCGTGTAGCGATGGAGCGGGTGCGTGTGGTCTCTTCCACTTTTGTGACAGGAGCGTCCACGTACACACCGTTGCGGTTCATAGCCTTGAAAGATATTTCTTCTTTAGGGTTGGATCCGTTGTAAGCGACGTCGATCATAGCTGAAGATACTCCGAAGAGACCGGACTGGGCAGAAGCCTCAAGCGTGAGGGGCACGCTGGTGAACTTCACGCTCACCGGGTCGGAAACACGTGTGAAGCGGTCCTTTGCCATCATGGAAATCTCGTAGTCGCCGGCGGGGAGTTTGGCAATCAGGCCGGAGATGTCTACGGAAGCCATCTTGTCGGGATTCTTGAAAAGGCCGAGCACCTTGATGCCGGAATTGGCGAGCTGTTGCTGCTGCTGGTCGGTGGCGGCAATGAGGTTGATTTCTTTGCCGAAAGAAGGAGTGTAGGAAGCGGAGGCAACGGTAAGAGTGGCTTCCTGCAGACCGCCGTATGCGAGCACTGTAAATTTCAGCGGATTTTCGGGCGCGGTATTGGCGAGAAGTTCGAGTTGCTCGCCGTTGGCAAAGCCTACGGGCTTGATCGAAGGAGCTTTTGATGAGAAGAGTTCATCGGTGAGGTCGATCTGTACGTCTTCCTGCACGATGGATTCATCAAAATTAATAGTCATTTGCGCTTCACCCACATTTCCGCCGTTAACGTCGAATGTGATGTGATAGTTATGTTTGGGGGCGGCCACGAAAGAGGTGGGCTGCACCTTTGCACTCTGTCCGTTTGGCTTGGTGAATTCAATGGTGATGTCAACATTGCCGGGAGCCACGAAAGCCGGACGGGTTTCGTCCTTGGGGATCTCCACGTAGGAATGACCTTCGGAGTGGACAGTGGCGGAATAGTTTGCGAAATATTTTTTGAAGGCGTCGGTGTAGTCGATGCTGATCATAGAGTTGGCCAGAGAAGCTGTGATGGCAACTTCCGTCTGACGAGCTTCAAGGACCGTAACCTCGGCAGAGCCTGTGAAGTAGGGGCAATCAAAGCCTTCGTCTTCGATGTTTCCGTAGAAGGCAGTTAAGGTGTAGGTGCCAGTGGCGAAACTGCTTTCGTTTTGAAAATCAGCAAGGAGGGGCCACGTTTTGGCATACGAGCCATCTGTTTTTTCAAGTTTAACGCTGAAATCTTCCGCGGCGGGGGCGCTGAAACCCTCGGCACGGGTCCGGGGGCGTGCGTCAGTGACGCTGCTGTCGGTGGTCAGCTGCAGGGAGAGACCGCCGCTGCCTTTTTCGAGGCCCCATGGATTCTCATCGCTGCATGCCGAAAGCCCTGCGGCTACGGCGACGAGCACGAGAATTTGGTTTTTCAATTTCATATCTGTATTATTTGTTTAGTTATTTGCGTTCTGAATTTAGGCCCATATCAAAAAAATATTTTAAGAAATTGGGCCTTATACGAATAGTTCGTATGGAATTGAGTGGTGCTTCAAAAAAATGCGTTCTGAAATGCATTACACAAAAGACGCAACAAAATTACAAATAATGTGAAAAATTACAAATAAATCTATCGATTCATATTAAAATTGTCCGGAAATGACCAAAAAAGTCTTTTGAGGAGGGATATGAAGGGCTGAAATTTTGTTAATCTTAAAATAAATACTTAAATTTGTAGACTTTGAAAAATGTGTGACCCAAATTAAATTTGTGATATAGATATGAATAAGAAATTCTTAGTGGCAGTGGGGATGTCGTTGGTGGCATCGATGGCAGCTTTTGATGCATCTGCATGGGACGTCAAAGATCTGCTTGGCGGCAATGGCTCCAATGCGGTGACCAATATTCTTGAAGGTGTGCTTACCAAGACAAATATTTCGGTATCCGATATGGCGGGCGTATGGACAATCGAGGGATCGGCAGTCTCCTTTAAATCGGAAAACGCTCTTGCCAAGGCAGGCGGTGTGGCCGCAGCCGGGGTGATAGAGTCGAAGCTTGATCCTTATTATAAGCAGTATGGTCTCACGGGCGGCACTATCACCATCAATTCGGACGGCTCTTTCCAGATGACAGTGAAGAAAATGAATTTATCCGGCATAATTACTAAGAATAACGACGGCTCTTTTGAATTCAATTTCAAGGCATTCGGCTCAATATCTATAGGCTCGCTTACCACCTACGTGCAGCAACCGCCACAGAAACTTGAAATCATGTTTGATGCTACCAAACTGAAAGCTCTTGTCACAACCATAGCCAATATCTCTGGAATGAATATGGCTCAGACGGCAGCGAAACTTCTCGATAGCTACGACGGACTCTGCGTGGGCTTCGAATTGTCGAAGACAGGCAGCGTAACCAATTCCAACGGCAATACGTCAAACGGTCACGGCACTCTCATGAACATTTTTGGCGGCTCGGGCTCTTCCAACCAAACCAATAGGGACGGGAAGTCCAATCAAGGAGGGGGCGTAAACTCCACTCAACCTACGCAGTCCACGCATCCTACCCAGAGTTCGGAGAATAACTCCGGTCGCGGATCATCAGCTGTAAATTCAGCAGTGTCGGGTCTGTTTAGGATACTTGGTGGCGGCAAGTGATTATAGAGGATGTATTGCACTGTTAATCTTTACACCTGCAATAAGTTAATTCAATTAATAGATATATCTTATGTTTTCAGGAATAGTGGAAGCGGCTGCAGAAGTGGTAAAAGTGGCTCGTGAGCAGGAAAACCTTCACATCACACTTCGTTGTCCGTTTGCCAACGAACTTCACATTGATCAGAGCATAGCCCACAACGGTGTGTGTCTCACAGTGGTGGATTTGCCCGGTGACGGCACTTACACGGTAACGGCGATTAGAGAGACTCTTGAGCGGAGTAATCTGGGGCAACTCCAGCCCGGTGATCTGGTGAATCTGGAGCGCTCGATGAAGATTGACTCTCGCCTCGACGGCCATATCGTTCAGGGGCACGTAGACACGACTGCCATCTGCGAATCCGTGGAGGATGCCGACGGGAGCACATATTTTAAATTCCGCTACGCATTTCGTCCGGCGCTCGCCTCCAAAGGATATCTTACCGTGGAGAAGGGTTCTGTCACGGTGAATGGTGTGAGTCTTACGGTATGTGATTCCGAGGCGGATTCGTTTCGTGTGGCGATCATACCGTATACGATGGAGCATACCAATTTCTGCCGTATCCAACCCGGCACAAAGGTAAATCTTGAATTCGACATCGTAGGAAAATACATAGCCCGCATCACAGCATTGTCATGAAGCCGCATCTCGAGCTTCCGGCGCGAACCGGATTGCATCCATCAGAACCGTGGCCCGACTCGCGGCAGATCACGCTTGTAGGCGGCAATGGCGCCGGCAAGTCGCGGTTTATGGCGGAGTTGATACGTCTTTGCGGTGACAGGGCATATTGCCTGTCGGCGCTCAAAGCCGGATTCCCGCAGCTCGACGTGTCTACAGCTCCCAATTCCATCGACGCCCGCTATCGCAGGGCGGTGATGTCGCAACCCTATATGCGTACGGATGCTGTGAGCGAAATCGATAAACTCACCTATATGCTCTTCACCGATGAGTTTGAGTATCTGCTCAGTGTGAAGTCAAAACAGATATCCACAGGTAAGAAAATCGAACTGAAGCCGACCAAACTCGACCGGCTCACAAAGATTTGGGAGAATCTGTTTCCAAATAATAAGGTGATACGCACCGGAGGACGATTGATGTTTTCCACCGGAGCAGGCTCTGATATGATCTCCGTCAATGCGCTGAGTCAAGGAGAGAAAACCGTGTTTTATTATATTGCCGGCATACTCTATGCGGATCCCGATTCGGTGATATTCATAGATTCCCCTTCGCTCTTTCTGCATCCTTCCATCCTCAACAACCTTTGGAATTCGCTCGAACAGTTGCGTCCGGACTGTATTTTTGTATATGATTCGGTAGATGAAGATTTTGTAGCCACCCGTACGCGCAACGTCTGCATCTGGATACGCAATTATGATTCGCAGGCCCAAACTTGGGATTATGAAATACTCCCTCCGGATCATGTGTCGGAAGATCTGTTTTTCGAACTCATCGGCGGCCGCAAACCGGTGCTTTTCATAGAAGGAGATGCCCAGCACAGTATAGACGCCAAGCTGTATACGCTTGTGTTTACAGACTATACGGTTAGACCGCTTGGCTCGTGCGACAAGGTCATAGAGACTACCCGGTCGTTTAATGATTTGAAATACATGCATCATTTGAGCTCGCACGGCATTGTGGATCGTGATAGGCGCTCGGACGTGGAGGTGGATTATCTTAGGCGCAAGAATATATTTGTGCCGGAAGTGGCCGAGGTGGAAAACATTTTCCTGCTCGAAGATGTAATAAAGATAATGGCACGCGTACGCGGGAGGAATCCCCGCAGTGTCTTCAACAAGGTGAAGAATGCTGTGCTTAAGATGTTTGCCAAGCGTACGGATGAGCAGGCCCTCATGCACGTTCGCCATAAGGTGAAAAGAGAGGTGGAATGCAGAATCGATGCCAAGTTCACGTGCATCACAGCTATGGAGACCCACATCAGGAGTCTGGTATATCAGTTGAAGCCCCGTGAGAATTATGAGTCAATTTTGGCTGATTTCAAACGTATGGTTCGCGAGCAGGATTATGCGGGGGTACTCAGGGTGTTTAACCATAAGCCTATGCTCGGTGATTGTGGGGTAGCCCAGCTGCTTGGCTACAAAGGTCATAAGGATTACATCAACGGTGTGATCTCGACTTTGAAGGGGCGTTCGCGTGAGGCCGACGCTTTACGCGCGTCGTTGAAATATTGTTTCGGTCTGCGTACTGATCAGTCGTATGCAGATGGATTTGAGCCTTTGCCCCGCCTGTCGAAGAAGCAAAGGGCCGCATTGGCAACGAAGGCGCACCCGCAGGATGCCGACAGAGGCACCGACGCGATGGCTACGTATGATTGTGAGGATGAGATAAATCTTGTGGATGATCCTAAATAGGTTACAGATAATAAAATAAACGTACTCAAAGTTTCTATGGAAAAAACATTAGCGATCCTGCGCCATGATCCATGGCTTAATCCATATAAAGAAGCCATCGAAGGAAGGCATCAGGATGTAATCAAAAAGTTGAAAGAACTTACCGTAAATACCCATGGTTCGCTCAAGGCATTTGCAAATGCGTATGAGTATTTTGGGTTGCACCGATTGGCTGACGGCCGATGGGTGTTCAGGGAATACGCTCCGAATGCCACCGGCATATGGCTTGTGGGTACGTTTACGCATTGGAAAGCCGATGAACGATTCCGGTTGACCCGTCTCGAGGGTGGATCCTGGGAGATAATACTGCCCTCCGATGCGCTCCGCGACGGGGATCTCTATAAGATGTATGTGGAGTGGGATGGCGGATCCGGCGAACGCATCCCGGCCTATGCCACAAGAGTGATTCAGGATGCCGACACAAAGATTTTCAGCGCACAGGTATATGCCCCGCAACATCCGTATGAATTTAAAATAGAAGAGTTTGAACCCGATGTAGATCCTCTTCTCATCTATGAATGCCATATCGGAATGGCACAGGAGAAAGAGGGTGTGGGATCGTATGAGGAATTTAGGACCAATATCCTGCCAAGGATAGCAGGCGATGGCTACAACGCCATACAGATAATGGCCATACAGGAACATCCTTATTATGGCTCGTTTGGCTACCACGTGAGCAGTTTCTATGCCGCATCCTCAAGATTCGGTACGCCCGATGACCTTAAGCGTCTTATAGATGACGCCCATTCCAGAGGTCTGGCCGTGATAATGGATATTGTGCACTCGCATGCCGTGAAGAATGAAGTGGAAGGCCTCGGCCGTCTCGACGGTGACCCCAATCTTTATTTCTATCCCGGCGACAGACATGAACATCCGGCCTGGGACTCTTTACTCTTTGACTATGGCAAGGATTACGTGTTGTATTTCCTGCTTTCCAACTGTCGGTACTGGTTGAGTGAATATAAATTTGACGGATTCCGATTCGATGGGGTCACCTCAATGCTGTATTACGACCATGGTCTGGGTAAGGCTTTCGGCTCATATGCCGATTATTTCGACGGCAATGAGGATACCAACGCATTGACTTACCTTACATTGGCCAATATCCTGATCCACGATGTGAATCCACATGCCATCACTATAGCCGAAGAAATGAGTGGAATGCCGGGGCTTGCGCTGCCGTTCAAGGCCGGCGGTATGGGCTTCGATTATAGGATGGCAATGGGAGTGCCGGATTATTGGATAAAGATGATCAAGGAGAAACGTGACGAAGACTGGCATCCTACTTCAATATGGTGGGAACTTACCAATCGCCGTAAGGATGAAAAGACAATCTCTTATTGCGAAAGTCATGATCAGGCTCTGGTGGGCGACAAGACGATCATTTTCCGATTGATAGATAAGGAAATGTACTGGCACATGATGGATAAGGACGAAGATATGACGGTGGCCCGCGGTCTTGCTCTGCATAAGATGATCCGACTGGTCACTATCTCCACCATCAATGGAGGCTATCTGAATTTCATGGGCAATGAATTCGGTCATCCCGAATGGATCGACTTCCCGCGGGAAGGAAATGGCTGGAGCTACAAATATGCGCGCCGCCAATGGAGCCTTGTGGATAGGGAGGATCTGAAATATAAGTATCTCAACCGGTTTGACAATGCTATGGTGCAGCTCGTGGCTTCCCAATACGATTTTCAGTCAATTCCGCTTGAACAGCTTTGGGAAAAGGATGATGATCAGGTGCTTGCCTTCCGCCGCGGTGATTTAATTTTCGTGTTTAACTGGAACCCTTCCAAATCTTTTTCCGATTACGGATTTTTGGCTCCGGCTGGTGAATATGAGGTTATATTAAATTCCGACAACAGTGTATTCGGTGGTTACGGTCTGGCTGATGACAGTGTGCACCATTTCACTCAGCCCGATCCCCTGTATAGCCCTGCGGGCAAAGGATGGCTTAAACTTTATATCCCCGCTCGATCGGCTATGGTATTGAGAAAGGTGGAGAAGAAGATAGTGATTGCCGTAGACGGTTACTCATCGTCGGGGAAGAGCACAATGGCCCGCCAATTGGCTGCCCGTATCGGCTATACCTATGTCGACAGCGGAGCTATGTACAGGGCAGTCACCCTTTATGCACTCCGCCACGGCATGTTTTATAAAAACGGCAATGTCAACGTGAAGGCCCTTTCCAAGGCTCTGCCGGATATCAGGATAAGTTTCAAACTCATGCCCGATGGACGCCAGCACACTATGCTTGATGGTGAGGATGTAGAAACCGAAATTCGTGGTATGGAGGTGAGTTCGAAGGTCAGCCCCATAGCGGCAGTGCCGGAGGTAAGACATAGACTTACCGCCCTGCAGCAGGAATATGGCAGGAGCAAAGGTATCGTGATGGACGGCCGCGATATAGGCACTACGGTCTTCCCGAACGCAGAGATGAAGGTCTTCGTGGATGCCTCCGCTGAAGTCAGGGCCCGGAGACGCACTCTCGAACTTGAGATGAAGGGACAGCCCGCCGACTATGAAGAGGTACTCGCCAATATCCGGGAGCGTGATCATATAGATACCACTCGAAAGGAATCCCCTCTTAGAAAGGCGGATGATGCCAAGGTGCTCAATAACGATAATATGTCTCCGCAAGCACAGCTTGAATGGCTCGTAAGATTGTTTTATAAGACGGTGTCCGACAGATAACCGGCCGTTACATATATGATTGAAATCCATAAGAATTTATGATTGAAATCGATAAAAACTCCGGTTTTTGTTTCGGGGTCGTCACAGCTATCCGCAAAGCAGAGGAGGAACTTGATAAGTCAGGCACTCTCTTCTGCCTTGGGGATATAGTGCATAATGCAGCCGAGGTGGAACGGCTTCGTAAAAAAGGATTGATTACGATTACCCATGATGATTTGAAAAGGCTTCATGACGTGAAAGTATTGTTGAGAGCCCATGGCGAGCCTCCTTCCACATATGAGACGGCCCGACGTAACAATATCGAGATCATTGACGCCACTTGTCCGGTGGTGCTCCAGTTGCAGCGACGCATTAAGCAGGCTGCCGATGAGGCTCAGACTGAAAATCCGTCGCCTCTGATCGTGATTTACGGCAAACCGGGTCATGCCGAGGTAAATGGTCTTGTCGGTCAGACCGACGGTAGGGCAGTAGTGGTACAGTCTGAGGAAGAACTCAATCATCTTGACTTGAATCGCGACGTTCTCCTTTATTCCCAGACCACTAAATCTTTATCGGGTTTCACTTCAATGGTAGAGGCTATAAAGAATCGGAAAGGAAGTGGTGACTTTAGATGGTACGACACCATATGCCGACAGGTGGCCAACCGGATGGATAAAATGAGGGAATTTGCCGCCGCCCATGACGTAATCATATTCGTAAGCGGTGCTAAAAGTTCCAACGGCAAGGTATTGTATAATGAGTGTCTATCCGTAAATCCCCAAACCTATCTTATCTCAAATTCTGATGAGCTTAGGCCCGAATGGACTCATCATGCAGAATCAATCGGTATATGCGGTGCCACGTCCACACCGCATTGGCTTATGGAGGAAGTGGCCGAAGCCCTGCGTAAAAGCCAGCTATAATTGCATCCTTTTGATATTACCCAACTTATCATAACACTTTCTGGAAAAAGGCAGACGGAAAAATTTTATAATGAACATTGATTCAGAAGAAAGATTCATGCGGGCAGCCCTGGAAGAAGCCCGTATGGCCGCTGAAGAAGACGAAGTGCCCGTAGGAGCAGTGATTGTGGTTAATAATAAAATAATTGCTCGTGCGCATAATCTCACGGAAAGGTTATGCGACGTAACTGCCCACGCCGAAATGCAGGCTATCACTGCGGCGGAAGAATATCTCGGAGGAAAATATTTGAAAGATTGCACCATATACGTCACGGTTGAGCCATGTGCAATGTGTGCGGCCGCCTTGGGATGGGCACAGATAGGTCGCGTGGTCTGGGGTGCCGACGACGATAAAAGGGGATATCGCAAACTATATGGCAATGAATCGGGGCCACTCCATCCAAAAACCAATATACAACGCGGACTGATGGCAGAAGAAGCCGGCGAACTGATGAAATCCTTTTTTAAGTCCAAAAGATAAGGAACTCAGGTAAGGAAGATGTGTATAGTCCCGCGCCGGCATCCGGTTCATGCGAATATATAACCGGGAGAATACACAACCCAGTCCCGGCCCAAGGAACGCGGTCCTCAAGGGAAGCGAGCCTCCCGGCTCGCGCATCGTGCAGAAGAACAGTCTGTATATGCGAGCCGGGAGGCTCGCCATCCTTGAGCGGCATCTCAGGGAAAGCGAGCCTCTTGGCCCAGGGAAGGCGGTCCTCCCGGCCCGCACATATCAAAAGAAAGAGCTATCAAGGAAAGCGAGCCTTCCGGCTCGCGCATCGAGCGGAAGAGCAGTCTGTATATGCGAGCCGGGAGGCTCGCTTTCCTTGAACGGCATCTCAAGGAAAACGAGCCTTCCGGCTAGCGCATTTCAAAAGAAAGAACTTTCAAGGAAAGCGAGCCTCCCGGCTCGCGCATAGAGCAGAAGAGCAATCTGTATATGCGAGCCGGGAGGCTCGCCATCCTTGAGCGGCATCTCAGGAAAAGCGGGCCTCCCGGCCCAAGGAAAGCGAGCCTCCAGGCTCGCGCATTTCAACAGAAAGAACTTTCAGGGAAAGCGGGCCTCCCGGCTCGCGCATTTCAACAGAAAGAACTTTCAGGGAAAGCGAGCCTCCCGGCTCGCGCATAGAGCAGAAGAGCAATCTGCTTATGCGA
>JAMPGE010000019.1 GCA_023664085.1 Muribaculum sp. | reverse complement strand
CACGAATCTCGCCTCTCCGAGGCGAACCCCGACAGTTCTTAATTTAGTGACATTAGTTTTATATGTTCATTAATTTTTATCAACTACTTAGCTATAACATCTACAATAGCTAAGATAACTACAGTGGCTAAGATGGTTATAATAGCAAGGATAACTGCAATGGCTAGGATATCTGCAATGGCTAAGATGGCTATAATAACTAAGATATCTGCAATGGCTAAGATTGCTGCGATGGCTAAGATAGCTATAATAGCGAGGATAGCTGCAATGGCAAGGATAACTGCAATGGCTAGGATATCTGCAATGGCTAAGATTGCTGCAGTGGCTAGGATTGCTGCGGTGGCTAGGATATCTGCAATGGCTAAGATTGCTGCGGTGGCTAAGATAGCTATAATAGCTAGGATAACTGCGGTGGCTAAGATTGTTGAAATTTCGACGAAATAAATAGGCACGGTTATGAACATTCTGATTTTGGGTTTCAGTAAGATGAAGCTTATGCCTTACGCTTCTTTTTATCTTGACAATATCAATCTTGACAGGCATAGGGTTGATTTTGTGTATTGGAATAGAGATTTGCTCCAGGAAGACCTCATGGGCTATGACGCTCGTATATCGTTTTATGAGTATCGGAGGGAGATGGAGGATATGATAGCGCCTGCCAAAAAGCTAAGGCATTTTTATGGGTATCGGCGGTTCGTAATGAAATTGTTGAAGAAGAAGGATTACGATTTTGTGATCTGCCTGCATACTATGCCCGGATTGTTGATGGCCGATAAGCTGCTTCGTCATTATAAGGGAAGATACATTTTTGATTACAGGGATTCTACGTTTGAGACGATTTCATTGTTTGGCTCATTGGTAAGAAGGTATGCTGCCGGGGCGAGAACTGTGTTTGTAAGCAGTGATGGCTTCAGAAGGTTTTTGCCGGATGATCAGGCGGAGACGATTACGAGCCATAATTTGCATTTGGATTCTTTAGCACATCGCGAGGATCGGCAAACGGGCTACGTGCCAAGTGATAAAATCAGGATTTCTTTCTGGGGGTTGCTAAGGCATCCGGAGCATAATATAAAGATCATCAATCGCATAGGTGATGATGAGCGTTTTGAGCTTCATTACTATGGTCGTGAATTTGCCGATGCTTTGGCAATGAAGGAATACGTAAGGCAACAAGGGTATGCCAACATTTTTTTTCACGGGGAGTATAAGCCGGAAGAAAGATATGAGTTTGCCAAAAGCACCGATCTGATCCATAACAGCTACGATGACGCCAACATGCGGCTGGCCATGAGTAATAAATATTACGACGGGTTGATTTTCAGAATACCGCAGATATGTATGGCGGGGGGCTTTATGGGGGAGCGTTGTCTTCAGCAGGGCGTTGGCTTCGCGTTGAATCCTGACGATCCTGAATATGCAGACAAAATCTACGAATCATACCGGAAATTGGATCGAGAGAAGTTTTATACGGATTGCGACAGGGAGCTGTCGGCGGTGCTGAAGGAGTACAATCTTGGAAGAGAACGATTGAGAGATATGTTTGGTTAAAAATTTGGAGTCATCGGGAGGAAGGACCGATAAATGCGGGTTGTTGGCCCGCATTTGGTCTTTTCAATTAAAAAAGGACGGAAATTTTGTGGGAAACATAAAGGAAGGGGAGGCTGCCGGCTCGCACAATGCAGGAATGTCTGATTGGTGGGGGTAGGCGAGCCGAGAGGTCTGATTTGTGGGGGGGGCGAGCCGGGAGGCTCGCAATCCTTGGCTCCGGGATTGGGGGGCTGCCGGCTCGCACATTGCAGGGATGTCTGATTGGTGGGGGGCGAGCCGGGAGGCTCGCAATCCTTGGCTCCGAGATGGGGGGCTGCCGGCTCGCACAAAAAGCTCCATATACTATAAGAGCTGTCTGGGAGGCCCGCAAATCTATTGGGATTTGGAAGGCAGACGCATCGGGATTTGGAAGGCGTATCCATTGGGGTTTGGTATGAAAACCTACGAGACTTAGAGACAGATTCTTAAAATTTCGATTAAAAACGTAAAGATGACGTTATTTTCGAGGAATCATGGCTTCTTTATATGAAAGAGGGGCGGACTTGGGATGGAATTTTGTGTGAAGTTACGGAAATTTCGTTAAATTTGCAGGTTGAAACAAGTATGTGATTTAAATTTTTTACTAAAATCAGAGAAATGTTTCAAAAAGTTTTAGTCACTTCAGATATGTGATTTAAATTTTTTACTAAAATCAGAGAAATGTTTCAAAAAGTTTTAGTCACTTCAAATATGTGATTTAAACTCTACGCAGATCGAACAGGGACTGAGGAGAGTTTAAATTGCTTAGAAAAAGAAGAAGTTTTCTATGAAGATAATTCTATTATCCGGAGGATCCGGCACGAGGTTGTGGCCGCTGTCTAACGATGCGCGATCTAAACAGTTTTTACGACTGCTTGACGTGGAGGGTTGTGAAGATCGGGAGTCGATGGTGCAGCGGGTGATGCGACAGCTACGGGAAGCCGGCATAGATGCGGATATAACGATAGCGACAAGTGCGTCGCAGCATGATTCAGTGATATCGCAATTGGGTACGGATGTGGATATCGTCACGGAGCCGTCGCGACGCGACACATTTCCGGCCATATGCCTGGCCTGCGAGTATCTTGCGTTGGAAAAGGGGTGTCCGGAAGATGAGACAGTGATCGTCATGCCTTGTGATCCATATACCGAGCAAGGATATTTCGAGGCTGTGAAGAAAATGGCGGCGGGCATAGATGCCGGAGCGGCCGAACTGATCGTGATGGGCATAGTTCCTACGTATCCTTCGGCGAAATACGGCTATGTGGTGCCGTCGTCGGACAATCCGGACAAGGAGGTGATCCCGGTAAGCCGGTTCACGGAGAAACCCGACGTGGCCACGGCTGAGAAGCTGATCTCGGAAGGAGCACAATGGAATGGCGGAGTGTTTGCCTTCCGATTGGGATATCTCACCGAGATATCCCGCGGATACGTGAAAGGAGACACTTTCACGGATATTTATGATAAGTATGAGAAATTCCCGAAGATCAGTTTTGACTACGAAGTGGCTGAGAAAGCCAAAAACGTAGGAATGGTGGAGTATCGCGGAGAATGGAAGGATCTGGGCACCTGGAATACGTTGACGGATGAATTGAAGACGCATACGTACGGAAAGGTAATCACCGACGGCACGTGTGAGAATACCCATCTGTTTAACGAGCTCAACATACCGATGCTATGTCTCGGTACGAAGGATCTGGTTGTGGCTGCTTCTCCGGACGGAATATTGGTTACGGAGAAGGGCAAGAGTGAGAATATCAAGACCTATGCGGCGTCCTTAAAGCAGCGTCCCATGTATGAGGAGCGACGCTGGGGTTATTACCGGGTGATCGATACGGTGGAGTATCCCGACGGGCATAAGAGTCTTACAAAGCGTCTGACGGTGAACCCTGACCAATCCATCAGCTACCAGCGCCATTCGCACAGGGATGAAGTATGGACGATAGTGGACGGCGATGGCGAGCTCATAATCAACGGAGAACGCAGACCGATCGGCAGAGGCGAGACCGTGAAGATAAGCAAAGGCACGCTGCATGCCCTGAAGGCGCATCATCGACTTACCCTTATAGAGGTGCAGACAGGCAAGCTGCTGGAGGAAGCCGATATAGAACGCTTCCCCTATGAGTGGTAAGACGAGCAGCCTAATCCTTTAAAGAGAAGGAAACGAAAATTTGAATCTTCAGTCAACAAGACATGATATAACGATATGTTTTCAAAAAAATATCAGTTGATCAACAATATCGGTGGATGGCTCGTATTCGTCATCGCATTGATTACCTATTGGCTCACGTTGGAGCCTACTGCATCCTATTGGGATTGCGGTGAATTCATCATTCAGGCGGACAAGCTGGAAGTGGGCCACCCGCCGGGCAACCCCATCTTTATGCTCACGGCGAGATTTTTCGCCAACTTTGCATCCGAACCGGGAAGTGTCTCCCTGATGGTCAACGCCATGAGCGGGCTTCTCTCGGCATTGACGATACTATTGTTATTCTGGACCATCACTCATCTTGTGAGGCGTCTGACGGTGAAGGACGGACAGACCGCGGAACTCAGTGTGCAGCAATATTTAGCGATAATGGGCAGCGGACTGGTGGGAAGTCTGGCTTATTGCTGGAGCGATACCTTCTGGTTTTCAGCGGTAGAAGGAGAGGTCTATGCCTTCTCCAGCTTCTGCACGGCCTTGGTGTTCTGGCTTATATTGAAATGGGAAAACCGAGCTTCGCAGCCTCATTCCGACCGGTATTTAATACTGATAGCATATATAATAGGCGTGAGCGTGGCGGTGCATTTGCTTAATCTGCTGTGTATACCGGCCATAGTGCTCGTGTTTGCCTATCGCAAATGGAAAGATATGAATCTCACCAAGTCGCTGATAGCGCTTGTGATATCGTTTGTGATAATAGCATTTGTGCTCTACGGACTTGTGCCGGGATTCATCAAGGTGGCCCAATGGTTTGAGTTGCTGTTTGTAAACAGCTTCGGTATGAGCTTCAACAGCGGCGCGATAGCCTACGGAGTGGCGATGACCCTTTGTTTTATCTGGGCCGTATACGAGATAGCGCGTCAGAAATCAGCCACACTCATCAGGATCTCCACTCTGTTGACGGTGATGATGAGCGGAATGTTTTTCTGCATGGGCTGGGTAGTAGGAATCGTTCTGAGTCTGGCGCTTGTGGCATGGTTATGGTTTGGCACAAGGAAGACGGGACTGCCCGTGAGGGTGCTGAACGTGGCGCTGTGGAGCATGGCAGTGATCTTCACAGGCTATTCCAGCTATGCTCTTATTCTGATACGATCTACGGCCGATACTCCGATGAATCAGAATTCGCCGGACAACGTGTTTGACCTTGCCACGTATCTAAACCGTGAGCAATACGGCGAGAATCCATTGTTTTACGGCGAGACCATGTATTCCTCGCCACGCAAGATTCTGGCCGGGGTAAGCAACGATACTATCCACGTGTATGAAGACGGCACCCCCGTGGTGCTTTCAAGTCCGGTCTACAGCGGGCAGGTCACCAAGGCAGGCAAAGCCTTGTATGCTAAAGGCGTGAAGGGCGCCGAACCGCGATCGGAATATAATTTCCTTACAGAGTCCGACAAGAATACGAATGCCCGTCTGGCCAACCGCGAAGGAGACTACTATGTGAAGCGTGATTACAAGCCGGAGGTGGAAATGAACCCGGAGCTCAACATGCTCTTCCCGCGTCTGTACAGCCGTCAGCACGCGTCGGCCTACGCTGAATGGGTGACGCTCGACACGGTGCCCGGACAATTGAAGAGAGTGACGGCGGTGGATGCCGACGGCAACGAAGTGTCGGAGCTCGAAACGGGCGGCGAGCCGGAATTCAACGAGGCCACGGGGGCGGTCTACTGGCCGGAGAAGCAGGTATACAAACCCACGTTTGCCCAGAATCTGGCCTATTTCTTCAATTATCAGCTCAACCATATGTATCTGCGTTATTTCATGTGGAACTTCGCGGGCCGTCAGAACGACGTGCTCAACCAGCATGGAGAGCTTGACGCGGGCAACTGGATATCCGGCATCCCCTTCATCGACAATGCCCGGCTGGGCGACCAGAGCCTTCTGCCGGCCGAACTCGGGCGCGACAACGCGGGCCACAACGTGTTCTATCTGATGCCGTTGATTTTGGGTCTGATCGGACTTCTGTGGCAGTCTTTCGCCGGCAAACGGGGTATCGAACAGTTCTGGGTAGTGTTTTTCCTCTTCTTCATGACGGGCATAGCCATCGTGCTCTATCTTAACCAGACTCCGGGTCAGCCCCGCGAACGCGACTACTCGTTTGCCGGATCCTTCTATGCGTATGCCATATGGATCGGTATGGGAGTGGCCGGACTGTGGCGGATACTGGTATGGTTGGCGGCGCGTAAACACAAGCTGCAGACTGCCGAAAAGACCGCTTCGATCTCGGAGGTAGCCGAGCCGGAGCAGGTGGCGGCCATCATCGACGAACCGCGTTCGCTCGGCAAGAAATCCCTGATATGTGCGGCAGTGGCCACCGTAGCGGGGCTTGTGGTGCCCGTGCAGATGGTGAGCCAGACGTGGGATGACCACGACCGTTCGGGAAGATACGCCGCGCGCGACTTTGCCATAAATTATCTTGAAAGTCTGGAGCCCAACGCCATAGTATTCTGCAACGGCGATAACGATACCTTCCCGCTTTGGTATGTGCAAGAAGTGGAAGGCGTGCGTCCGGACGTGAGGATAATCAATCTTAGCTATCTCAACTCCGAATGGTATGCCAACCAGCATCGAATGCAATCGTATGAAGCGGCTCCGGTCAAGTTTACCGCTACCCCGCGGGATTATGCCTACGGAGCGCAGGAAGTGACACTTGTGGATCCCCGCGAAACCGTGCCTGCCGATCTGCTTCAGAGTCTGAAGCTGATATATACAGGCAAGAGCGTGGACAGCCAGCTGGGCTACCGCAAGATGCCGTCGAGCATAGTGACCATACCGATCGATAAGCAGGCGGTGGTGAAGAGGGGTCTGGTGGCTCCTCAGGATACGGCTCTGATCGTAGACCGGATCACGATCAATCTCGGGGAATGCCCGGCATTCCGGTCGAAGGGATATCTCAGTCTGGGCGACATCCTGATGCTGGATATCATTGCCACCAACGCCGCCGAGGGCTGGCCGCGCCCCATCTACTGGGCCTCCACAGTGGGCGATGAATACCATGTGGGGCTCACTCCTTATCTGAGGGCCGTGGGCATGAACCATCAGATAGTGCCGACCCTGCAGACCGACAAAGAGGCCCGTACGGACCGCGGTCTGGATATCGTCACCCGCAAATACCGATGGGGAGGGGCCGATGCCACGGGCCGTATGCCGTACTTCGACGAGACGGCCCGCCGCATGCTTTATTCCACCCGAAGCAGCATGCTGGCCGTGGCCTCGCAACTGGTGTATGAAGGCGACAGGCTTGCCGAGCAGGGCAAACGCAAGGAAGCCGATGCGAAGTATAAGGCAGCCGTGAAGGTGGTAGACCTCATGTATGCCAAGTTGCCGGAGCGTCTGAGCGGTTATGATCTCTCCACGGCATTGACGGCCGGGCAGGTACTCTGCGAGGCCGGCAAGGCACTTGGCGATGCCAAACTCACTAAGCGCGGTCTGGACATAATGAAGACCCTGATGAAGAGAAACGCGGAATACCTTACGTATTCGATGCATATGCGCAACACTTTCCTCAACCCCTCGCTGACGTATGAATCCTATTCCACGCCCTATCAGATGTGGCACGTGATCGATACGTATCTCAACAATGGCGGCAACCGCAAGGAAGTGGAGGCAATCCTTCGCCCCACAGGGTATAAGATCGACCAGCTCGAGCAGCTGTACAAGCAAGCCTACGGACTGAGCGACTACTCAGCCGCCGGCGACGAGGGAATGACGGCCGAGGGAATAGCCGAGGATATAGGACGCATCAGCGAGGTGGCCAATACGCTCGCCGCGATGAGCCCCGAGGAATATGCCAAAACCAGCGAAGAGGAGCGTACGTACGACTCATTGCTGTGGTACGTGATAGAGACCTACGAAAGCGAAGGCGGCAATCAGAAGGATCTTGAGGTAAGCGAACACTGGCGCAAACTCGACAAGGCCCGCAGCAAGCGGATCTTTGAGGAATACAAACGCAGGCATCCCGATTTGGAAATGTGAGAGGTCTGCCGATCTTCAGAATCAGAGTAAGCTCCGTCTCATAAAAAGAGTATGATAAGCCTGTCGCGTCTGATAGAGCGTCCGCCTGAATTGTTCAGGATATTCACCCGGATGCTTATGCCCGGAGTGATATTCAGAATGCCCGGGCGCGGCAAGCGCGTGTATCTCACCTTCGACGACGGCCCGGTGCCGGAAGTGACACCGTGGGTGCTCTCGCAACTGGGACGCTACGACGTGAAGGCCACCTTTTTTATGGTGGGCCAGAATGTGGAGCGACATCCGGAATTGCTGGAGGAAGTGAGGCGACGCGGGCATGCGGTAGGCAACCATACGATGCGTCATCTGCAGGGCGCGAAGGTGACCACGCGCACATATCTGCACGATGCATGCCGGGCGTCGGATCTGATCGGCACCACACTTTTTCGGCCGCCTCACGGGTGGCTTCGCCCGCGGCAGGGCAGGAGACTTGCCCGAAGGGCCAGAATCGTGATGTATGATCTGGTGACACGCGACTATAGCAGCCGTCTGGGAGCAGACCGGGTGGTTGAAAACGTGAAAAGACTGGTGAGGCCCGGCAGTATAATAGTGTTTCACGACTCGTTGAAGAGCTGGCCGCGTCTGCAGACAGCCCTGCCGGAGTGTCTTAAATGGCTCAAAGAGGAAGGATATGAATTCCGGCTGATATCCGAAGACCTTGAAGATTGAAAAAGTTATGGAGAAAGAAATAAAGAGAGTTCTTGTGGTAGGCGCCGGCGGTTTTGCCGGCGGACACATCGTGGAGGAAGCGTTGCGTCGGGGCTACGACGTGACGGCCGGAGTTCGGGCCTCCACCTCGCGCAGGTATCTCACGGACGAGCGGATAAAATTTCTTGAACTGGACTTCGACAATCCGTCGACCCTGGCTCCCGCCTTGGAGGAAGCGGCGTCCCGGGGCGGGAAATGGCACTATATCGTCTATAATCTCGGGGCTACGAAATGCCTTCGGTTTGTGGACTTCAACCGAATAAACTACTGCTATCTGCAGAGTTTTACAAAGGCACTGCACGAATCGGACACGGTGCCGGAAAAGATGCTGTATATAAGTTCGCTTTCAGCCATGGGGAAGGGAGATGAGAAGAACTATACCCCCTTCACCGAAGAGATGATACCGCGACCCGACACGCGCTACGGCGCCTCCAAACTCAAGGCGGAGGTATGGCTTGCCACAGCGGGCATACCCACCGTGATCTTCAGAGCCACCGGGCTTTACGGACCGCGGGACAAAGACTACTTTCTGATGTTTGAATCAATCAAAAAGGGATTTGACTTCTCGGTAGGCTACCGCCGACAGGAACTGTCGTTTCTCTACATCACGGATCTTGCGCGCGGCATCTTCGATGCGTTGGAAAAGGCGCCGGCAGGCGAGACCTACAACGTGGCGGAAGGAAAGACCTACAGCCAGAAGGAATTTCGCAGGATGGCTGCCCGAAAGATCGGACAGCGGTTTGTAGTGCCGATGCGTATGCCTCTGTGGATAGTAAAAACAGTATGTGGAATCACTGAGAAAATAGGAGTGGCGAGGGGCAAGCCCTCCACACTGAACCGCGACAAATACCGCATACTGGCGCAGCGCAACTGGGCGGTGGATATAAGCAAGGCCCGTCGCGATTTCGGCTTCACACCCCGGGTGAATCTTGAGGAAGGCATAGGGCTGAGTATAGACTGGTATAAGGCCGAGGGATGGATGTAGTTTAGGTGAGAGGTGAGAGGTGAGAGGTGAGAGTAATGTCACTAAAATAAGAGTTCTCACGACATCGCCTCTTCGAGGCTCATTTTACTTATCTTGGCGATCCCCAGGCTAAAGCCTGGGGTTAACCACGAATCTCGCCTCTCCGAGGCGAGCCCCGACAGTTCTTAATTTAGTGACATTAGAGGAAAGAGGTAAGAGACTACTATGCGGGATACATTGGCAATACAGGCGGATAGCGTTGTTACGGACAGCGTGGCTGCGGACAGTCTGGCACTGATCGGGAGCCATACAGGCTACGTGCTTCAACGGCCGGCGAGGCGGGAGCCGAAGGCCAGAACCACATATTATGGCGCCGAATCATGGGTGATGGTCGGACTTGTGGTTCTGATAGTGGCCGTGAGTCTGCGCGTGAGGTCCAACCGCAAGTATCTGGCGGCCTTGTTGGCCGACATCACCGACGTGCGCGAGCGCCAGAATCTTTTTGACGACACGGTGCGCGAAAGCTTTCTGCTGATACTGCTCAACGTGTTGTGGAGTTGCTGTGCGGGCGTGATGCTTTATGGAGGAATAAGTATATACACGGAGCTGGCGGCAGGTCTGGACAAAGGCTTGGGAATGGGAGTGTGCGCCGGAGTCACCGCCTGCTATACGGCCGTGATGTCGCTGGCCTATTGGGTGGTCGGAAACGTGTTTTCGAATAAGACGCATACGTCGCTGTGGATAAAGGGATTTTTGGCCGAGCAGGGCCTTTCGGTGGGCTTGCTGCTTCCGCTGGCTCTTCTGGTGATAAGTTATCCGGCGTGGACCCCGATATTGGTAATAATCGCCCTGAATGTGTTCGGGATGGGAAAAATTGTATTTATTTGGAAAGGATTTAGGATTTTTTTCACCGAAATGCGTTCATGGCTCCTTTTTTTGTACTATCTTTGCAGTCTGGAAATAGTTCCATTGATATTGACGAGCCTTACAGCGATGGGACTATGTTCGATACTATGATAAGCCGAGAAGCCCTGACAGAGGGTGGACCATACGGCGCAGAATAGAGCTAAACATGGAAATAAAGAAAATCCTAATATCCCAACCTCGCCCGGCAGGAGAGAAGTCTCCTTATTTCGACATCGCAGCAAAATATGGAGTGGAGATGGTGTTCCGCCCCATGATCAAAGTGGAAGGCTTCAGCGCGAAGGAATTCCGACAGAGCAAGATCAATCTATCGGAATATACGGCCGTCATTTTCACGTCGCGCACGGCGGTGGATCATTTCTTCCGTCTGTGTGAGGAAATGAGAGTGAAGATTCCGGACACGATGAAATATTTTTGTCAGACAGAAGCCATAGCCCACTATCTGCAGAAATACATAGTCTACCGCAAACGTAAAATATTCTTTGCCCCGACCGGCAGGTTGAACGATCCCCAGCTTCTTGCAGCCTTTGATAAAAACATCAAGGAGAAATTTATCTTCCCCATCTCCGATGTGAATAAAGATTCCATGGAAATCCTTGAGCAGCATGGACTGAACTTCACCAAGGCGGAGATGTTTCGCACGGTAAGCAACGACTTCACCCCCGAAGAAGCGTTTGATTACGATGCCATAGTATTTTTCAGCCCGGCGGGTATCGATTCGCTGAAAAAGAACTTCCCTGACTTTGATCAGGAGAAATACGGGATGGCCGTGGGAGTGTTTGGCGTAGAGACGGCGAAAGTGGCCGAGGCAGCCGGACTCCACCCCGACTTCAGCGCGCCCACCAAGGAGACTCCTTCGATGACGGCCGCACTCGAAGCGTTTCTCAAGGCTAATAAATAACCGAGGCTTCGGAGGCTCTCCGAATCTACATTAAACCATACTCAGGTGCCGTCCGATGGGCGGCATTTTGAGATTTGAGCAGGACAAATGAAAAACCTTGACACAAATCTCCTCAGTCAGCTCTATCTGAAGGAGACCGCTTTCCAAAATTTGATGCAGAAGCGAATATTCAACGTGCTTCTGATAGCTACCCCCTACGATGCCTTCATGATGGAGGAAGACGGAAGGGTGGATGAGCAGATATATTTCGAATACGTCTCGCTCAATCTTTCGTCGCCGCCCCGTTTTACCAAGGTGGCGAACTACGACGAGGCCTATGCCCAACTCACCGGGAAGCAGTTCGACCTTATAATAGCTATGCCCGGAGTGGACATAACGGAGACGTTTACCCAGGCCAAGAAGATCGACGCCATGTGGCCCGACATACCGTTTGTGGTGCTTACCCCCTTCTCCAAGGAGGTGCGCCGCCGGATAGCCAACGAAGACCTTAGCGGAGTGGACTACGTATTCTCCTGGCTTGGCAATCTGGATCTGATCCTTGCCATCATCAAGCTCATAGAAGACCGCAGAAACGCCGACAACGACATGACGGAGGTGGGCGTGCAGGCCATAATGTTTATAGAGGATTCGATACACTTCTACTCGTCGCTGCTGCCCCACCTGTATCGGTTTCTGCTCAAGCAGAGCATGATCTTCTCCACGGAGGCGCTCAACGAGCATGAGCAGATGCTGAGGATGCGCGGGCGTCCGAAGGTGCTGATGGCGCGCGACTACGAGGAGGCGACCGCCCTGTTTGAGCAGTACGGCTCCAATATCCTGGGCATAATCTCCGATGTAAGGTTTCCCAGAGAGGGGGAGAAGGATCCTGACGCGGGAATGAAATTTGCCGCCTGGGTGCGCGGGCGCGACCCGTACATGCCCATAATCATTGAAAGTCAGGAGAGTGTGAACCGCATTCCGGCCGAAGAGGCGGGCTATACCTTCCTTGATAAGAATTCAAAGACCCTTCCGCAGGATCTGCGCAGAGCCATAAGGGCCAACTTCGGCTTCGGAGATTTTATAATCAATGACCCGTCTACGGGCAAAGAGGTGATGCGTCTGCAAAATCTCAAGGATCTTCAGCGAAACGTATTCGATATACCGGACGAGGCCTTGTTCAGGATATGCAGCCACAACGAGGTGTCGCGCTGGCTAAGTTCGCGGGCATTGTTTCCCGTGGCGGAGGCCTTGAAGAGCCGCAGATTCACAGAGCTGTCGGAGGCACCGGCCGTTAAAAACCTAATCTTTGAATGCATCGTGAAATACCGGCGCATGAAAAACCGCGGCGTGGTGGCAGTGTTTAAAAAAGGGAGATTTGACCGCTATAGCAACTTCGCGCGCATCGGAGAAGGATCGTTGGGCGGCAAAGGCCGTGGTCTTGCTTTTATCGACCAGATAATCAAGCGCAATCCCGTATGCGACGATTTCCATGGAGTGCAGATCACGATACCGCGCACGGTGGTGCTCTGTACGGATATCTTCGACGAATTCATGGAGATGAACAATCTGTATCCCATAGCGTTGTCGAAGCGTCCGGATGAGGAAATCCTGGAGGCATTTCTCAAGGCGGACCTGCCGGATGAGATAATAGAAGACTTCATCGCATTGTTTGAAGTGGTAGACAAGCCGCTGGCCGTGAGAAGTTCGTCGCTTCTTGAGGACTCCCATTACCAGCCCTTTGCCGGTATCTATGCCACATACATGATACCCACGCTGAGCAATCCCGCGGAGCGTCTGCGCATACTGTGCGACGCGGTGAAGGGAGTGTATGCCTCAGTGTTCTACACGGATTCCAAAGCCTACATGGACGCCACAAGCAACGTGATCGATCAGGAAAAGATGGCAGTGATACTGCAGGAAGTGGTGGGCGAAGAGCACGACGGCTACTACTATCCATCCTTCTCCGGAGTGGGCCGCTCGCTCAATTATTATCCTGTGGGAGAAGAAGAGAGCGAGGAGGGAGTGGCCGAGGTAGCCGCGGGTCTTGGCAAATATATAGTGGACGGCGGCATGGCGCTGAGGTTCAGTCCCCGCCATCCTGACAAGGTGCTTCAGACGTCGACACTGCAGTTGGCCTTGCGCGACACCCAAAGTTATCTGTGCGCTCTGCCGTTGGATGCCGCCGATTCGCAAAAGTTTACAACGGACGACAGCTTCAATATCCGGCATGTGCCCGTAGCCGAAGCCTTCAAGACAGGCGCCCTTAAATACCTGGTGTCGACTTTCGATGCCAACGACCGGATCATACGCGACACCGAGTTCGGTCCGGGACGAAAACTTGTCACGTTTGCGAATGTGCTTCAGCACAAGGTGTTTCCGCTGGCGGATGCAGTAGATTTTATGCTTACTACCGGACAGTATGAAATGGGTCGCCCCGTGGAGATAGAATTTGCAGGCAACATCAATCCCGCGGCCACGTCAAGCACGGAAAAGGGCACCGTATATTGGCTGCAGATGCGCCCGATAGTGGACCGCAAAGAGATGCTCGATGACTCATTGCTCGAAGTGCCGGACAGCGAACTGATCCTAAGGAGCGAGACCGCCCTTGGACACGGACTCATGGATAACGTCAGCACCGTGGTCTATATTAAGCCCGAAAGTTTCGACAGTGCCCGCAATCCGGAGGTAGCCAGAGAGATAGAGAAGCTCAATGCCAAATTTGTGGAGAAAGACGAGCCCTATATCCTCATAGGACCGGGGCGCTGGGGCTCATCGGATCCGGCGCTGGGAGTTCCCGTGAAATGGGCGCAGATAGCCGGGGCGAGATTGATAGTGGAGTCGTCTTTGCCGGGCTATAGAATAGAACCGTCGCAAGGCACTCACTTCTTCCAGAACCTTACCTCCTTCGGAGTGGGATACTTCACCATCGACAGTTCGGCCGGACGGGGATTTATTGATATGGACTATCTCAACAGACAGCCGGCCGTATACGAATCGGAAGCCGTAAGGGTAGTGAAATTTGACGAACCTTTGCCGATAGCGATAAACGGCAGAAAGTCTCGCGGCATCGTTGAGAAGCCGGGCAAGCTGTATCTACCCGAAGATGAAGGTTGAGGCTGACGGCAAAAAAGATCCTGAGGGCAGCGGGCATAGCCCCCTGCCCGGATTATGGCGCATGCTTCTTCATCCTGCCGAGGTGAGGGAAGAGCTGTCGGAGATGCGTATTCGTCTTGAAGGAGCCTTGAAGGCACAAAGCGAGGCAAGAGCCATTGCGCTTGCTCAGGAAGAAGCCCACCGCAAGGAACTCATCGAGATGTCGGAACAGCGTATGGCGATGAGGATGCGTCTGGAAGAGGCCGGGAAGCAGACCGAAGAATTGCGCAGACAGGTGAATTCACTCACCGAACGCCTTGAGGAGACGGCGGAAGTGGAGGAGACGGTGGCCGCCTTCGACAAGCGGCTGAGCGAATTTGAGAAGATAAAGAAAAATCTCGAATTGAAGATAGACACGCTCAAGATGCAGCTTGAGGAATCGCGGCGCCGGCTCCGGGAGAGTCTTGTAAGCGACGGCTACTCCGATGAGGTGGCCGACGGCATGTCGAGAAGAGGCTTGACCGAGCCGAGCCCCATTGATATGCGGCGCAAAACCAAAAGCATAAGCAGGAAGCAACCGCCGAAAAATCCCGACAACTGGTTCAAAACGCTCGACGAAGAGACCTTATGAAACCAGGGAAAGCGGACCTCCCAAGGAAAGCGAGCCTCCCAAGGAAAGCGAGCCTCCCGGCTCGCGAAGACAGAAAGTGTTATATTCTGTAGCGCGAGCCGGGAGGCTCGCTTTCCTTGGGAGGCTCGCTTTCCTTGGTTTAAATCTTAAAAGATTGATTCAGAATGCGAGTTTGCGTCCGTTTACGATGTAGATGCCTTTCTCAAGGTTTTTGAGCTCGTCGGCATTGAGGTCTTCACCGATAATGCGGCCGTCGATGGCTATCACTTTGAAAGAAACGGCGGATTCTACCGACTCAATACCGCTCTGTATGCCGGAGAGCATATATTCTACGGAAGTGCCCGCCGCAGGCACACCGCCTACCACGATAAGCCCATCGGGAATCACGAGCTTATAGGAACCGGATTTGGAATATTTTTCGATTTCCGGAGAATCAATGCTGTCTACGAAATAGCAGACGAGACTTCTGGAGACGGGATATTCTTCCACATTGTCGGCGGCGGGAGCAATTTCCATGAGCCCCACCTGCTTGTCGTCGGCAGGATTCAGAGCCTTAAGGAGCTCACCTTCGTAATACAGCTCGATTTTGCCGGAGCACATGCGGTCAAGGCTGACGTTTTCGCCTCTAATGCCCAGTTGCACTACCGAAAGGCCCATGTCACCGTTCATGGTGTCGGCCATAGAAGGAGTGGACGACGAGGGGAATTCGAGCGAGAGCATGCCGTCGATCGCCTTAGGGGTGCCGTAATGCCAAAGCACCGTAGTCTCGGGCACATTGAAAGGTTCGCCGGAGCCGTCTGCCTTTGTGAGTTTAAGGCAGTTAAGGGGGAGCACAAAAAGATAGTATGCGCCGTCTTCGGGGATGAAATCGGGAGCTGTGGCATAAGGTTTGCTGGGAGGATCAAGCACGATTTCACTTTTTCCTTTAAAGTCGGCGATGCCTTTGCCGGCGGGGAGCTTGCAGTAAGCCAAAGCATTGCCGATTTTTTTGCCATAGGCATCGGATTTATAGATGGCCGGCTTGATGGTGGCAAGATATCCGCCGGACACTACGTAGCCGTCAGGGATGGAAATGGTGACGGGGCCGAATTCGGTGATGTCGCCGCGTCCGGGGAGAATGTCGATGTTGGGATTATCGTTGATATACCAGCGGCAGTCAACCTCGGCGCAATTATCCACTGCTCCATACTCATTGGTGAGGATAATGGCTCCGGAGGGGATAAGCAGATTGTATCTGCCTTCAAGATCCCAAGGCTCGCCGTTTACTTTAAAAGTGACCACGTTTTTGTCGATGGTGGCGGTATACAGGTCGCGTGCCAGACTTATCTCGTCGCCGCAGAAATAGATAATACCGGTCTTGTCGACGTTTTCCGCGGGATCGTAATAATTGAGGGCACGGCTGGAGAATTCGCAGGTCCATCCTTCGGGATAGGTCACCACCACTTCGGAAATAGGTCCGGGGATGTTGCGTTCAGGGGTAGGGGTAATGGAAACGGGGTTTACCAGTGCCCAACACTGGCAGAATGCCATTGCTAAAGCACCGGCAAGGGCAGTTCGTAGCGAAAACTTTGTCATAAGCGTAATTTATAATAGATTAAAGCAATATTTGATTACAAATATACAAATAATCCCGCACATGCAAAATATTTTGACACATTTTACGGCATCCGTCCACGTCTCTTTCAAATTTCATTAAAAAGATAAGTAGTTGATAAAAATTAACCGTAATGTCACTAAATTAAGAACTGTCGGGGATCGCCTCGGAGAGGCGGGATTCGTGGTTAAGAGGGTGTATCATAATCTGATTTATGATACACCCTCTTACTTGAGATACCGATTCCTGAGGGTACTTTAATTTTTTTGTTGGCTTGAGGCGCGGGGATAGCGGGCTTTTCAAGGATAGCGAGCCTCCCGGCTCGCGTTATATTATTAAATTAATTACTGTATGTTGTTGCCGCGAGCCGGGAGGCTCGCTTTCCTTGAGTTTGTTTCCGCGAGCCTGGAGGCTCGCTTTCCTTGGGTTTGTTTCCGCGAGCCGGGAGGTTCGCTTTCCTTGGTTAGATCATCCATCGCACTCCTCCTCTTTGTTGATTTTTTTTGATATATCTTCTTACGTTTTCATAATGAAACTCATCCCTGATAATCCGGTCAAAGGAATCGTGGGTCCATATTTGTCCCTCACTTCCCATGAGCTTGTTAATGGCTCTGGCTGAAAAACTTTTCCAACTATGCATCACAGTCTGCACTGTATACCCTTCGGATAATTCCAACAGCACGTGTATGTGATTGGACATAATAACATACGAATGTATCAAATATCGCTTGCCGTTAAAATATTGAAGGGTATTCTCAACAATATCGGCAATTTCCGGCTTTTTCAAAATGCAGCTTCCGTAGTTGGCATCCAGCCAGCGATCCACAAATTGTGAAAATTTCTTGTGATATTCATTTTTATCGGCATCCGACAGAGGTTCCGGATGTTTACGTATCCATTCTTCTTTCTTCTTAGCCATAGATATAAGCACATCTTGAGGCATAGAGTCTGCCAAATGAAATGTAACGAACTGCAACTTTCCGGTCTGATTCCAATGAGGCAAATTGTGAGACGTGGAGTAAGTCTCGCCATGCGGATTGAAAAATTTAGATTTCATTTTCAGGGACTGCGGGCTTTAAACTCCTTCAGGGTATCCACAAGTTTTAGCTTCGCGGAATTATCTTTGAGAGTATAATTCATATGCAAGCCAAAATTACGTATATTTTTTTGGATTTACAACCGGATTACGGATTGTCGGCTCGCCAAGGATAGCGAGCCTCCCGGCTCGCGTCATATTATTAAATTAATTACTGTATGTTGTTGCCGCGAGCCGGGAGGCTCGCTTTCCTTGGGGCCGCTTTCCTTGAGTTGTTACCGCGAGCCGGGAGGCTCGCTTTCCTTGGGGGGCCGCTTTCCTTGGTTGGGGCCGCGAGCCGGGAGGCTCGCTTTCCTTGGGTTGGGCTCACTTTCCTTGGGGGCCGCTTTCCTTGGGTTTTTCTACGGGGAGCTTTATGCGGCGGGTGTCTTTGGAGAGGGTGGCACGCCGCCATTCGGGCAGCGACTCCCGCCATGATTGGAATTTCCGGATACGGGCGGTCTCGCTCTTATGAAGCCGTTCGGCTTTTTGCCGGGCCGCGGTGTCGGAGGTAAGCATGGCCGCCTGCTTCATGAGTTCGGCGAGTTTCAGGCCCTCCTGCCATACCACTCCGTTCCTAATGACTTTCCCTTGATAGGGCCATACGGCGGCCGGAAATTTTTCGAGACATGTGAGGGTCACTTTCAAGGCCTCACGGGGTTTGCCGGCCCTAAGAAGCGCCTCGGCGAGCTGAAGCAGTGCTATTCGCTGGCGCGATACGTGCTCTCCCACGTAAGGATCGAAATATACGCCCTCGGTATCGGCGCCCCCGGCCTTAAGCTTCGGCAGGAAGCGCATGGCTTCGTCGAGCAGATATGCCGTGGAGTCTTGGGGAGATTTGGCGAGTGTGAGTTTGCGCGCATACAATGCCTGCGAAGTATATGGATGGAATCCGGCATGCTGCGAAGGGACGAGGGCGCTGTGCCAGTAGACAGGGCGGGGCTCGGGGCTTGCGGCGTTGGTGGCCACTATATCAAGCATCGCCAGCCAGCGCTGGTTGAGGTTGGAGCTACCGCCGGACACTTTGTGAAGATCGATCACCACCGAGTCCGACCCCGCCTGGATCCTCAGCAATCCGGCGTTGAAGCGGGGCACTTCACCCTGCGGGGTATTGAAGAGTCTGCGCAGTTCGGCCACGGCATCGGCGCTGACCGAGTCGAGGGAGGAGCGGCCCAGACGAGCAAAAGAGAAAGCATTGTAGGCCACGTCCTGTTCGCGGGCGGTCATGGCCACGGGTCGGGCCTGCTCTCCGGGGCGCTGAAGTTGCGCCACGTACCATCCGGTGGTGAGATACGTCACGCTGACCACGGTGACGTCTCTGCGAAGTCCGAGCACCTCCTGGGCATACCAGAGCGGGAAAGTGAAGTTGTCGCCGTCTACAAAAACAATGGCGTTTGGCTCGAGCGATTCCAGGAGGTTGAAGGTGAAGTCCGTGGCGGCATGGCGTCCGGAGCGGTCGTGGTCGGCATAGTTCACGGCCAGCATCCAGAGGGGCGATCCGAGGGTAAGGGCGATGGCGAGCGCGGCGCAGAGGCGTCGCAGACAACGGCTGCGTCTGATCCGCAGTGCGAGCGAGAGAAGCCAGGAGCAACCCATGGCGATCCATATGGCAAAAGCGTAAAACGAGCCCATGAAGCTGTAGTCGCGTTCGCGGGGCTCGCCGGGATCCTGATTAAGATAGACCACGATTGCCACCCCGGTCATCAGAAACAGAGTGAACACCACGGCGTCGAACCGTTTTCCCCTTCTGCCGCGGGCCATGGCCGCCACTCCGCCTGCTATGCCGAGCACGAACGGCAGCATGAAGTATGGGTTCCTTCCGGGATTGGAGGAAGACAATTCCGGCGGCATCTGCTCCTGCGAAGTCAGCATGAGATTGTCTACGGGCCGGATGCCGGTGATAAAATTGCCGTGGTCCAGTTCTCCGGCGGAGGGATAGTCGTTTTGGCGCCCCGAAAAGTTCCAGAGCAGATACCGGAAATACATATATCCAATCTGATAGCCGAAAAGTTCACGGAGATTCTGCAGATAAGTGGGGCGATAGGATTTCTCCTTGCTTCGGGATCCGTCGTCGCCACGTTTTCCCACCGGATTTCCCGCGGAATCCACGGCATAGCTCACCTCCACTTCCGTCATGTTGTCTTTGGTCATACCTGCCCACACTTCATAGTTTGAGATGTCGAACTTATCGTGGCTTGTAAGGCGGGGAAACCACATGTCGAGTTCCGGAGGATACCGGAGGTCGTGGCTTACGGAGGCCATTACATAGCGGTCAATGCCCTTGGCGGCTTCGGCGATTCTGATATCGTTTTTCTTCTTTTGCAGGGAATCGATAAGGCCGAATCCTTCGTGAAGACGGGCCGAGGGGCGGGCCGGGAGATACACCGGCCTCTTGGGTATTCGCACATAGTCGGCGTAGTACGTCTTTCCGGTTGAATCGGTCTTTTCGTGATAGAGAGGTTTGGCATAAGGGGTGGATCCGTAAAGGAGCGGACGCGAACCGTATTGGTCGCGTTTAAGATAGGAATAAAGTGAGAACACGTTGGTGGGAGCGTTCTCGTTGACCGGAGGATTGGCGGCGCCCCTCACCGGGATCAACAGATATGAAGAGAACCCCACGATGCATGCCGAGGCCATCCACATTATCAGCGCCGGAGAAGCCAAGCCTCGCTCTTTCCCCACTGCGAGAATGACTCCGGCGGCCGCGGCCAGACAGGCGGCTGCGGCGATATGGCTGCCGAGGAGGAAAAATCCACCCGTAAAGAGCAGCCCTGCGCAGCAAAGGGAGCGCACCGCAAAGAGCGGGATACGCTTCCATCCGCCCGCAGGCCGGCCGTAGGTCAGGCTCAGGGGGGCCGCCACCACGAGCAGGAGCAGCAGGGCAAGATAAGAGAGAACGCCGGCATTGAAAGGCAGGTCAAGAGAATTTACGGCACACAGTTCGAAAAGGCCGGCGAGCATGGTGATTCCCGGATACATTCCCAGCAGCAAAGAAGCGACTATAGCCACGGAGAGCAGAAGCGCAGCCCAGGCCTTCAGAGCGCACCGATGCCGGTATCTGTCGAAAATCCAAATCAGAATCAAGGCCGGGATGGCCAGAAGATTCAACTCGTGCACGCCGATTGAAAGGCCGATAAGAAACGCTTCCAGAATGAGAAGGCGAGAGCGGCGCGACGTGTCGGCCGAGCGGCAAAACATTATCATCACCTTGATGGTGAGGGCTGTGAAAAAGAGCGACATCGCATACACCTCGGCCTCGACGGCTGAAAACCAGGGAGAATCGGCCCACGTAAGGGAGAGGGCTCCTCCGAGCGAAGCAATGGATGCAAAGAGGGGGCTTGACTCGGGGCGACCGCGGAGCACGTAGCGAATAGCGAAGAAGCACGTCTGATACAGGAGCATCATGGCCAGAGCGGTAAACAGGCCCGCGGCAAGATTTATGCCCAGCGCCACATTCTCCACGCCTGCAACGGAGGCCGCGAGATGAGCCACGACGTTGTGGGCCAGCGACCACGTGGGGTTGCCGGGAGAATGACCTATCTCGAGGCGGTAGGCGGTGACCACGTATTCCGGACAATCCCAGAAGGATACCGAAGAGTCCACCGTGAGCCAATAGGTGACGAGGGCGCAGAGAAACACGAGCAGAGAGCCACCGCGGTAAACCGCGGAAGGGTCATTCAAAGCTTTGCGCAAGGCGCCGGATGATGATGTGAGATATCGGACTGTCTTCATTTACCGACTACAAAATTAGCAAAAATTTGACAGAATGAACCAAAATTTATATTTTTGCAAGGAAGTTCGAGCGACTTCAATCCAAGACCCGGTCTTGGACTCCGTCAAAAACATAACCTTGATAGCTATGGAAGAAAATAACAAGACAATAGAGCTTGACCCGCAACTCAAGCCGTCAGAGACCACTACTGAAGGAAGTAGAATCACGATCAGTCTGATTGCGAACTATCCCGACACGGAAGAGACACGACTGCTGCTTACACCGGAGGCTGTGGGAATGCTCACCTCCGGAGGTATCAGGGTGATGGTGGAGGAGGGAGCCGGCATCGACATCTCTTTTTCCGACGATACGTATGCAGAATACGGAGCCGAGATAGTGGACCACGACACGGCCCTGCAGGCATCCACGGTGCTCAGCTATGCGCCCCTGATGGAAAAAGACATTTTCAAGATGCGCGACGGCGCCACCCTGCTATGCATGATGGACAAGACTCTTTTCGCCCACGGCACCATCAAGGCCTTACTCGACAAGAAAGTGACGCTGGCATGCCTCGACAATATGTACAGCCACAACGACGAGCCCGTATTCGCCAACATAATAGATGAAATCAACGGACGGGCCGCAATCATGTATGCCCAGGATCATCTCTCCTTCCTCGGAGGCGGCAAAGGGGTGCTTCTGGCAGGAGTGGCCGGCATCAATCCCTGCGAAGTGCTCATTATAGGCGACGGCAACGAAGTGTTTGCCGCGGCCAACGCAGCCATCGATTCCGGAGCGTCCGTGACGCTGCTCAACAATGACATCTCCGCCCTGCAGACCGCATCCGCCTGCTGCGGACGCCAGCTCACCACTCTGGCCATACATCCCAAAGTGCTCTACAACAAGGTGAAGAGCGCCGACGTAATTATTTTGGGCACCACCACGCGCCCCTTTGAATTGCCCAAAAAGCTCTCTATGGTGATGAAAGACAACTGCTACGTGCTCGATTTCAACGAACTTCAGCCCTCGGTGAGTGTGCCCCGCACCGTGGCCATGGCCCTCTCCAACGTGCTCGTGAATTTCTTCAACGAGATGGCCATAAAGGATGGCTTCCAGGCTATGTTATCCACCACGGAAGGTGTGCAGAACGGAGTGGTGACCTATCACGGCAAGCTCGTAGACAAGTTGATAGGCTCGTATCTCAACCTGCCGAGTGTAGACATCAAGGTAATGCTGGCCGGTGGCATCAACTGATGAACAGCCGGCAGCCGGCCCGCGCACCGTCCCCGCACGCATAGCCCCCACGCTCATTCATATCGCGGGGGGTGAAATCTGGGGAGGCCCGGAAAGCTATATTCTGGACATATGCCGCCATTTCCGCTCCCGGAAATGGAAGGTGCGCGTGCTCACGCGCGACATCAAAGAGATTGATTCCCGCTTCGCACAGGCCGGCATATCCGTGAGGCATGCCCCGCTGCGGCGATATCCCGATATCTTCTCGGCCCTGATCATCCGCTCTATGCTGAGATCCGTGGCCCGCGGCAAAGGGATCATCCATGTGCACACCCACCATGATGCCCTCACCGCCATCCTTGCCCGCCGCCTTGCCCGGCGCCCCGACATCCGCATTGTATTTACCCGCCATAAAGGGCTACGCGGCAAGGACTCCCGCATACGCCGCTACATATATTCCCGCGTGGATCGGCTGCTGTTTGTATCCGAGTTCTCGCGGCGTAGGTTTCTGGCGGCATGGCCCGACGGCCGCTATCCTTTCCGCACGGAAGACACCATGGTATGCTACAATTCCGTGCTGTTGCCCGAGGATCACGAAGTGGCGCCCGAGCCCGAGCGCGGGCCGATCGTGGCAATGTATCTTGGAGTGGTGAAAGCCGGCAAAGGCCTCGAAGTGCTCATTGACGCCATGTCGCTGCTCAAAAACGTGAAAGTGAGACTCCGCATCGCCGGAAACGGCGACCCCGACTATATGGACGCCTTGCGGCGCAGGGCGCAGAGCAGGGGCGTGATGGATAAAATAGACTGGACGCGAAAGATTGACAATCCCCTCCAGTTGATATCCGAGTCGCATTTCGGAGTGTTTCCCTCCATTGATCCGGAAGCCTTCGGCTTCAACAATCTTGAATTCATGGCCTGCGGCAGACCGCAGATTTCCACCCTCACCGGCGGACAGGCGGAATTCCTTACCCCCCTTTCCGACACTTTGGTGGTTCGCCCTACGGACGCGGCCTCTCTGGCAGACGCCATCCGGCAACTCGCCGCAGATCCGGTTATGCGCCGCGATATGGGCCTCGCGGCCCGCGCTGCCTTTGAAGCAAAATTTTCATGGTCCAATTTTATAAACCGCCTGCAAGATGCATATGCATTCTGACAATCATACCGCTATCAGGTTTATTCCTGAGATTAAGCTGGTTATGATTCTTCTCGTGGTGTCGGTACATACGGAATTGCCGGAGATTACCCCCGGTGGAGAAGACCATCAACCCTTATATTGGTATGCGGTGAATCTTCCTTCGTTTATGACGGAGCAGTTTGCCTCGGCGGTATTTTTCGTTTTGTCGGCCTATCTCTATTTCAGAAACACCGTCAGCCTGCTTGATATGCCTGTAAAATCCCGCCTGCTATGGCAGACGGGATGGAGAATCTATACCGACAAATTGCGCAAAAGGGTGAGGACACTGCTGGTGCCGTATATGATATGGAACGTGATTTGTCTGGCCCTCCTCTACGTGAAATACAAATGGCTGGGAATGCCGGATTACGGAGTATTCGCCGGCGGCAGGGAAGGCCTGGCCCGCATGGCAACCGGATTCTGGGACCTCGGCACCACCGGATATCCCTATGCCTTCGCCTTCTGGTACATCCGCAATCTGATGGTCTACATTTTGTTGGCTCCATTGGCATGGCTAATAGGGAGAAGCCATATTCTCACGGCAATCTTCTTCGCCTGGTATGCTCTGCTGCCGACAGACACTTACGAGTTTCAATGGTTTGTGCTCGGAGCGTGGCTTGCCCTGCGTCGCTGTCCGCTGCCGAAAGTGGGATGGCGATTCGTGTTGATCTTTTTGATACTTGGACTGGTCGCCGGGTTTGCAATACATTTCATTGAAATACCGGTCTTACGAAAGACAATCAGAATATTCGGGGTATGCATTGTTTTTACAATGTGCTGCAGTGTCGGCAAAGCGCTGTATCGCTACGAAGCAAACAAGGTGATGGCCGTACTTACGGGCTCCACCTTTATGATTTACGCCGTGCATCAATGTTTCTGCACAAAAGCAAGGGAAATATGCCTTCATATTTTCGGGGCAGACAACTTCTTTCAGGCCGAGTGCACATACCTGATGAGTTTTACGGTGCTAACGCTATCGGGAGTGACAGCCTACGTGCTTCTGCGGAAATTGTCGCCGCGCACACTGTCGGTGCTGTCCGGCGGCCGCGAATAACACCCCATTGAAGTTGTCTAAACTTATTTTGTTAAGTAGTTGATAAAAATTAATGAACATATAAAACTAATGTCGCTAAAATAAGAGTTCTCACGACATCGCCTCTTCGAGGCTCATTTTACTTATCTTGGCGATCCCCAGGCTAAAGCCTGGGGTTAACCACGAATCTCGCCTCTCCGAGGCGAGCCCCGACAGTTCTTAATTTAGTGACATTACATATAAAACTTAATTATTTTTGAGACAGTTTGGCTTTGGAGCGAAGCCTAATATATTATATTAGACTGAGGGACAGAGTCAAAATGGCCAAAAAGAAAAAGTTTTATAGTTCAAGTTTTTTTACTATTTATATCGGTTAATTTTTATCAACTACTTAATTATATCGGTTAATTTTTATCAACTACTTATGTAGATATGTTTTGACGGCTTCATTGGAAATTGACGGATTTTTTTTAACTTTGAAGTCGAAAAAACAGAAAATTTATGGCAAAATTTTGGAACAGGATATTGCTTGGGTGCTCACTAAGCGTGCTGATGGCGGGAGCGGTTACGATCGGTATGCCGCTTGAAGCCTCTTGCCAGAAGAACAAGTCCAGGAAGAGCGCGCAGAGAGTGGTCAACACCACCAAGGCGGGAGCCTCGATCCGTGGATACGGCGGGCCCACCCCCTTGAAAATATATATCACCAACAATAGGATAGACTCTATCGTAGCCCTCCCCAACAAGGAGACACCGGCGTATTTCAACAAAGTGAAGCGGAGCGGACTTCTTCGCAAGTGGAACGGTCTGACCGTGGAGAAGGCCCGGGCGAAGAAAGTGGATGCCGTGTCGGGAGCCACACTGAGCAGCCGTGCCGTCATCCGCAACGTCCAGGCCGGACTGAAATAGGAGGGACAAGCTCCCCGTACCATAAAAAATACGGTAATCCGTAAAGTTTTTTTCTCAATCATGGGCAAAATGTGATTTTTTTGCCCATGATTGTTGTTTTATTTAGAAATTTTATTAAATTTGCCACTGAAACGTTGGAATAGTCTACGGAAGGAAGCATAATCAGTGGATTTGTGCCAAATCCCTATATTTTTCCACATGTGGCGCAAAGGCTCCGTTTTCATCGTATTGTTACATGTGCCAAGGGGCGCATTTTTACGTTGCACATCTTATACAATTTATACAACTCAATTATTAACAAACAACCAACTTTATGAACTGTAAAGCTTTACTCGGAGCACTTGCCATGGCGGCAGTGCCAATGCTCGCCTCGGCGGCATTCCCAAGCTATACGATTACCCCCGCGCAAGGGACTGTAAGAGAAAACTACTCCATGGAGCGCATCCAGTTGAAATTCTCCAACCTTCCCTCAGTGGCCAGCGGAGCTGAAGCCACCATGACAAACCTCGATACCGGTGACGACGAATACAGCACCGTATTCGACTACTGGGTGTGGGCAGCCAACATGGGCATGTCCAACGTAGTGCGCATCGAATTCCCTACCCCTACTCAAAACGGTGAATATCAGATAGTGATTCCCGCCGGAACCATTACCGTAAGCGGTCAGAAAAACCCTGAAATCATCCTCAACTATACTCTCGAAGACCCGAACCTTGCCACCGAGTCCTACGAGCCCGTCACCATCAACTCCGTAAGTCCGGCCGCCGATTCCAAGATCGTAAACTTCGGCCAGGACCAGACCTTCACTTTCCAGACTTCCAACAATTCGGAAATCAACTTCCTCACATGGGAACTGTGGGATATGGAATCCGAAGAGGAAGGTTTGGAAGGACAGCCCAATCTCCTGCGTCTGAACAACCGCAACCGCTATGTACTCAACGGCACAATGCTCGCCACCCCCTACGTGGACCAGTGGACCAACGGCATCACATTCTTCGCCGGCGGATCCGAGCCCCTCTTCGAAGGCCATCGCTATGAGCTCCGCGTGAAGTTTTATGCACGGGGTCTTACTCCCGCCGATGTGGCCGCAGGGCGCGACAACAAACTCCCCGCTCCCTACGAGTATGAAAAGACTCTGGTAGGCGAAATCACCGTGCCCTACACCGGCGGCACTAAGGAATACGACTTCTCTCCCGTCACTTTCACCATCAGCCCCGATCCGGACACTTACGTGATTGAGAACACCAATCTCGGCGTGTTTACCGTCAACTTCTCCGCTCCCGTCACAGTGAGCGACTTCAAGGTATCCAAGGGCTTCGGCGTATCAGCTGACGCAGGCACCATGGAATCCAACGATAAAGGGGACGTATGGTTCCTTACGCTCAGCCCCTCGGAGATCGGAGCCGCCATTGGCAGCAACTCATACCTTACATGGAGCTTCGGCGCCAACGATATGGAAGGCCGCCGCATCAGGGGCAACGACAGCAAGGCCGCCGGCGCAAACTCCGTGACCACCTACAACACACTGTGTGACAACACCACCCCGCGTCTGGTACTCGTATCTCCCAACAACAGCGAGCCTCTCGATGAACTCTACACGATCACACTGACCAACAGCACAGGTGTAAGAATAGAAAGATCCGGCACATCCGGCATAGCTCGCCTGCTCAACCGTCAGGGCGGTGAAGTCGTACCTGTAATCAGCGAACCCGTAATCAACGGCAGCCAGGTTACATTCACTCTTCCCGAACCCATCACCGAAAGCGGCAACTATATTCTGATGGTTCCAGCCAGCTACTTCCGTCTCATTGACGGCTCCGGCGACACCGGCTATTCGCTGAGTCTCGCCTTCGACGCTGAATTCATCGTGAAGGGAAGCACCGTCATCACCGAAGACTTCATCCCCACCACCGTCACTCCTACCCCCGATTCCGCCATCTCCTCTCTGCAGACCGTTCAACTCATATTTGATCAGGGTGTGGACGTGCCCATGTATGCCGATGGCGCGGCTGTAGATCCCCGCAACGCCGCACTCTACAAAGACGGTGTGAAGCTTGAGGAAAGCCCCGTGGCATACGATTTTGACAATGAATATCTCGGCACTGTGACATTCTCCAGGGCTTATACCGACAAAGGTACATATGAAGTTGTATTCCCCGCCGGATCATTCAGCAATCAGGAATATACAGAAACCAACTATCAGAGCGGCCGCATCAGCCCCGAACTCCGCTATAAGTTCAACGTCGACATCCAGTCCGGAGTAGAGGAAATCGGTGTTGAGGCTCCCGCGGGCAACGTTTACGCCGTAGACGGCACTCTCGTGCTCCGCTCCGCCAAGGCATCCGACCTGAAGACACTCCCCGCCGGTCTGTATATCTTCAACGGACGCAAAATCATCGTGAAATAATCCCAACCACATTCCCAAATAAGGAAGTCCTGCGGCCAAAACCGCAGGACTTCTTATTTATTTTCAAGGGTGGGGGCCTCCGGCCCGCGGAAACCTCAAGGATGGCGGGCCTCCGGCCCGCAAAAGGCGTAAAGCCCTATTTGCCGAAATGCGAGCCGGAAGCCCGCATTCCCCGATTCGCCTTCAGAATTTGAAGGAACGCCGTATAATCGGCGGCAGCCCCAACCGCCTCAGAGCCTCTTTATGCGCGGGAGTGGGATATCCGGCGTTTTTCTCCCAGCCATAGCCGGGATATTGCCCGGCATACTCCCGCATCAGCCGGTCGCGATGAGTCTTTGCAAGCACCGAGGCCGCAGCTATGCTCATGTATTTGGCATCGCCCTTAACCACGGTGGTGGAGGGCACTGCGTCGGCCGGGCCGCCGTTGAAAAACCTGTCGGGGCCGAAATAGGGTTTAAATCGATTGCCGTCAACAATAATATGTCCGGGGCGAATGCTCAGACGATCCAGAGCGCGGTGCATTCCCAGAATCGAAGCGTTGAGGATGTTGATTTCGTCAATTTCCTCGGCACTGACCATCACCACGGCCCATGCCAGGGCCTTTTCCTCAATGACTGGACGCAGACGCTCGCGCACCTTGGCGCTCAGCTGTTTGGAATCATTGAGCTCCGGGCAGTCAAAGTCGGGAGGGAGAATCACCGCGGCGCAGCTTACCGGGCCGCACAGGCAGCCGCGGCCGGCTTCATCGCATCCGGCCTCCACTACGTCATCGCGCATGAAAGGGAGTAGCATTATCTGTTGCGGTTGATGATGAAATCTAACAGGCCCCGAAAGGCTTCCTTCCACTGCGAATCGGGATAGGGAGCGATAATGGCGTCGGCTTTGGCCTGAAGGCCGCGCATAGTGTGGAAGGCATACTCAATGCCGTCGTGATTTTTTGCAAAGGAAATGAGCACCGCTATCTCCTCATCCGTGAGATTGCCGCGCCGGATCAGATCCTTCATTTGATCGGCTTCCTTCCGGGGGGCCACCGAGAGGGCATGCAGCAGCGGCAGCGTCATCTTTCCCTCCCGCAGATCATTGCCGGTGGGTTTGCCGATGGCGGCATCGTCGAAATAGTCGAACACGTCATCCTTAATCTGGAAGGCGAGGCCGAGCAGGCGGGCATATTCCACCATCGGACGAATGTCTTCTTCGGGAGTGCGCACGGCCTCGGCGCCCATCCTCACGCAATTCATAAAAAGAGAAGCCGTTTTCTTCTGAATGGCCGAGAAATAACTCTGCTCGTCGAAATGATGTTCGCGGGCATTGCATATCTGGTCCACTTCTCCGAGCGAGAGCTCCTGACCGAGGGCCGAGAGGGCGGAAATGATGGAAAGATGTCCGGTACGAATGCCGGCGGCCAAAGCGTTTGATACGAAGAAGTCGCCCACAAGCACTGCCAGATGATTGCCCCAGACGGCGTTCACCGTAGGATTGTCGCGGCGAAGCATCGTGTCGTCCACCACGTCATCGTGGATCAACGAAGCATTATGAAGCATCTCAAGGGCAGCGCCGGCATAAAGCACGTCATCGTTGACTTCATCGAAAAATTTTGCGGAAAGAAGTACGAGCACAGGCCGGATCTGCTTTCCTTTTGTCTTCAGATAGCCCGTCACGATCTCGTTCATCAAATGATTGGGCGTAGCCAGAGAGTCTTTGATGATGGAGTTCATCCTATCGAGATCCCGGGCCAACAATTGCCTGATTTTATCGAGCTGGTTCATCTGATGAAGAAGGGCTAAATTTTTGCGGTAAGGGCTTTGATTGTTTATTTTTTGGGGGACGGGCTATTGAACGCCTGTCCAATTTTGTCACAAAATTAGCAAAAATTTATAATATAAGACACTAATTTGTTATTTTTGCCATATTAATCGCGCGGCCACCGCGGGATCCGCCCCGGCCGCAACTGTAACTATTGATTGAAATGGACGAGAAAAGATTGTTTCTCCTTGATGCCTATGCTCTGATTTTCAGGGCATATTACGCTCTTATAAAGATGCCGCGGCTCACTCGCGACGGCTTCAACACATCCGCGATCTTCGGTTTTGTAAATACGCTGGAAGAGGTGCTTCGCAAGGAGCATCCATCCCACATTGCCGTATGTTTCGATCCCGCCGGGCCCACATTTCGCTCCGAAGCGTATGCCGACTACAAGGGAGAACGCTCTTCCACTCCCGAAGACATCAAGAAATCCATACCCGTCATAAAGGAAATAATACGGGCCTACAATATCCCGATCATCCTCAAAGAGGGATTTGAGGCCGACGACGTGATCGGCACTATGGCGCGCCGCGCCGAGGCCGAAGGCTTCACAGTATACATGATGACGCCAGACAAAGATTTCGGCCAGTTGGTCTCTTCCAACGTGCTCCAATACAAGCCGGCCTATCGCGGACAGGACTTTGAACTGCGCGGTGAGCAGGAGGTGATCCGGAGATACGGGCTGCAGTCCACCCGGCAGGTGATAGATCTGCTTGCTCTGATGGGCGACAAGATCGACAATATTCCCGGCTGCCCGGGAGTGGGGGAGAAGACCGCCGTGAAGCTGATAGGTGATTTCGGCAGTGTCGATAACCTTATCGCCCACACCGACCAATTGAAGGGAGCCTTGAAAAAGAAAGTGGAGGAAAACGCCGAGCAGATCCTCTTCTCCAAATATCTGGCCACGATCCGCACCGACGTGCCACTTGACATCAGACCCGACGATCTTGTGTGTCGCCGACCGGATACGGACAAACTGTTTGCCATTTTTAAGGAAATGGAATTCCGCACCCTCGCGGAGCGGGTGCGCAAACGTATGGGAATGCAGACCGCGGCCAAAGCGGCTCCCGCCAGCCTGTTTGACTTCACGCCGGACGACAATGCCGACACGCGGAACGATGCCGCGCGGAAACCGTCGCAAGCCACTTCCCTCGAAAGCCTGCCCCACGACTTCAAGGCGGTCGCCGACGATGCAACACTTGAGGAGATGAAACGCCATACGCTTGATGCAAAAAGAATCGGCATCGCCATCCTTGCACCCGGCGATGATGACATGAGCCTGCGGTGGGAAGCCACCGCAATTGCCGTAGAGGGAGGAAAATGCTGGGTGGTTGCCGCTGACTATGCCGACGCACAGGCCGCGGTGCTCGATATCTTCGCACGACATGATCTGGAGAAGGTCACCGCCGACGCCAAGGCCACGATGATCTGCGCGGCCCGCGCCACGGCGGCCCCCGGTCGGATCCCCTCCGTTCCTTCCCTTTCCAACTATTTCGACGTGACTCTTGCGCACTATCTGCTCCAGGCCGACATGCGCCATGGCATAGATCTGATTGCCTCATCATATCTCAATCATCAAATGCAGCCCGTGCCGGAGTCTGCAAAAGCCGGCCGCAAAAACGCCCCGGCTCCCGGCATACTGCCCGCTCCGATCGAAATATCGGAAGAAAGCCGATGCCGCCTGTGCGAAGAGGCCCTGGTATGCCTGATGCTCCGCGATCCGCTTGAAAAGGAAGTAAAGGCCATCGATGCCTGGCCTCTGCTGGTGGATGTAGAGTTTCCCCTTGCCCGCGTTCTGGCGAAGATGGAGATCACGGGAGTAAGGATAGACATGCAGGCTTTGCGGCAGGCCGCCGATGAAATGGAAGGCAGGCTCACACAAATCGAAAAAGAGATACATGATCTGGCCGGAACCGACTTCAACGTAAGCAGCCCGGCCAAAGTGGGAGAAGTACTGTTTGAGAAAATGGCTCTTGACCCAAAGGCCAAAAAGACCAAAACGGGGCAATATTCCACATCCGAGGCAGTGCTTGAGAAATTGCTGCACAAAAGTCCTGTAGTGCAGAAAATCCTCGACTATCGCAAACTCAGGAAGCTCCTGAGCACATACCTTCTGGCCCTTCCGGGTCAGCTTAACCACTCCACGGGCAGAGTCCATACCAACTACAATCAGACAGTCACGGCCACCGGACGCATCTCCTCCTCCAATCCCAATCTGCAGAATATCCCGGTGAGGGAAGAGATGGGAAGGGAAATCCGCAGAGCGTTCATTCCATCGGAAGGGAATCTCTTCCTCTCGGCCGACTATTCCCAGATCGAGCTGCGCCTCGTAGCCGATTTTGCCGGAGACCGGACAATGCTCGACGCATTTGCAACGGGAGCGGACATCCATGCCATCACCGCGGCCAAAATCTATCATAAGGACGTGGCAGACGTCAGCGCCGATGAGCGCAGACATGCCAAGACCGCCAACTTCGGCATTCTCTACGGCATCACGCCCTTCGGCCTTTCCCAGCGTCTGAACATACCCCGCTCAGAAGCCAAGGATCTTATCGACAATTACTTCAACACGTTTCCTACGATACGCAAATATATGTCGGACTCCGTGGAGCAGGCCCGCGAACACGGCTATGCCCTCACCCGTTCCGGACGCAGACGGTATCTTCCGGACATACTCTCGGCCAATCCCACGGTGAGAGGCTATGCCGAACGCAACGCCGTAAACGCACCCGTGCAGGGTTCGGCCGCCGACATCATCAAGCGAGCAATGGTGGCCATCGACAAGGAGATGACAGAAAAAGGGATGCAGTCGAAGATGATAATGCAGGTACATGATGAATTGAATTTTGATGTTGTGCCCGAAGAGCTTCCGGCCATGCAGGAACTCGTGGAGCGTCTCATGGAGGAGGCTTACGCTGGAAAGGTACGCCTCACAGCCACGGCGGGCGTAGCCACCAATTGGCTCGACGCCCATTAGAGCCCTTCCCTCCGCAAAAATCGCGTGATCGGCACATCGGCTGGACAAAGCATTTAAAATTACGGATTTCCGTAATTGACAATTAAGAATCAAAACATTACCTTTGCAGAATCAACTAAAAGATTCCGCCGATGACCCACAATTCCGCATTATCAACACTTCAGATTGCCGTGGTAGACGATCACGCGCTGATCCGGGAAGGTTTAAAGAGCATTCTCTCCGGCCATGGTATAGGGAAAATCGATGCATTCGCCAACGCCAATGACCTTGTGAGGGTAATGGATGAGGCCAAAAGGTTTGGCATATATATCATAGACCTTGAGCTACCGGATATCGACGGATTCGTGCTTATGGAGATGATACGCGCACGGCATGCGGATGCCCGGATCATCGTCAGCACCGTGCATGAAGAAGTGTGGACTCTGCGCAAGCTTTTGTCACGCGAGGTAGACGGCATCATCTACAAATCCGGCCGGTGCGATGAGGTGATCCAAGCCATTCTTTGTATTCTCGGCGGCAACAGGTATTACTGCCAGAGGGTGAAAAACGTAATGGCCAGCATGGAGGATCCATCGTTTTTCCCGTCGGAAAGAGAACTGGAGATTCTGCGTCAGATAGCGCGGGGCAAGACATCGCGCGAAATCGCCGCCGCTTTGTTTGTCACCGTCAATACCGTTGAGGCTCACCGCAAATCACTCTTTATGAAACTCGGAGCCACCAACGTGGCCGATCTGATAGCCAAGGCGATATTCAAAGGATATGTAAAGAAAGGCGATATTTTACATTAGATATCCACCGAACTATTTTGTCTGACGACTGTGAAAAATACACACTGTAACCTCAATGACGAATCACTTTTTTATTATTTGAAATGAATATTTAGTTCACTCACAATCTGTCTAAAACAATATCCATTTGCGATGCACGGTCCTACTCCTTTTAGCATCGCTTTTACCTTAATCTCTTCAACAATAGTAGGAATTTGCGGGTCGGGAACCAAAAGCCGACGGTTATTTGGTTTCCGGCTCCTTTGTTTTGCACAAACATTGAATAAACCTGCCCACTCCCGATTTGCTTTTTTTATCATTATTTTTTACATTTGCATTTTAAGCAGGAGCAACTTCCCGTTGCATCCCCTTTTAGTGCTATTCTCACAGAGCTCTTCTCATTCAAGCGAACCCTTTAACCAAATCTTTCAGCCATGGCTAAATTTATCAATCCCTTTACCGACTTCGGTTTCAAATACATTTTCGGCAGGGAAAGTTCAAAGAAATTTCTGATAAATTTTCTTAACGAACTCCTCTGTACCGACAAAGATTATGAGCCCATTGTGGACATTAACTACAACGATAAAGAAAAAGGCAAAAGCCGCAGAGAAGATCGTGGAGTGGTGTATGACGTGCTGTGCACCACCGACAAAGGAAAGCAGTTCATCGTGGAAATGCAGAACAAGCCACAGGCCTTCTTTATTGACAGGACACTGTATTATATGTCAAAATCGATTGTAGAACAAGGAGAAAGCGGTGCTCAGTGGAATTATGACTACAAACCTATTGTAATCGTTTCCTTTCTGAGATTCGACTCCCCGATATTGGGCAGCAAAGTAAAAACAGATGCCATGATTTGCGATTTGGATACGCATCTACCAATCACGGACAAAGCACGTTTTATATATATTCAACTTCCGAATTTCAAAAAGCAGAAAGAAGAGTGCACTTCTGTTTTTGACAAATGGATTTACACATTAATACATATGGAAAATATGAACACTATGCCATTCACCGGACCCGGATCAATCTTTAACGAACTTGGAGATGTCTCATCCTATGCAAGTCTTTCAAAAGAAGACCGCCTCGAATACGACAGAAATCTCAAGGCATTCAGAGATTATTACAACCAACTCGATTATGCAGTGACCGAAGGACGTGCCGAAGGACGTGCCGAAGGACGTGCGGAAGGACGTGCGGAAGGACGTGCGGAAGGACGTGCGGAAGGAC
>JAMPGE010000018.1 GCA_023664085.1 Muribaculum sp. | reverse complement strand
TGATAAATTTTAGATTAACCATTTATAGGTACTTTTTGTAGAAAAACTCAGATAATTTAGGTACAACCATTTTTTGTACCCAAAACACGACAAGGCGTAAAGCATTGATAAATTTTAGATTAACCATTTATAGGTACTTTTTGTAGAAAAACTCAGAATATATTATGACTGCATTGTCGGTAAATGCGCAGGAAAAAAGTCAATATATTCCTGACATTCACGGAACAATCCGAGCAAAATATGAATATGAACCTGAAATCGACAAAGGACGTTTTGAAATCCGTAATGCCCGGATAGCGTTGGAAGGCATGATTATTCCTGTAATACGGTATAAGGCGGAAATCGACCTGTCCGATGAAGGAAATATCAAAATGCTTGACGCATATATCCGATACCAACCTAACAAGGCATGGAAATTCACATTCGGCCAGATGCGCGTTCCTTTTTCAATTGATGCACACCGCTCTCCACATCTCCAGTATTTTGCCAATCGGTCATTCATAGCCAAACAGGTGGGAAATGTCCGTGATGTCGGGGCGGCTGTCAGCTGGACTTTCGGCAAGGCAGTACCCGTCACATTGGAAGGTGGTATTTTTAATGGTTCCGGCCTTACGGAGCAGAAAGATTACTGGACTTCCAATTATGATTCCACTCTAAAAAGTCGGAGCTAAAAGCCCGGCTATAGAGTATGATAAAATTATTTTCTAATTAATCATCTAAACATTAGAAAAATACGATTATTTTTATTATCTTTGTATAGGATTTAATAAGGTAATCGCATGTTTCGCAAAACAAATAAAGAGAAGCAAATGGATCTGTTTTACAGTCCAAGCAACCTTCTGGGAAAGCGAGCTCTCAAAAAGTTCGATGACCCAAAGGCATGGCAGAACATATTCTACAAAGAAGTGACTTCGCGTATTGACGAAGACACGTTCTCCGTATTGTTCAATGATTCCAACGGTGCCCCTAACTCTTCGGTGTGCATACTGGTCGCTATGATGCTTCTCAAGGAAGAGTACGGCTGCAGTGACGAGCAGCTGTTTGAAAAATGCGAGTTAGACCTTCTCGCACGCAAGGCGTTGGGACTTGATGGATTTGAGGAAGACATTCCCTGCGCAGCCACATATTATAACTTGCGTGCCGCCCTTGTCAAGCATAATGCCGAGAAGGGTGAAGACCTGTTGCAGAAGTGTTTCGAGCAAGTGACCGGTGATCAGGTCAAGGCCTATGGCGTGTCGGGCAGGAGCGTGAGGATGGACAGCAAGCTCATCGGCAGCAACATTGCGTCCTACTCCAGGTATGTCCTTGTCCACAAGACCATGTGCAAATATCTCAAGTATGCGGACCTGTCTGTTTTCGACGACACCCTTCGCACTCGCCTCGAGGAATATTTGAAGGAGGATCCCAACAAGACTGGAAGCCATCCATCGGATTGGTTTAATAAATCGAGATCATGTCCATTTAATAATCGGAGTAAGATACGGAGATAATATCAGTGAATATATTTCAAACAATGTTGCCAAGCAGGAGAGAGGTTGCTTCTGTCAATGAAGATGTCAAAACCTTATCAACGCAATGACGGCAGCCAAATAACTTCCGATTTTACAACATATGATATGAGGTTTTGGGATTTTCCTGGCTGCCAAAACTGCGACACGGTGTCGCAGTTTTTGGGGATGAGCTAAGAGCGCATCAGCGGGTGGTGAGGGTTATGATGTAGTCGGGGGCGGCTGCGCGGATTGCTGCAGTGTCAAGGGGCAGCACCACACCGCCGTCTGTGTGGCGGAGGAATTTGATCTTTGCTCCGGAGTCATAAACAGCGGCGGAACGGACAGTTGTCTTGAGAGGAAGCCGGAGGTCGGTAGAGGGAAGAGAATCAGGACAGAGAATATGTACGAACAGCTTGTTGTTGAGACGGGTAGTGGCGCCCCATGGTTGGGGTGCAATATCGCCGGCGGTGGTACCGTAGATGGTTTCTCCATGGGTTTGGAGCCATTGACCGATACCTCGGAGTCTGTCGAGAGCCAGTTCAGGAAGACGGCCGTCGGGCTGTGGGCCGATGTTGAGCAGCAGGTTGGCTCCCATTCCGGCGCAGCGTACCAGCAGCCGGATAAGCTCGGGAGTGGATTTATAGTCGGTGTCCATGACTTTGTACCCCCACATTCCATTCATGGTCTGACAGGTTTCGCGAGGGAGCATGGAGAGAGCCTGCGTGCTGTATCCGGCATTGTTTTCTCCTGGAACATCGCGTTCGAAAATCTGAATGTCTTCACCAGGGAGAACATCGACATGGTGATTGTTGGCCACCATGCATGCGGGCTGCAGTGAGTGGACAAGGGCATACTGGGAGTCGAGTTGCCAATCAAAAGGGATTGAATCGGAATCGTGATCCCAGTATCCGTCGAACCATATGGCACGGATGGGACCATACTGAGTGAGGAGCTCTCGGAGCTGGGTGTCCATGAAGCGGCGGTATGATGGCCAGTCTTGCCGGTCGGTGGGGCGACCGGTGTTGAGACCGGTGCGTCCGAGGGGATAGTCAGGACGCCGCCAGTCAAGGTGAGAATAATATAAGTGGAGCTTGAGCGAATGTCGGGAGCATGCATCAGCGAGCTCGCGGATTACGTCGCGTCGGAAAGGAGTGGCGTCGACAATGTTGTAATCGCTGGTGGCTGTGTGCCACATGGAGAAACCGTCGTGGTGGCGTGAGGTAAACGTAATGTAACGGGCACCGGAGGCGGCAATCGCCTCGGCCCATTGGTAGGCATCGAAGGCTGCGGGAAAGAAGGCGGCTGCAGCTTTGGAGTATTCGGATTCGTTGAGGCCAGAGTTGAGGTACCATTCGCCCTGACCGAACATGGAGTAAATGCCCCAATGGATGAATATACCGAAACGATCAGCTGCAAATTCGCGCTGGCTCTTCTGCACCTGAGCCGAAGGAGTGTATGCCGACAGAGAAGATGAACAGAGTATGGCGGCAAGAATCAATATATTTCGCAATGTGATCATATATATTATATGGGTTGGCAAGTTATTGTCATTGCATCGTAGCCGCGCCACCGAGCAGAGCGACATCAGAAGCAGGGATGGCAGAGGGAGGGGTTATTTTACCGGAATGGTAAGAATGGCGGATTTTACCCCGGGGGCACTGGCCGTGAAGGTGACTTTGCCCGGTTTGACGCCACTTCTTACTATTGCCGTAGCGGCTCCGCTGAAGAGTTTCATCTCCGGATTTTGGAAGGGGAGCAGACAAGTGGGATCTCCGTTTGCGGTGGCCTCAAAGCTGCCGTCTCCTTTTACCTTAAACTTGACGAGACGATCGTCGGTAGGCACTATGTTGCCGTCCTTGTCGGCCACCTGCACAGTGACGTAGAGCAGGTCATCGCCATTTGCCTCAAGAGTATCGCGGTTAGGGGTCAGCACAATGTGGTCGGGCTTGCCGGCCGTGCGCACGGTCTGCTCAGCCACCTGATTGCCGTCGGCGTCATAGGCTACCACTTTTACTTCTCCGGGTTCGTATTTCGTATCCATCCACATCAATCTATACCTATTTTGATACGTGGAGTCGTTTTTCTGACGCACGCCTTGGCTCTTCCCGTTGATGAAGAGTTCTGCCTGAGGATAGCTTGTATAGACCATCACTGGCGTCACTTCTCCTTCGCGGCCTTCCCAGTTCCAATGAGGCAGAATGTGGAGAGTTGGTTCCTCCTTATTCCATTTGGAGCGGTAGAGATAGAAACGATCTTTGGGGAGGGATGCAAGGTCGATGATGCCGAACAGGGAGCTATGGCTGGGCCATGCGTCTGTGTCGTAGGGTGAGGGCTCGCCGAGATAGTCAAAGCCGGTCCAGACAAACTGACCAATCACCCAATCCTTATCGTCATCCATTGCAAAATCAATGTCGGGAGTATTGCTCCAAGAGCAGGTCTCGTTGTCGTAACTGTTGGATTGATTGTCTGAATGCATTTCTTCATGCCTTCCGTTGGCGCCGGGCATTGTCACCGGGAAATAATATTTGCCTCGGGATGACACTGTGGAGGCTGTCTCGGATCCGAGCACGAGTTTCTGGGGAAGTCGGGAATAGATAGAGTCGTAGTACTGTGGTTTGTAATTGAAGCCGGGAATGTCGAGGGTGGCGGCGAATCCGTTGTCGAGCACGCTGTTGATCTGGTCCATACCGCAGGTCACAGGGCGTGTAGGATCCAGCGAATGAATCAAATCCTGAAGCATCACCAGCTCATCCATGCCGGGTTCGCCCCATTGACTTGGCACTTCGTTGCCCACTGACCACATCACTACGGAGGGATTGTTGCGATAATGTTTCACCATATTGGTGACGTCACGCCCGGCCCAGTCCTTGAATACTGATCCGTAGCCGTTGGGCGATTTTGGACGGAATCCCCAGTCATCGAAGGGTTCTATCATCAGCATCATTCCGAGTTCGTCGCAGAGTTCCACGAGTTCCGGCGCCGGCATATTGTGGGAAGTGCGTATGGCATTTACTCCCATATCTTTAAGAAGTTCGATCTGATGGCGCAGGGCAGATTTGTTGACAGCCGCGCCAAGCGGGCCAAGGTCATGGTGATTGCATACACCCTGAAACTTGGTGAGTTCGCCATTGAGGAAGAATCCTTTCTCAGGGATATACTCCAGCTTGCGGATTCCGAAGCGAGTGGAATATGAATCGAGTTCTTTACCGTTGAGAGAGAGGGTAGTGGTGGCGGTGTAAAGGTTGGGGTGACGAGTGTCCCAAAGCCGGGGATTCTTCACGAGGAAATTTTGAGTGAACTCCTGACCCCTGGCCACGTAGTCGGAGACGTCGGAGGCCACCTCTTTGCCTTCGGGATTATAGATGACAGTGCTGACCTTGATTTTGTCGCCATACGGCCACTCTTTGAATCTGGAGGCACCTTCTATACGAGAAGTAAGCTTTACTGTGGCAAAATCCTTTTCCACCAGAGGTGTGGTGATATAGGTGCCCCATACCGGGATATGTACCTTATCGGTCTGCACAAGGTGTACATTTCGATAAAGTCCGGCTCCGGGATACCAACGGGATGCCTGTTCGTAATTTTCAAGTTGCACCACAAGTTCGTTATCACCAGGCCGGATCAGACTGTTGTCGAGATCCACATAGAATGAATTGTAACCGTATGGCCAGAAGGCCACTTCTTTACCGTTGACCGACACACGGGCATTGCTCATGGCTCCGTCGAAGACAAGCGAGAAAGCTTTGCCGGTGGTGTCCGGTATCTCCAACGTTCTTTTATATACACCCTTACCGATGAATGGCAGGCCACCCGTACGTCCTGTCTTAGTGGTCTTTTCTGTCTCGCCATTCTGCTCTACGGCTACTACCTGAAGATCATTGGCGCGATCAAAAGGTCCATAGATGGCCCAGTCGTGGGGCACACGCACGTGTTGCCAGTTGGAAACGTTTTCAAGAGAACCTTTGGAAAATAGCCAACCGTCATTAAGAGTAGAAACGGTCCGTTGAGCCATTGTCGCCGATGAGGCCATGCAGATCGATATGGCCAGCATACATATTGAGTTATATTTCATAATTAAATCAGTTGTTTACAATTTCAACACTTTGGGTCCCTGTCTTGTTTTAGGGTCCATGTTTTAGAGTCCGTTTTCCGCAATGAAACGAACGTTTGGATACGATTGCAAATATAACAAATAAATTTGTAAATTTGCAGAGTATTCGGGCGTCAAAAACGATGCTTGTGTGATTCAAGAAATGAATGAAACCGATTTCAAAAGTCTGATATCCGAAAATATACTGGTGCTTGACGGAGCCATGGGCACGATGATCCAACGCCTGAGGCTCTCGGAGAGCGACTTCCGTGGCTCAAGGTTTGCGCAGCACAATCGGAATTTGGCCGGATGCTACGACATTCTTTGCCTCACACGCCCTGAAGACATCAAAATCATTCACCGCGCCTATATTGAAGCCGGAGCCGACATCATAACAACCAATTCCTTCAACGCCAATGCCATATCTTTGGAAGGCTACTTGCTTCACAGGGATCGGGACCTTATCCGTGAGATCAATCGGAGCGCGGCGGCCATTGCCCGGGAAGTAGCCGATGAAGCGTCACGCAGAGTGCTCGTGGCAGGATCGGTGGGACCGACCTGTCGCCTTCCGGATGCATCCGATCCGTTGTCCGTAGCATCTAACTATGATGCGCTCTTTGATGCATATATCATCCAAATTCAAGGATTGATCGAGGGAGGAGCAGACATTCTGCTTTTTGAAACCGTATTCGATACGCTCAACCTCAAGGCCGGCCTTGACGCAGCAACCTCGGTGATGCACAGGCTTGGCAAAAATCTGCCCATAATGGTGTCTGCCACTCTATCCGAAAGGCCCGGACGTATTCTCTTCGGACAAACACTTGAAGTCTTTGCAGCAACTGTCAAGGATTATCCCCACGTGGTAAGTATCGGACTAAACTGTAGCTTCGGTGCATCTCAGATGCTCCCGGATCTGCGCACACTCGCTTTAATCTCATCCTGCTGCATCAGCGCGCACCCCAACGCCGGACTTGCGGATGACTCAGGCAACTACCCCGAAACTCCCGAGTTGTTTGCCGAACATATGGAGCCGTTGATTCGTGAAGGAATCGTAAACATTGCGGGGGGATGTTGCGGCACCACGCCGGCTCATATCAAGAGCCTGTCAGCCTTAATCGCTTCCAGGACTCTTACGAAACCAAACCTATAAGCAAGACGTTTTTAAGTTACCGGGGTTCCGATCCCATCTCATAATACTGTTTTTTATGGAAGACCATCACCATCACAGGCATGCTTACCCGCTCAAACTCAACAGTCTGAATGCCATCTTTATTTTCGGAATAGTCGTAAATCTCCTTTATCTTGCAGCAGAAGCTTTGTGCGGACTATACTTCGACTCGATGGGTCTGCTTTCGGATGCAGGCCATAATCTCAGCGATGTGGCCACGCTGGTCATCGCGATGTTTGCCTTCAAAATGGCGGAGCGTAAACCATCTGAAAAATATACCTTCGGCTATCGCAAAATGACCATACAAGCTTCTATGCTTAATGCGCTGCTGCTATGCGCGGCAATCGGAGCCATACTGGTGGAGAGTATCGAAAAGCTGTCGCATCCCACTGCCGTGGACGGTGATGCCATAGCCATCGTGGCCGGATGCGGTGTGATCGTAAAGGGGTTCACGGCGTGGCTGTTTATCCACGAAAAGGAAAAAGACCTGAATGTGAAAGGCGCGTATCTTCATATGATAGCGGATGCAATGGTATCGGTAGGGGTGGTGATATCCGGCATCGTGATTCATTTTACCAATTGGTATATCATCGATCCCGTGATCGGTATCCTCATAGCAATCGTAATTGCATTTTCTACACGCGAACTTCTGTTGGGAAGCATGCGCCTGTCGCTTGATGGTGTGCCGCGCCACATCAGTTACCGCAAAGTGCAGGATGCCATAGCTTCCGCTCCCGGAGTAAAAGCCCTCGACGAACTTCATGTTTGGCCGGTGAGCACCACGCTGACAGCGATGACCGTGAAAGTAGAGATATCGGATCCTATGCAGATGGACTGTGTGGATTGCGAGATCAGAAAAAGAATGAAGACTCTTGGCATTGACCACTGCACTATTGAGACCACAGCGACATCTCATACCGGAAAAGAATGTCCGTGCGAATACAATATGTAGTCTCCAGAGAACTGGGAAATTAAAGAATAGAAGGGGATGTGGCAAAACCTGCGAAATGTTTAGGCGCAGGTTTTGCCACATCCCCACTGATTTCAATTGGTTTCGTGAGGAGAGTATGTCTCGGCCGCCTTGCTGTTGAAGTTGTCAGAACCTCATTATTTTCTTTTACGGGGAAGTCGGATTTTGCCGTTGGATTCCTCCCATGACTTGATGTAGTCCCAAAGAGCACGGTCCACCACTTCCTTCATTAGGCATTCCTCAGCAAATGAAATGTATTTTACTTTTCGAAGCAACTCAGGGTCTACGATAAAAGTGGCACGCACTTCATCGCTTTTTTCGCGTTTGGTACCCTTGGGAGGACGGCCTACGGATCTGCGGCGTGCAGGACGCTCTTCATCCTCCGGAGCATCCGTAAATTCTTCGTCTACCTTCTCCTCGAGGTCATCGAAAGCAGGAGTTTCGTCTTCTGCCGGAGCCGGCGTTGTCTCTGGAGAGAGGGCAGGCTTTTCCTCCTCCACCACAACTTCTGTTTTTTCTGCGGGCTTGGTATTTTCGTCCGCTTCGCCCATGATGCCTTGCATTAAAGCAGACAGGTTTTTCTTTGCCATGGAATATAATATATGGTATTTTGTGATTAATCCGGTCTGGTTCGATTATTGATTGGTCTGAGAGGCGTGGCGTGAGATTATCTCATCGGCCAGAGCCAGATAATCTTTGGCGCCATTGCATTTGGGCTCGTATTCATAAATGGACTGTCCGGTGAGAGGCATCTCTGCCAAGGAGATGTTTTCCCGGATCTTGGTGGCAAACACCTTTTCACCGTATCGGTTCTCGAGAGTCTCCACTACGTCTTTGTTGAGTTTACGATTGTTGTAGCGGGTAAAGAATACGCCTCCGAGTTTAAGGCGAGGGTTAACCAGTTTCTGAATTTCTCCCACCACTTCATCGAGCATGGCCAAGCCTTTTAGCGGCAATGCCTCTGCGGTAAGAGGAATATAAAGTTCGTCGGATGCCACCAATGCATTTGTGGTAACCACGCCAAGCGAAGGAGGACAATCAAAGATCACATAGTCATACTTTTCGAGATGGGGCGCAAGAAGATTCGAAAGCAGACGTTCGCGGGCTATCTTGGAAGCCAAATCGATCTCCGCACGGGCCAGTTCGAGCGATGCGGGCACAAGGTCTACGTTCTCGCGAACTTTCACGATAGGCAATTCGCCTCCTTCTACCAAAGCATGGTAGACGCTTCGCTCCGGATCTTCATTCTGAGTAAGAGTATACGACAGATTTTGCTGAGCATCAAGGTCTACGAGGAGCACTCGCTTTCCTCTCAGGCTCAAAGCCACTCCGAGAGTGGCTACGGAGGTGGTTTTTCCCACGCCTCCTTTATGATTTGCAATGGAAATTACAGTAGCGTTCATTGATAAAATATTTCAAAAACAAAATTAAACAAATAATCTGATACAACAAAAAATTTAATAATATTAGTCAAGTCAAGTTGAAAGATGAAGGATGGGTTACTCTTTGGAATAACCCATCCTTCATCTTTCAACCATAAACTATCAACTATAAGAATTTGTCTAACCTTATTTTGAAGTGATTTAAACTTTTTTCGATGCAGGATTTATTAAGATTCGGGGCAGATTTTCATTATTGAAGAGAGGGCATAGCGGGCTATGTGACCGATGAAATAATGAAAAAAATGCCCAAATATTAATGAATATTGCGTTTGAAGAAAACATTCTTAAACACTTCTATAGTTTTCGTAATAAGTTTAAATCACTTCTTAATGAGGGGAATGAATTTACCGTAGCCTTCGGCTTCCATTTTTTCGAGAGGAATGAAGCGAAGGGATGCCGAATTGATACAGTAGCGCAGACCGCCCGTCTCACGCGGACCGTCGGTAAACACATGCCCTAAGTGAGACCCTGATTTTGCACCGCGCACTTCCGTACGGATTCTCCCGTAAGAGGTGTCAGGTTTCTCGTCAATGAGGTTCTCGTCAATAGGTTTTGAAAATGCCGGCCATCCACATCCGGATTCAAATTTATCGGTTGAAACGAAAAGGGGAGTACCGTCGGTGATATCCACGTAGATCCCTTTTCGGAATTCACGGTAATATTCGTTGGCAAAGGGCTGTTCGGTGGCGGCGTTTTGTGTCACTTCCCATTGTAGAGGAGTAAGACGCCGACGCAGATTTTCTTTACTTTCTCCCATTGCTTTGGGCTTTAGATTTTTAGCCTCTTTGAAAAGGGCAGGATTTATATGGCAGTATCCATTGGGGTTTTTATAAAGATAATCCTGATGATATTCTTCGGCCGGATAAAAGTTTTTCAGAGGCATTATCTCTACTGCCAGCGGTTTGGTACTTCGTCTCTGGATTACCGCTGCTTCAGCGTCAATTATCTGGAGATCTGACGGGTTGGTATAGTATATACCGGTTCTGTATTGTGTGCCGACGTCATTACCTTGTTTGTTGATGGAGGTGGGATCAATACTTTTGAAAAACAGTCTTAGGAGGTCCGTGAGGCTAACTTGGGAATCATCGTAGTCCACCTTTACTGTTTCGGCAGCATATGTCTGACCGGAGCATACCTCCTGATATGAAGGATTTTCAATAATACTGTTGGCATAGCCGGCGGTTGTGCTTTCCACGCCGGGCACAAGAGAGAAAAGATAAGCGGTACCCCAGAAGCACCCCCCCGCCAAATAAATAGATTGCAGCATAATTCGAATCAAAAAAAAGTAAGTTAATCAAAATTAACAACAATTTTTATATCAAGATAGTTTTATCATTCTTTGAATTTGATTTAATTCCGGAAAATTTACATTTCTTCTTTACCACTTAGTATTAATGTCACTAAAATAAGAGTTCTCACGACATCGCCTCTTCGAGGCTCATTTTACTTATCTTGCCGATCCCCAGGCTAAAGCCTGGGGTTAACCACGAATCCCGCCTCTCCGAGGCGAACCCCGACAGTTCTTAATTTAGTGACATTACACTTAGTATATTGTGATTTTATATTGAATTTGCTAATTTTGCAGTATGGGACACAATCACGAAGCACTGCAGTATGAATCGAAAGATTCCGCCTACAATCCGGAGGTGAGGAAACTTCCTGCCTACTCAGTGGCAATACGCACTCTTGGGCTGGCCCCCAAGGATCTGAAAGCCGAACTTGAATCACTTCATAATCAAAGTATTCTCCCAGATAAGATTGTAATTTACATTGCCAAGGGCTATGCCCGGCCGGAATTTACCGTTGGTAAGGAGGAATACGTGGAGGTGCCCAAAGGAATGATGCGCCAACGTCTGCTTGATTATAAGGAGATCGATTCCGAATGCATCTTGATGATTGATGATGACATGCAGTTATCGCGCCACGCAGCCCGGACTCTGCTTGAGGAAATGGTGCGCCATGGGGCGGATTGTATGGCCTATGATATAATCGGTAACCGCAAATGGTCTGTCGCCATGAAGCTTCGGAGCGCAATTATGCGTTGGGAGCGGCCTCACTTTCGAAGAGAAGTCGCATTCCGCATACATGGCAGCGGTGCCTTCTCTTATATGCTTAATCCCCGCAACGCATCATATCCTTCGCAAAGCGCCGCCGGGGGAGTGGCCATGTGGCGTAAGAGCGCGTTTATCGGCATTAATGCCAAGGATGAGTTATGGCTTGACGATTTAGGATTTGCCTACGGTGAAGATGAACTGCTCTTCTATAAGCTTTACGTAAACGGCGGCAAGCTGAGGGTAAACTATACGGCCGATATCAAGAATCTCGATAGCCGCACAGGTCGATCTTCCACTTATGCCGACAGACGTAAATTCATGATTCGCAGCATGTCCAATGCAGTAAGATGGCATCGGCAGATTTATTCCATATCGAAAAACAAAATGGATAAGCTTGTCCGAGGCAGCGCCTTCGCCCTAAGAACCTTGTGGATGTCGGCGATTCAGTTGGCACTGGCGGCCGTAACCCTGCAGCCCGCTGTATTCACGATGCATCTTAAAGGACTACGCGAAGCTTACAGATTCGTCAATTCCGAGACCTATCGGAGTCTGCCTCCCTATATTATTCCCCGACTTTAACCGATATTATTCATACCAACTTCGCAGCAGAAGAGGGTATGAACAATATAGGTTAAGGGAGCCTTTTCGGAATGGGGTTGAAGAATCCGGCTCAAAAAATCGCCTGAAGCCGGATTTGAAACGCGTTCAGATCCATCGGCTCCACTCCGGAGCGGTCCCAGCGATGGGTGTAGCTGTATCGGAACTTGCCGATGATATATTTATTGAAATAATAGTTGAGTCCTACACTTAGATCATTTACCCGTCCTCCGAATATGCCGGCCTTGCGGTCGCTCAAAGTGGTGTAGTTATAACTTGCCACTGCCTCCAGAGAGCCCTTGCGGGGAGTATCAATGCCAGCGAGCGCCATATTATATTGATAATCCTTGCCCAACACGATACCTCTGAGAGTGGCGTAAGCTCCTGAGGCCCGGAAGGCCTGAAGGTTTTCCCTACGGTTTATCTGCATAAAGAAATACTGCGATTCCACGGCCACGCGGCCGTAGCAGGCCATAAGTTCGGGAGTGAATTTCCACTGGTTCATAGCCTTGCCAACGTCGGTGCCGATTGCGGAAACGAGGGTGACCTTTGTAGGAAAATTTGCATTCAGACTGAAGGCATCGCGTACGTCGCCGTCTTCACCTTTTGAATACTGCGGAGAAAGGAAGGCCCCGCTGAATCCTATCTGGAGCATCTTTCCTTCAGAATGCCACGGACGTCCCACCAACCGCGTGCGGAATCCATAACCCTGCTGAGACATCTCATCCTTACCGATGAGAATTGAAGAGGACTTGGGCTCCACATGGGCTGACAGTGTGGTAAAATACTTGTCGGCGGAATGAAACCATTGCAAGCCGATCATATGCGGTTCGTTGAATACAGTGTTGCTGATAGGTTCGATCATCGTCACCTTCATACAAGCAGCCGTGGCATTCTGATAACCGAATTGCTGCATCTGCAGGCCGGCACGCAGCCAATCGGTGTCGGAAAATTTGTATTGCATCCACATATCCTTAAGCACTACCTTACCATACGCATATGATGCTTCCAACTTCACAGTCCATTTGTCGTAGGAAGCCTGCATGCCGAGCCGTACGTCAGGCACGGCCACGCCATCAGGAAACTCCTCCTTTTGAGGAGAGGAGTAAAGCGCGCCATCAAGCAGGAGAGTGCCAACCGGGGTGAATTTCACGGCATCTTTTTCTGGAGCGGCGAAGGCTGGAAAAGATATGACGGCTCCAAGGACTGCCGCCAGAAGGAATGGAATCGTTTTCATGCCGCAAAATTACGAAATTTTTGCTAATTTTGCAGAAAATCCTCGAGAAGAGACCACCATGAATACAGAGCTGTATAAGGAAATACTTGAGTTTCTGAAGGAGATCATCAACGGCACGGAATGGGACGGACACGTATATGCCGTAGGTGGATGTTGTCGTGACGAACTCATGGGAAATGCCATCAACGATGTGGATCTGGCGGTTGATCTTCCCAACGGTGGCATTCACTTTGCAGAATGGCTCCATAAGAATGGGATCACTGCAGGCAAGCCTGTAATCTTCCCTAAATACGGCACCGCCAAACTGCATCTGCGCCGTTTCCACCACGACGAAATCGAAATAGTGCAGACCCGCAGCGAAAAATATACCGACCGCACCAACCGCAATCCCGAAATTGCCTTCGGCAGTCTGAAAGAAGACTGCATGCGCCGGGACCTTACCATCAATTCCCTTTACTTCGACATCACAAACAGTCTTATCGTAGATCTTACCGGACGTGGCATCCACGACATCCAAAACCACATCATCCGCACACCGTCTGATCCGGATCTTACATACGATGACGATCCGGTGCGCATTCTGCGCTGTATTCGCTTCGCCTGCCGGTTCGGATGGGAAATTGAAAAGGAAACCTACGATGCCCTTTGCCGCAACATAGATCGTCTGAACATTGTCACCCCTGAGCGTAAGCAAGCCGAACTTGAGAAAATGCTTACCGGACCCCGTCCGGCAATGGCGCTGGAACTCATGAGGGCTACAGGAGCCATGCGATACGTGGTGCCCGAACTCTGCTCCACTTTCGATCTTAAGCAAAACCGCTATCATTTCGGCACCGTTTGGCAACATACTCTGAAAGTGGTGGAAGGCGTAGAAAACTCTCCTCTGATGAGAATGGCGGCGCTTCTCCATGATATCGGCAAAGTAAACCGTCGCAAGGTGGACAAAAACGGTGCTGTTCATTTCTTCGGACATGAACGACAATCGGCCGGCATGGTAAACCGTATACTTGGCAGGCTCCATTATCATCATGATTTTATCCGGAAAGTGGAATTTCTGGTGCGACATCATATGGATCTGAGCAAGAGCGGCCCGCTCGGTGAGAAACTCAGCGATGCAAAGCTGCGTAAACTGCAGTATCTATGTCAAAACAAAGTGCGGTTCCTGCGCCTTATGGATCTGATCGATGCCGACAACCGCGCGTATGCCGAAGCCGCGTGCAAACCTCATCAGACGCAGGCCATCATTGAGCGAATGGAAAAGATGGAGAAAGAGGGGAGCGCCATGTTTCACTATTCACTTCCCATCGACGCCAAACGCATCGTAAAGATGAAGAAGCTCAAAGGAGACAAAGATGGCGAGGAAAAATTGAAAAAATATATAAACCATCTATTGGAACTGGCTTTTGAAAATCCTCTCCGACCGAAAGAGAAATTCCGTGAGCTTCTCAATTCCTACAACGTAAAATAACTCAAGTTTCGGTTTCACCGGGACTTGAGTTATTGGTTGATAGTTGTCAGTTGATGGATGAAAGAAAAATCTGCAGGGCTCAATCCCGGTAGAATATATCGCGGGTATATACCTTATGCTTCACATCCTCAATGTCGGGACTCATGCGGTTGGCAAGGATTGAGCCGGACTCCCTCTTAAATCTGTCAAGATCATTCACCACCAGGGAGCCGAAAAATGTGGTGCCGTCTTCTAATGTCGGTTCATAGATAATAACCTTCGCTCCTTTTGCCTTGATGCGCTTCATCACACCCTGAATCGATGACTGCCTGAAATTGTCGGAATTGGATTTCATGGTGAGCCGATACACACCGATCACACATTCCCGCTCAGGTGCACCATCATAGGTATTTGCAGATGAATAATCGTACCATCCCGCCATTTTCAACACCTGATCGGCAATGAAATCCTTTCTTGTGCGATTGCTTTCCACAATGGCCGACATCATCTGCTGAGGCACATCGGCATAATTGGCAAGCAACTGCTTAGTATCCTTGGGCAGACAGTAGCCGCCGTAGCCGAAAGAGGGATTGTTGTAATGGGTACCGATGCGGGGATCGAGCCCCACTCCTTCAATTATGGCTTTGGAGTCCAATCCCTTCACCTCGGCATACGTATCGAGCTCGTTGAAATAGCTTACTCGCAGGGCCAGATATGTATTGGCAAAGAGTTTTACGGCCTCGGCCTCCTTCATACCCATATACAGGGTAGGGATTTCCTCTTTCAGTGCACCTTGGCATAAAAGACGGGCAAATCCTTCAGCCGCGGCATGCATTCTATTTACGTCTGTCACTCTAAGAATGGCTTCGTTTTCCTCCGCAAATTCAGGATTATCCAAAATTTTAGGAATTCCGGCTATGATACGCGAAGGATACAGATTATCGTAGAGGGCCTTGCTCTCGCGCAAAAATTCCGGAAAAAACAAAAGATTAAACTCTTTGACCCCTTCTGAGGAATAACGCAAATAGAGATTGCGGCAGTAGCCAACCGGTATTGTGGATTTGATCACCATCACTGCGTGTGGATTCACGCTCAGCACAAGGTCTATCACGTCTTCGATGCAGTGGGTATCAAAATAGTTCTTCACCGGATCATAATTGGTAGGAGCAGCTATCACTACATAGTCGGCATCACGGTAGGCAGATGCTCCGTCGAGGGTAGCGGTAAGATCAAGATCCTTTTCTTTCAGGTATCTTTCTATATATTCATCCTGAATGGGAGATATACGTTGATTTATGAGCTCTACCTTTTGGGGCACCACGTCTACGGCTGTCACATGGTTATGTTGCGCCAGCAGAGTGGCTATACTCAATCCTACGTATCCGGTGCCTGCCACTGCTATTTTCATGATCTTTCGGTATATTTTTCGTTATGAGTCCGTCTCTTGAAATAACGTAACCACTATCCGTTTTCTTACATACCCGTCCGAAAAATTCTTAAGTAGCCGTTCAAATTAAATGATCTCATTTTTCTCTGCTCCGTAAACTTTTTTTATTTTTTTCTGTCTATAAATTAACGACGTACTATAAATATATCTCTCACCCTTTACATAATGCTTAGAAACAAAGTTACTGCAGGTTTTATTTTGCTTTCCGGGACTACCCTCGTCTTGGCGGCACTCCAAGCGCCCCAACGCATAGAAAAGACCCTGCCCGCCCTTTCTACTCCCGCGGATTCTTTGCCGGAATTGGCTGCTCCAATTGATGTGAAACCCGATTCCATCCTCAGACCCGGCTCTGCGCTAACAGCGGATTCGTCGGTATCAACCTACGATGATTCCCCCACTTATGAATCCACTGATTCGCTCGACTTCGGAGCAATACCGACCATTAACCTTGACGAAGTAATCGTGAAGGGCGTAGTCACTCCGATAGTAGCCAAACAAGACACTCTGGAGTTCAACGCCGGATCGTTCAAGACAGTGACCAACGCTACTGTGGAAGATCTCCTTAAGCGGCTCCCCGGTGTAGAGGTAGGAAGCGACGGAAGTATCACCAGCGGCGGTAAAACCATTTCCAAAATTCTGGTGGACGGAAAGGAATTTTTCGCTGACGATCCCCAACTCGCCACTAAAAACCTTCCCTCCGAGATGGTGGAAAAAGTTCAGGTGATCGACCGAAAAAGCGATCTGGCACGAATGACCGGTGTGGACGATGGTGATGACGAGACAGTGATAAATCTTACCGTAAAAAAAGATATGAACCGGGGATGGTTTGGCAACGTATCCGCCGGATACTCACCCATGGATCACCGTTATGAAGCCTCGGGAATAGCCAATTGGTTTTCAAACGGCAATCAGGTAACCATTCTTGCCGGTGGCAATAATGTGAATGAAATGGGATTTGGAGATATGGGACGCGGCAGATTCTCTGCCTTCGGTGGCAACGGCGGCATTCTCACTTCCCAGAGATTCGGACTGAATTTCAATGTGGGCAATGAAGAAAAGTTCCGAATAGGCGGCAACATCTTTTATTCACACTCCGACAGGGATTCCCGCTCTCATTCCGAGACTCAATACCTTTTCCCGGACTCCGTAAGCTACAACAAAGGGGGCAACCTCTCGCACGACAAAGGACACTCCATCAGAGCCGACCTGCGTCTGAAATGGAACATCGATGATTACAATGCCATTGAATTCAGACCTCGTTTCTCTGTTGATTTCCGAAATTCTTTGCTCAATGATTCCTCCAGACTTATAGCAGGCGATGCTTTGGCTACACTAGTAAACAACAACCGGAATGCACGCACCAACAAAGGCACAGCCTGGAATACAAGCGGCGAATTCATTTATAATCATAAATTTGCCTCAAAACCGGGAAGGAGCTTCTCCATTATGGCCAATTATGCCTTTTCCGATACGCGCCAGAAAAGCACTTCGTGGAGTGATATCGAATATCTGCTTAAGAAGAATGACTGCGAAGAGCTCTTGCGATATCTCGACTCCCGACAATGGAGCAACACGGTAAGCGGCCGAATCACATGGTCCGAACCTCTCGGCGATCCGTCTCGCGGCAATTACATTGACCTCGCCTACAAAGTGTCTTACCGCTTCAACAATGCCGATAAACTCACATATAATCTTGATCCAGATCTGTATCTTCCCACCGACAGGAACTCTTTTACTCTTCCGGAATTCTCGAACGCTCCCGCCGGATTGGAGTATGATCCGGTACTTTCCAACCGTTTCCGAAACAATTATTTCTCTCAAGAGTTGCAGGTGGGATATAAAAAGGTGTCGAAGAAACTCAATCTCAACGCCGGCCTTGTATTCGCTCCGGCTTCATTGAGCAGCACCGATCTCATTAATTCCGACCGCAACATTCCCGCCAGATGGGTATGGAATGTAGGGCCATTTCTCAGACTCCGCCTGAAATTCAACAATACGTCAAGCCTGAACATTCGTTATCGGTCAAGCACCACTCAGCCTTCTCTTACAGCACTGCAACCGGTGAAAGACGTGTCGGATCCCATGAACATCGTGCAGGGTAACCCCGATCTGAAACCTACGTTCACACAGAACGTCAACATGATGTTTAATAAATATTCCACCAAGTATCAGCAATCCGTGGCCGCAATGCTGCATGCATCCTACGGTATCAACTCCGTAGTGCAGCGCACCGTAGCCGATCCCCTTACCGGCGTCCGCACCACGGATTACGCCAACGCCAACGGAGACCTATCTATTTTCGGTATGGGTATGTACAATCGTGTACTCTCCAATAAGGCTTTCACCTTCAACGGCCGACTTAACTTCCGTTACTCTTCCACTCCCGGATATATCGACAACGACTTCAACCGTACCGGCAACCTCAGCATCGGACCCTCCGTAGGTCTCACTTATACCAACGACTGGCTGCAGGCAAGTCTAAATCCTACATATGAGTTCGAACTGGTGACCAACTCCCTCCCTATGCAGCCCACCCGACGCACCCATTCCTACGGTTTCGAGACCAATGTCGTGGCCACATTGCCCTTCGGACTTCAGGCATCGACAGATCTGACTTTCTCCAAAACCTCCGGATATTTTGCCGGCTACAACAACACCACCTGGGAATGGAACGCCGAACTGTCGTATTCCTTCCTGCGCAATAAGCAACTCACCGTCTTCGTAAAGGCCTACGATATTCTCGGCATTGGTGAGAATATCACCCGCACCACGTCGGCCAATATGATTAAAGATATGGAAATGAACGACCTCTCCACATATGTGATGGTAGGGCTGACCTGGAATTTCTCCACACTGAAGAAGGCTCAGAAAGACAAGATTGAAGAAGAATTCCGTCCGGGCCACGGTGGTCCGTACGGGACGCCATACAGCGCTCCCATGGGGCCTCCCCCCGGTGGCTCCAGAAGCGGTGGCCACGGCGGTCCGCCTCCGGGTGGAGGGCGCCCGTTCTGAGCCCACTTTTACTCAGACAGCCGATTTCCCAACTTTTCGCCAGTTTATAACTTGCGAAAGGTTGATTACATAAAACTTAACGCCGATGTGGTGAATTTACCACATCGGCGTTAAGCATTTGTGAGACAACCTCTTATTTTGCCACTTGCTCTTTAAATACCGGAGCGGGTTTAAAAGCGGGGATGTTGTGCTTGGGCACGATGATGGCGGTATTCTTGGAGATATTGCGGGCTGTCTTTTCAGCACGTTCCTTGATGATGAAGCTACCGAATCCACGGAGGTATACGTTTTCACCATTGGCAAGGCTATCCTTCACTACTTCCATGAATTTTTCCACAGTGGCAAGTACACTTGCTTTGTCGATGCCTGTTGTCTTGGCTATCTCATTTACGATCTCTGCTTTTGTCATAATATTAAAATATTTTACTATAGCGAAACTTGTTTGGGCGTTTCGGACTGCAAATTTAATTAAATTTTTGATTATGTATATTATAATTTACCAAAACTTTAAAAATATGTAGTGATTTTTTGCTTCTTCCGAAATACGAAATCATCAAAATCTTTCATTAATCTTTTGTAAAAAGATGTTAATAAATTATAAAACAAAAATTTAATGAAAACATTCACGAATCTCCACGTGTTTTATTCATGAATTTCAAAATCACTTAATCTTTATATAACTATGGATTGCAACAAAGAAAAACGTTCCTATCACTTCAATATCACCGAAGTGGTTGATGGTAAAATCCAAGACGTAATGTGCTTCAACTTCGGCGGCCATCATGATCTGGCAGCCCTCGCCAATCTCGCTGAAGAAAAAGAAGGGCTGACCCAGAAGCATGCCCGTGAGTTGGTAGTGGGTCTTCGTCTGCTCCACCATGCCTTGAAGAAATACCCCGACAAGGCTAACTATGCAGCCTTCCTTGACCAGCTCGACGAATTTAAGCATACTCTTAAAGGTTGCGATTGCAAGTAATTATGCCTGATTGAAGTTGTCATGACTTCATTGGGAGTTTCCATCTCTCCGGGAAAACCAGACGTAAGAAACCTTTTTCTCCGAAAGCATCAAGTGCCGACTCCAAAAGAGACGGCACTTGATGTATTCGGAGATATGTTTTTAGATACGGGCTGCCAGCGTTTTCTTAGCTACAATATCCTGGAGTTTATGGCAGTCGGGAATTAGATAAGGGCGAATGCGGAGTGATATTTTGCGATATTCACTGCTTTTTTCACTCCCTTCCATGCTTTCCTGCCTATTTCCTCTTCAGCGTATTCCCAAAAGGGGGCTATCTTTCCAAGCAACTGATGACTTCCTCCTTCAAGAGTGTTCTCATAGTGGTCGTATAGGTAATTGTGGAAATTACGCATCCATTCAAGTCGCTTTTCGTGAGTCCACTCTTTCCCTTCACAGATCTCATTTGCCAGCGATGGCCGTCCCAATAGACCTCTTCCGAGCATCACTCCGGCTATATCGGGAAACCGTTCGGTTATTTCCGCGAAATCCCGCGGTGTACGTATGTCTCCGTTATAGATCACCGGATTCCTGCTTTCCGCCAAAAACTCGGCGAAGGCGCCATAATCCGGAATGCCCCCGTATTGGATGGAAGCCACCCGCGGATGAAGCGCTATTGAGGAGAAGCTCAGGTCATTGAGTGTAGTTATAAGATGTCGCCATTCGTTCGTATCTGTCATACCCAGACGTAATTTCAAGGAAAACGATATATCATCGTTGGCCATTACGATCTCACGCAAAGCTTCGGCAGCCTCGGGCCGAGCCACTGTGGCAGCTCCGCGTCCGCGGGCTGTCTGAAGAGGGAAGGGACACCCCATATTGATATCGATCGCTGATGCTCCTCTGTCTTTCAATGTAGCCACAAGCGCCGACAACTCGTTGATGTCACGAAATATTACTTGAGGCACCACATGATGATTGTCATTAAGAGGGGAGAAGGCATCGTTGATGTCTCGTTTTCTTACGCCTCCTTTCTCCAAGCGGATAAAGGGAGTGGTGTAGGAATCAAGAGGGCCGTAGACTTCGGCATGAAAATGACGCCATGCCGCGTCTGTATGGCCCTGCACGGGAGCGGCTTGTATGATCTTATCTTCAATCATCATTTTACCATGATTTTTTTACCATTGAGAATATATAGTCCCGGTACGGAAATATTTTCCACCGGCAAACCCTGCATGTTGAAGATAAGAGACGAAGTATTTGAATCATGCAAAACAGTGTCTACGCCACTTTCATCTTTGGCAAACGAGCATATGGTGGTCAATGCGGGGGTAGCTCTGCCATTGTTGCTGTCGAAGAGCGGGGCATTATACCATCCGGAGAGTCCGGTGCCATAGGCATTATATTCCATCCACCACCAGAATAATCCTATGCATTTGGGATATCTTTCGAGTGTAGACACAAGATCCTTGGCAAAGGCATTTTGTCCGGCTTCGGTAAGCGGCCATACATCTGTGGTCTGTTCGGTAGTGCCGGGCACTTCCCATTTATATGAATATCCCGTCTCCACGATCATGATTTTCTTTTCCGGAAACTTTAGAGTGAGGCCGTTGAGGGCGTTGGAAAGCACGCTGATTTTACCGTGAAAATAAGGATAGTAACTGAGACCTATTATGTCGTAGTCCACGTTGTATTTCTTCATCATCGCGAAGAAATTGTTAAGAATATCAGTCTTTGCCACTCTTTCATTGTGAAGAATAATGGCAGCATCCGGACAAACTTCATGACATGCTTTGATTGCACTTTTGAGCAAATTGGCAAGGCGCTCCCAGTTGGCATCGCTGCCCATCAAACACTTCTTCTTGTCGGCATCGGAAGTGCCCTCCGGACCCCATAGCATGCCGTAGCTTATTTCATTGCCCGGCTGGATAAAGGCTGGCACCACTCCTTCCGCCTTAAGCTCCAAAAGGCAAGTGCGTGTGTATTCGTAGATTTTGTCTATTAGTTGCTCATCGGTTAGATCCTTCCATGCCGCGGGCGTGTACTGCTTCACAGGATCCGCCCAAGTGTCGCTGTAGTGGAAATCAAGAAGCAGGTCAAAACCGTTGTCTACAATTCTTTTGCATAGTGGTTTGATATATTCCAGATCCTGACAGGCATTAGGGTCCTTGTCGGCACCCTTGTAGTCCGAAGGGTTTACAAACAGGCGCACTCTCATCGCATTCATCCCCTGCTCGCGGAGCCAGGGGAGTACCTGTGCTATAGTCTTACCGGTGTGGTCTTTATATATGGCCCCGGCTGATTCGTACTCGGGTAGCAACGAGATATCGCCCCCCACATAATGATTCTCTGTCTGTGCCTGCACGGAGAATGCTCCCAAAAGAGCCGATACAATTAAAGTATACAGTTTTCTCATAAGCGAATATTTTTCACAAAAATATAAGTTTTTAGCTTTATAAACAAAATTATGAGACTTTTTGATTAATTTTGCACTCGGAAGACGGCCACTGGTTCGTCAGTGAATTTCAGCTAAAAGATATGCTTAACATTGGAGAATTTTGCAAAGACATAGTCTACGCCGGCGTAGATGATCATACTTCAAAGAAATTTGAGGGACTTTGGGCTCTGCCGGATGGCGTGAGTTACAATTCATATCTTATCAAGGATGATAAAAACGTGCTTGTGGATACAGTGGAGCTTGAATTTGCTCCCGAACTCCTCACCACTCTTCGTGAGCAATTACAAGGAAAATCCCTCGACTATTTGGTAATCAACCACATGGAGCCGGATCATTCCGGAAGTATTCCTGCCATAATGGAAGCCTATCCCGAAGTGAAACTTGTAGGCAACAAGCAGACCGTCGGTATGATCAAAGGATTTTATGGCATTGATTGTCCGGAGCGTACAATAGAAGTGGCCGACGGGCAAACGATCTGCCTTGGTCGAAAGTCACTCTGTTTCTATCTCACACCGATGGTACATTGGCCCGAGACCATGATGACATACTGTCCGGAAGCGGGCCTGCTCTTCTCCGGCGATGCTTTCGGCACTTTCGGTGCTCTCAACGGCAATATACTCGATGCCCAGTGCGACAAAGATCTCTACTTTCGGGAGATGTATCGCTACTATGCATGCATCGTAGCCAAATACAACAAATTCGTGCAACGCGCTCTTCAGAAATTAGGGGCGTTGCGACTGGAATACATAGCCCCTACCCATGGTCCCGTGTGGCATACACACCTGCGCGAGGCGGTTGATCTGGTAGAACGACTCAGCCGTGCTCAGTACGAAGACGGAGTGACTATTATCTATGGATCCATGTATGGCAACACCGCCGCTGTGGCCGCACGCATAGCGGAAACGCTGGCCGCCCTGGGCATGACAAACGTAAAAGTGCACGATGCATCATATACCGACATGAGCTTCCTCATAGCCGATGCCTATCGCTACAAGAACCTAATAGTGGGAGCGCCAACATACAGTATGAGTCTGTTTCCGCCCGTAAAAATGCTCATGGACGCCATGGTGACCCGCGAAGTAAGAGGGAAAAATTTCGCTTCTTTCGGTAGCTTTACATGGTCACCTGTCACTAAAAAATACCTTGAGGAATACGCGTCTCAATTGGGTTGGAACATAAAAGGAGCTGTGGAGTTCAAGCAGGGTCCGAACCAAAACACTCTGGACGCCGCCGAAGCCCTTGCCGACTCTTTCGTTGACTGAAAACCGTTTGGCATCGCCACACGTTAAATTAATACGCTCATCGTAAAAATTTTAATGAATATGGCAATCGAAACTCATCCGTGGCAGCCGTTTATTCCCAAGGATGCCGAACTTCTGATTATGGGCACTTTCCCGCCTGGACCGCAACGCTGGAGCATGGATTTTTATTACCCCAACCGCACCAACGACTTCTGGCGCATAATGGCCTATATCTTTCTGGGCGACAAGGAAGCTCTCGTAGACGAGGCTCATAAATCCTATTATCTCGATAGAATCAAAGGCCTTATGGAAAGTAATCATATCGCTCTGAGCGATACTGCCTACAAGATACGAAGACTCAAGGGCAATGCTTCAGACAAGTATCTGGAGATTCTTGAACCCGTGGACTTGGCCACACTCCTGCTGAAGATGCCCCTCTGCCGCAATATAGCCACCACCGGACAGAAAGCCGCGGAAATAATTGCCATGCTCACCGACACCGAAGTGCCTAAAATGGGAGAACAGGTGACCACTCCCACCGGGCTCCACATCTGGAGAATGCCTTCCACCAGCAGAGCATATCCTCTTGCTCTCGAAAAGAAAGCCGTGTTTTACAAAACAATGCTTCAAAAAATCGGCATTCTTGCAAACGCCTGATACCCATCACATCCAAGGATGCTGAACATCCAACCTCACCCTCTAATACAACACCAACAATGCTTGACATGATAACCCTGACTCTCTTCGACGCCACTACATTTTATAACTTCTTCATTGAGCACGCCACGTATATTTTCGTGTTCGTATTCATGACCATAGAGAGCAGTTTCATCCCATTTCCTTCCGAAATCATAGTGCCTCCGGCAGCTTATCTTGCCTGCACAAACACCGGTGCCGGCTCAGACATGAATATATTCATGGTGGTAGTCTTCGCTACGCTCGGAGCCCTTGCCGGTGCATTCATCAACTACTTTCTTGCTTTATGGATAGGGCGTCCGGTGGTATATAGCTTTGCCGACAGCAAGTTGGGACATGCATGCATGATCAATCGTGAAAAAGTGGAAAAAGCTGAAGCCTACTTCGACAAACACGGTGCAATATCCACATTTGTAGGCCGATTGATTCCGGCCATACGTCAGCTCATATCCATTCCCGCCGGAATATCCCGTATGAATATAGGGCAATTTGCCATATTCACCGCTTTGGGCGCCCTTATCTGGAACAGCGTGCTGGCCGCTCTCGGTTGGTGGCTCTCCACATTCGTAAAACCCGATCAACTGCTCGCTCAGATTGAGATCTACAACAAATATCTCACCTGGGGCGGATATGCGTTGCTGATAGTGTGCATAATCATCATTTTGATCAATGCATTCCGCCCAAAAGCAAAACCGCAATAATTTCTCCATCCTAAATGAATTCCTAAAGGATTATAAACCACAAAGCATCATACTCTTATCATGAAAGTATCACCCTCAATGCTCTCCGCCGATTTCGGATCACTCGCCTCAGATCTTGAAATGATCAACCGCTCGGAGGCAGACTATCTTCATCTCGACGTGATGGACGGCGTGTTTGTGCCCAACATTTCCTTCGGATTTCCGGTGATTAAAGCCGCTGCAAAGGTATGCAAAAAGCCTCTCGACGTACATCTTATGATAGTAGAACCCCAAAACTGGATTTCACAGGTACGCGATCTGGGTGCCGAAATAATGAACGTGCATCAAGAAGCCTGCATTCATCTTCACCGCACCGTGCAGGCCATACATCAGGCCGGGATGAAAGCGGGAGTGACAATATGCCCAGCCACTCCCGTGGCCACACTTGTGGATATTATTGAGGATATTGATCTGGCTCTCATCATGTCGGTTAATCCCGGATTCGGCGGCCAGCCATTTATCGAACATTCCATTAAGAAAGTAGAGGAACTGCGCCGTCTCATCGATGCCACCGGGTCCAAAGCGATGATAGAAGTGGACGGAGGCGTCAATGCGGAGACCGGGGCTCGTCTGGCTGCCGCCGGAGCCGATATTCTTGTGGCAGGAAGCTACGTATTCAATGCTCCGGACCCTACAAAAGCCATCCTCAATCTTAAGAACCTATAATAACGAGTCCACTCCAAAAAGGAGTGAAAAATAACCGGACTTTTTAGAGTGGACTCAATAACTATAATAGCTGAGCCTTCTGCATAGGTACGTTCTACGTCAATGAGAGCCAATATTAGTTTTGTAAAAGATCGCTTCGATAGATTCAATCGCGAAATGTTTGGTGGAGAACTCAAACCAATACGTATTTCCATCAATCATTCTCAGCGTGCGCTCGGAATGTTCAAATGCAAAGGAACACGCATTGGGTCCGGACCCGTGGCGTATGGAGATCCGAGCATCTCCATCAGCGACCTCTACGATATGGACCCCGAGGCTATTGAGGACATAATCATACATGAAATGATCCACTACGCGGAGTGGCTTCACCATCGCGGACCCATTACCGAACCTCACGGCGAATTTTTCCGTACACACATGGAAAGGATCAACCGCGATTTCTCGCGCCATGTGACCGTTAGGGAAAAACTCGATGCACAAACCGTAGCCTCCGCCAATCGGGAAACGGTGAGCGTAATCGGAGTCTTCAGCGATTCCGACGGAAATAAATTTATCACCAAAATAGCAAAAAGCAGGTTTTTCGACCTCCACGACAAATGGAAAGCTTCCGGCTACATTGTAAGATGGTATTTCACATTTACCTCGCGTCTGGTATCATTGAAAAGGGTGACCGTGCTAAGATACTATCCGCTGAAGCCCGAACTGGAGGCTCATCTGCTCCATCCCAATTCCTTTACCACTCCCATAAGGGTATTTTCCCGCGGCACCACACGCTACATGGAAGCCGACACTTCCGCACCCAAGCCCACCCAAAGTCTATGACCCCTTAGAAAAATAAGCGGCCACTATAGCTGAATTTTTTATGATACGGACTCTTATTCCGAAAAAATAGTTATCTTTGCGAAAATATTGAATAAGTAGTTGAGAAAAATTAATGAATATATAAAACTTATTTATTTTTGAGACAGTTTGGCTTTGGAGCGAAACCTAATATATTATATTTAACTGAGAGTCAGAGCCAAAATGGCAAAAAAGATAAAGTTTTATAGTTCAGGATTTTTTACTACTTATATCGGTTAATTTTTATCAACTACTTAAAGAAAAAACAACTGAATAGAAATGGAAATCGAAGGCAAAATCATATTCGACCTTCCTCGTCAGGAAGGTGTGTCAAAAGCAGGCAATCCCTGGAAGAAAAAAGAATGGGTGCTTGAGACTATCAATACGCAGTTCCCCCGCAAAGTCAAATTCCACGTATTTGGAGACCGTGCGGATCAGCTCCTTTTCGAAATCGGCAAGGACTACGCCATTAGCGTAGACGTTGAAAGCCGCGAATTCAACGGCCGCTGGTATACCGATGTAAGCTGCTATGCCATGCGCCCCATAGAAGCCTCTGCCGCACAAAACAACTTCCAGCAAACTTCAATGCCCCAGGGAGCACCCGCCGCGACGGGCAATACCCCCAATTTCGGTCCGGCCCAGCAAATGCCTCCATTCGGAGCTCCTGCCGCTGAAGACACCGATGATCTGCCGTTTTAAACCATATCATCTGCCGTATTCCCCTAAACCGCTACATTTTTTAAGACAGGGGAATGCCTCCAAGTTTGAATTAAACCACACGGTGAAGAAATATTTGAAGCGTTGCAATCCTTTGCGGATTGCAACGCTCTTTATCATCGTGCAGAGAATCCCACACAATCCGCTGTAAATACCCCCGGTCAAAAACCAATCAAAAGACCAAAATACAAGTATATTTTTTGCCTGCTCACATTTTTTTGCTAAATTTGCAACTTAAAAGGTAAGAAATCAGACACAGTGGCATTTTGTCGTAACGTCCAATTGATAATTTGAAAGACAATTTTACACTGATATTGTCTAAAATTTTAGCTTAACGTAGCAATTTTCCGTTTGCAAACGTTATAATAAAAGACACAAATCAATCCGGGATTTCCCGGCACATATAAGTTTATGCAGGCAAATAATCCAACCGACCTCTGTCTTCTCTTTGAGACCAGTTGGGAGGTATGTAATAAAATAGGGGGTATATATACCGTACTCTCCACCAAAGCACGAGAACTTCACAAACAATTCTCCGACAAACTGATATTTGTAGGTCCGAACGTATGGACGGCCGACAGTCCCTCTCCTTATTTCGAAGAAGATCCTTCGCTACTGGAGGGCGCCTCCCGCGCAGAACTGCCGATGGGCGTCAAATTCCGCACCGGACGATGGAAAATTCCAGGAAGCCCTATTGTAGCACTCATTGACTATAAATCAGTATTCAGCCACCTAAATGAAATATACGGCGAAATGTGGAACCTATACAAAGTGGATTCCCTGCACGCCTACGGAGACTACGACGAAAGTTGTGCATTCGCCGTGGCCTCTGCAATCGCCATAAAAGGCATCACTGAATATCTCAAGGCCGACCCAGAAGGAGTGCTCGCTCATTTTGACGAATGGACCACGGGCATGGGCCTTCTCCGCCTGCAGGCCGACATGCCTCAGGCTGCCACAGTATTCACCACACACGCCACAAGTATCGGACGAAGCATTTGCGGCAACGGCAAACCGCTTTACGAATACTTTCACAATTACAACGGTGACCAGATGGCCCGCGAACTCAACATGGAGTCCAAGCATTCTCTGGAGAAAGCCGCCGCCATGAATGCCGACTGCTTTACCACCGTGAGCGAAGTCACCGCAAGGGAATGTACACAACTCTTGGGTGTGACTCCCGACGTTGTAACCCCCAATGGATTCGAACCGGAATTCGTACCCGACTCCGCCAAGGGGGGTGCCATGCGACGCATGGGCCGCAAGAAACTCCTCGATATCGCCACAAAACTCACCGGCGTGCCCTATGACAATGACACATTCATCATCGCCACGTCCGGACGCAACGAATATCGCAACAAGGGTCTTGATCTCTTTATCGACTCCATGGAATTTCTAGGCGAATACTGCCGCGACGACAACCGCCAGCTGCTTGCCTTTATTCTCGTTCCCGCCTGGACTGCCTCGCCAAACCCATGCCTCACAGGCGTCGGTATAGACAAATGCACCGACAGCTTCATGACACACTCCGTACATAATCCATATCAAGATTCCATAGCTTGCCGCCTGCGTCAGCTTCAAGCCAACAACTCCAAGCTGAACATGAGGATCATCTACGTGCCATGCTACCTTGACGGCCACGACGGAGTGGTCAACATTTCATACTACGATCTGCTGCCTGCTCTGGACGCCACCGTATTTGCATCCTACTACGAGCCTTGGGGCTATACTCCCCTCGAAAGCATAGCTTTCGGAGTTCCCACCGTGACCACCGACAAAGCCGGATTCGGACAATGGGCACTCGACACCGTAGACAATTCTCTGGAAAAATCAGGCGTAAAAGTAGTGGAACGCAACGACAACGACTATCTGCTTGCCAAGCAGGAAATAGCCGGAAGCCTGCGCGAATACTATCTTCTGAATACGGTCAAAACACGCAACGCACGCAAAGCCGCCAAAAAGACCGCTTCTCTTGCAGACTGGAAATTCTTTATCCATGCATACGATGAAGCATTCAAAACGGCACTACGTAAACGCACCGAGCGACTTGACAAATAACCTCCGCTCATGCCGGGCCCACACCCTTATGCACAACGCGGGGAAATCCAAAAAACAAAACATACAACAAGAAATAAATATGAAACTTCAAGTAAGCCATTCCAACCAGCCGACGTGGCATAGCCTCACAGTCAGTGCTAAACTGCCCGCCGAACTCAAGCCACTGGAGGAACTGTCGAAAAACCTTTGGTGGGTATGGAACAGCGAAGGCAAAAGCCTGTTCCATGACCTTGACCACGAACTTTGGCGAAAAGTGGGAGAGAATCCGGTAATGCTCCTGCAGCAGCTCAGCTACGAAAGATACCGCGAGATAATCGAAGATGATGATCTCATGCAGCGCATCAAAGGCGTATATGCCTCTTTCAAGGCATATATGAAAGAGCCCATGCGCAACGACCTCCCCTCCGTAAGCTACTTCTCTATGGAGTATGGTCTCTGCAACTGCCTGAAGATTTACTCCGGTGGTCTGGGCGTACTCGCCGGTGACTACATCAAACAAGCTTCCGACAGCAGAATCAACATGGTGGCCGTAGGATTCCTCTACAGATATGGATACTTCACCCAGTCCCTGTCGATGGACGGACAACAAATTGCAAACTACGAGCCCCAGAATTTCGACCAGCTGCCAATCGAACCGGTACTTGGAGAAGACGGCCAGCCCATGATTCTTGAAGTGCCCTATCCCGGTCGTATCATCTACTGCCACATTTGGCGTGTAAACGTAGGCCGAATGAAGCTGTATCTGCTCGACACTGACTTTGAGATGAACTCCGAATTCGACCGCTCGATTACCCACAAACTCTACGGTGGCGATTGGGAGAACCGTCTCAAGCAGGAATATCTGCTAGGCATCGGCGGTATCTATATGCTCAATAAACTCGGAATCCATACCGACATCTACCACGCCAATGAAGGCCATGCAGCCCTTCTTAATCTGCAGCGCCTTGTAGACTACGTGCAAAAAGACCATCTGCCGTTCAATGTGGCTCTCGAAGTGGTCCGCGCAAGTTCGCTCTACACTGTACACACCCCCGTACCAGCCGGCCACGACTACTTCGATGAATCCCTCTTCGGAAAATATCTTGGCGAATATCCTGCCAAGCTCGGTATCTCCTGGGGCGATCTAATCAATATGGGACGTGAAAATCCCGACACCAACGAACGATTCTCCATGAGTGTCTTCGCACTCAACACCTGTCAGGAAGCCAACGGTGTAAGCTGGCTCCACGGTGAAGTGTCGAAAAAGATGTTTGCCGGTGTTTGGAAAGGCTACAGCCCTGAAGAGTCACATGTGGGATACGTGACCAACGGTGTGCATATGCCCACCTGGGCTGCATCCGAATGGAAAACGTTCTACGCCGACAAACTCGGCCCGCAGGTTTTCGAAAACCAAAGCGATCCCGAGGCCTGGAAAGGTATCTTCAACGTTGGCGACGATGAGATCTGGAACATGCGAATGACGTTGAAAAACAAATTCATCAACTTCGTGAAGCATGACTTCAAAGAGAAATGGCTTAAAAACCAAGGCGATCCATCAGCCGTGATGAGCATCCTTGAGAAAATCAATCCCAATGCCCTGATCATAGGTTTCGCCCGCCGTTTCGCCACCTACAAGCGTGCCCATCTTCTCTTCACAGACCTTGACCGCCTCGCAAAGATCGTGAACAACGAGAAATATCCCGTACAGTTCATCTTTTCCGGCAAAGCCCACCCCGCCGATGGCGCCGGACAGGGTCTCATCAAGAGAATTGTGGAAATCAGCCACATGCCCCAATTCCTCGGCAAGATCATCTTCCTTGAGGACTACAATATGATAGTGGCCAAACGTCTGGTGACAGGCGTGGATATCTGGCTCAACACTCCTACACGTCCTCTTGAAGCATCCGGTACTTCCGGTGAGAAGGCCGAAATGAACGGTCTGCTCAACTTCTCAGTGCTCGACGGATGGTGGTATGAAGGCTACCGCTTCGATGAGAAGGCCGGTTGGGCCCTTACAGCCAAACGTACATTTACCGATCAGGCCCAGCAAGACAAGCTTGACGCTGCCACAATCTACTCCATGCTCGAGAACGAGATCATTCCTCTGTATTTCTCCAAGAACTACAAGGGATACAGTCCTGAATGGATACAATATATAAAACGCTCCATCGGGCACATAGCTCCCCACTTCACAATGAAGCGTCAGCTCGACGATTATATCTCCAAATTCTACGAGCCCGAAACCAAACGATACAAGAAACTGATCGCCAATGATTTCGCCAAAGCCCGCGAAATAGTGAACTGGAAGGAAAACGTGGCAAGCAAATGGGACGAAGTGCAAGTGCTCAACGTAAACTACGGTGACATCGTAGCCTCCGGAGCCCAAATGCGCACAGGATCACCGCTCGACATCTCCTGCAAGATCGACACCAAAGGATTGGGCGACTCCATCGGCGTGGAACTCGTATATTTCCAGGACCACGACGGTGAAAGCAAGTTTGAAGGCCGTTATCCGCTAAGCATCGTGGCTAAAGAAGGCGACGTTTACACCTATGAACTTAAGACCAAGTTTAAGGACGCCGGCACATTCCGCTACGCACTGCGCATGTATCCCAACAACCCCGAGCTTCCGCACCGCGAAGACTTCGCCTACGTACGCTGGCTCTAAAGATTACACTGACCTCAGAAGGATGATGGCCAAACCCACTGACCATCATCCTCCATAAATATCCATCAAAAGGCTTCGTCTATGACTCAAAAATAGACGAAGCCTTTGCTTTTTGCAAAAATATGTTATAAAACATATATCCGATGATTGGAATATTGGCCAAATATGCGTAAATTGCAACGTTTTTGAAAAGAAAACGTCTCCTCCATCTCCTTACATCCATAATAGGAGAATGATACAAGAATTTAATCTCTAACATCTGGTAAAGATATGAAAATCTACAAGACCAACGAAATCAAAAACATAGCCCTTCTCGGAGCGAAGGGTTCGGGTAAAACCACACTTGCAGAGTCAATGCTCTATGAGTGTGGTATTATAAAACGTCGCGGCACTATCGACGGCGGCAACACCGTATCCGACTACTTCCCGGTGGAAAAAGAATACGGCTATAGCGTATTCTCCACAGTGATGAATGTGGAATTCAACAATAAAAAGCTCAACATCATAGACTGCCCGGGAGCCGACGACTTTGTAGGCAGCGCCTATACAGCAATGGGTGTCTGCGACCTTGGCGTAATCGTGGTCAACGCTCAGAACGGTGTGGAAGTAGGCACACAAAACATCTTCCGCACCACAGCCAAACTGAAACAGCCCGTAGTCTTCGCACTCAACCAGATGGAAGGAGAGAAAACCGACTACGACAACGTAATGGAACAGCTCCGCGAGCATTTCGGGGCCAAGGTTGTGGCCGTGCAGTATCCCATTGAGGCCGGTCCAAACTTCAAGTCGATCATCGACGTGCTGCTGATGAAAAAGCTTGAATGGAAAGAAGAAGGAGGCGCTCCCGAGATCAGCGATATTCCCGCTGACCAACTCGACAAAGCCAAGGAGCTCAATCAGATTCTGGTAGAGGCCGCTGCCGAAAACGATGAAACCCTGATGGATAAATTCTTCGAGGAAGGCTCCCTGACAGAAGACGAAATGCGCGAAGGCATCCGCAAAGGTCTTACAGACCGCTCCATATTCCCCGTGGTTTGTCTCAGCGGTGCCCGCGACATGGGAGTGCGCCGTCTCATGGAATTCCTTGGCAACGTCTGCCCATTCGTAGATGAAATGCCGGCTCCGCTCAACACTGCCGGAGAACCCGTGCCCCCCAAAGCCGACGGTCCGCTGTCTGTATTCGTATTCAAGACAAGCGTGGAGCCCCACATCGGTGAAGTGGTCTACTTCAAAGTGATGAGCGGCACCCTCCATGCAGGAGACGACCTCGACAACGCCACTCGCGGAGGCAAAGAGCGTATGGCACAAATATTCACCGTATGCGGCGCATTACGCCAGCCAATCGACACGCTTGAGGCAGGCGACTTCGGCGCTGCCGTGAAGCTAAAGGATGTACGCACCGGCAACACACTCAACGCCAAGGGTATCGATTGGCAGTTTGACTTTATCAAGTATCCTGCGCCCAAATACGTAAGAGCAATCCGTCCCGAAAACGAAGCCGATGCCGAAAAACTCTCAGGCTTGCTCACCCGTATGCACGAGGAAGATCCCACTTGGGTAATCGAACTCTCCAAGGAGCTGAAACAAACCCTTGTGAAAGGTCAGGGAGAATTCCATCTTCGCACTCTGAAATGGCGCCTGGAAAACAACGACAAGATGCCCGTGATCTTTGAGGAACAAAAGATTCCTTATCGCGAGACCATCACCAAGGCCGCACGCGCCGACTACCGCCACAAAAAACAGTCCGGTGGATCCGGCCAGTTTGGTGAGGTGCACCTGATTATTGAGCCTTACACAGAAGGAATGCCTGAGCCCGAGACCTACAAATTCGGAAATCAGGAATTCAAGATGAACGTTAAGGACAAACAGGAAATCCCATTGGAATGGGGCGGCAAACTCGTGGTCTACAACTGCATAGTAGGCGGTGCCATTGACGCACGCTTCATCCCCGCAATTGTGAAAGGCCTTATGGACCGCATGGAGCAGGGACCGCTCACAGGATCATATGCCCGCGATGTTCGCGTGATGATCTACGACGGCAAGATGCACCCCGTAGACTCCAACGAAATTTCCTTCCGTCTGGCCGGCCGCAACGCCTTCTCCGAGGCATTCCGCAACGCCAATCCGAAGATTCTTGAGCCTATTTATGATGTAGACGTGCTTACTCCCGGCGACGTGATGGGCGACGTGATGAGCGACCTCCAGAGCCGTCGTGCCATCATCATGGGCATGAACTCCGAAAACGGTATTGAAAAGCTTAGTGCCAAAGTGCCTCTGAAGGAAATGTCGAGCTACTCCACTTCGTTGAGCTCAATCACTGGCGGCAGAAGTTCTTTCTCAATGGAATTCAGCAGCTACGAGCTTGTGCCCGGCGATGTACAGGAAAAACTGCTTAAAGAATACGCCGCCACTCAGACCGAAGACTAATCACAGTGGACTCAGAATCCCTGTCATAAATACAATCCGGAGGACAAGGTTAAGATCCTGTCCTCCGGATTATAATAATTTTTCTTTCGGATTATATTTATAACCGGTCTGTCATTTTTTCGCACCGAAGACGAAGATTCCTTTGCCATCAGTCTTGTCCTGCACAAAATCCTCTACTTTATCCCTGGCCTTGCCGGCGATATCTTTGGCCTGCTGCACCTTTTGTTGTACGTCCGGACGATTGTATAATTCCGAAGCTTTATCCTTCAGCTCTCCTGCCTTATCCTTTATTGCCTCGATATTCTCTCTGGATTTATCTCCGGAAACAAAATTCTTTACTTTGCTTACCACGTCGGAAGCATCATCCTTAAGTTCGGCGGCTTTGTCTTTCAGATCATCTATCATAATGAAAACGTTTTATAGGGTTACCAATATAAAACGTTTCGGATATTCAAAAGGTTGAATACGGAGCATCCTAATCATTACACGCTGCCAGACTTCACTTGCCGGCGTGATATCTTACCAGACCATCTATCGGGCTCTTCACTATATCGTGAATCTTATAACCCTGAGACCCTGCTGCCTCGCGAAGTATTTCGCTAAACACTTCAGCAATACTTCCCATAAAACTGATGGGAAGGGTATGGGCACCGGGATACATCGCCACATTTCTGCGAATGAATCGCTTGAATTCTTCAAATACGATGGAATAGATGTAGGGATTCCATAGATTTTTACTTATGAAAGGCACCAATGAAGCCAAAAACTTGTTGGGTGAAGACGTGCGATATACCTTTTCCAATATTTCCTCGAGAGTGAGAGAATAAGCTTCCAGAAAGTCCCGACACACTTTTTCTGGCAACTGATGTTTGAAAGCATCGCTCACCAATCTCTTTCCAAGAGCTGAGCCACTGCCTTCATCCCCGAGCACATAACCGAGCGATGGTATGTTCAGGCTGATTTTCTCTCCATCGTAAAGGCAGGAATTGGAACCGGTGCCAAGAATGCATGCGATGCCGCTTTCATGGCCAAACATAGCTCTGGCTGCTCCCAAAAGGTCGGATTCCACACGTACTTCTTCGGCATCCCATATGTTGCCGAGGATTTTGGCCATTACGGCGCATACACGGTTGGTGGCGCATCCCGAACCATAGTAATATATGCCGGAAAATTCGCAATAGGGCTGCAGAGCCATCTTTACCTCTCTGAATGATTTGTCTATATCGATTTCCTCTGCCAATAAAGCGTTGACTCCGTCGGAATTATGTCTTAATGCAACATTGCCCTGCCCGTCAAGTACCACCCAGTCTATCTTGGAAGAACCTGCATCGGCTATAAGTTTACACTTCTTCATGCCACAAAATTAACAAAAACCAACCACATTTTCACGTCCCTTGCTAAAAAATAAGTGATGC
>JAMPGE010000017.1 GCA_023664085.1 Muribaculum sp. | reverse complement strand
CATGGGTCAGCGACGACGACGTAAGATATATAGTTGAGACAATAAGGGAGGCTATAGAATAATGAAAGTTCTCGTAACGGGAGCGGCCGGTTTTATCGGTAGTGCCGTTTGCAAGCGGTTGCTTGATCGTGATGATGTAGTTGTTGGTTTAGATAATATCAACAACTATTATGACCCGGACTTGAAGTATGGCCGTCTTGCTCGGCTTGGTATTGCCAAGGATGATGTAGCCTGGTATAAGTTTGCGAATAGCAAGACAAAGCCTAACTTCAAGTTCATTAGAATGAACTTGGAGGACAAGCAGGCTATGCATATGCTTTTTGCCAATGGCAATTTTGACGCAGTCATCAACCTTGGAGCTCAGGCTGGTGTTCGATATTCCATTACCAATCCTGACGCATACATTGAAAGCAATATCGATGGCTTTATCAATGTATTGGAGGGTTGCCGGCACAATAAGGTGATGCATCTTGTGTATGCGTCCTCATCAAGTGTATATGGACTTAATGGCAAAGTACCGTTTTCAGAGCATGACGGTATCGCTCATCCGGTAAGCCTTTATGCCGCAACAAAGAAGAGTAATGAACTGATGGCACACGCTTATTCCAAGCTCTACGGACTACCGACAACAGGTTTACGTTTCTTCACCGTCTATGGCCCTTGGGGAAGACCGGATATGTCACCATTCCTGTTCATTGACGCCATCCTTCATGACAGAGCAATCAAAGTATTCAATAACGGCGATATGCTCCGTGACTTCACCTACATAGATGATATAGTAGAGGGCGTTGTTCGCATTCTCGACGTGATACCTGAAGGCAACAAAGATTGGGACGAGACTCGTCCCGATCCGGCAACTTCACCAGCTCCGTACCGTGTCTATAATATCGGCAACCAGCAGCCTACAAAACTGATGGACTACATTGCCTGCATTGAAAATGCAATCGGTCGCGAAGCCAAGAAAGAATTCCTGCCTATGCAGCCGGGTGACGTCTATCAGACCTACGCCGATTCGTCGGCTTTAGGGGAAGCCACAGGGTTCAGGCCAAACACTCCGCTTCAGACCGGCATTGACCGCACTGTCGCTTGGTTTAAAGAATTTTACAAATTATAATCTCTCATACGATGAAACGATATAACATAGCAGTCGCCGGAACCGGATATGTCGGACTAAGCATAGCTACTCTTTTGGCTCAACATAATCGTGTCACGGCTGTTGATGTAATCCCTGAAAAGGTCGAGAAAATCAATAATCGTATATCTCCGATTCAAGATGAATATATAGAGAAGTATCTTGCAGATAGGGATCTGGACTTGACTGCGACTCTTGACGGAGCGTCGGCTTACAAGGATGTTGATTTCGTTGTCATTGCAGCTCCGACAAACTATGACCCGGTAAAGAATTTCTTTGACACTCATTGCATTGAGGATGTGATTGACCTTGTGCTCAGCGAAAACCCCGATGCGGTGATGGTTATCAAATCAACCATTCCGGTAGGATATTGTCGCAATCTTTACGTGAAGTATGCGGCAGAGGGAGTAAAACAATTTAATCTACTCTTCTTCCCTGAATTCCTCCGCGAAAGCAAAGCTCTTTACGACAACCTATATCCTTCGCGCATAATAGCCGGTATACCGAAGATTATCAATCGGTCGGAATTTGTTGAAGAGAATGGGGCGATACTGGCTGTAACGGATGTGGAGAAGATGGACGAAGCTGCCCACATCTTTGCCGGTTTGCTTCAGCAAGGCGCAATCAAAGAAGATATACCCACTCTCTATATGGGTATGAAGGAAGCAGAGGCTGTCAAGCTCTTCGCTAATACATATCTGGCTCTCCGCGTGAGTTACTTCAATGAACTTGACACTTATGCCGAAGTAAAAGGTCTTGATTCGCAAGCCATAATAGAGGGCGTAGGTCTTGACCCTCGTATAGGTACTCATTATAATAATCCTTCTTTCGGTTACGGTGGCTACTGTCTTCCCAAGGACACAAAGCAACTTCTTGCAAACTATGCAGAAGTACCACAGAATATGATGTCGGCAATCGTTGAGTCGAATCGCACGCGTAAAGACTTCATAGCCGACCAAATTCTTCAGAAAGCCGGATGGTATGGCGAGAACGCACAATACCGCACCGGTGAAGTACCATGCACCATCGGAGTATACCGACTGACGATGAAGTCGAACTCCGACAACTTCCGCCAGTCATCCATCCAAGGCGTAATGAAACGCATCAAAGCCAAAGGTGCGCAGGTGATTATATACGAGCCGACCCTCGAAGACGGAACCACCTTCTTCGGCAGTCTCATTGTTAACGACCTAAGGAGATTCAAGGAGATGGCTCAGGCTATTGTTGCCAATCGTTATGATGCTTGTCTGGATGATGTGGCTGCCAAAGTCTATACCCGCGACATCTTCCGTCGGGATTGAAATTGACCGGGGGAGCGCAACCCATCTCTATAAAAAATCAACAGTCTTGAAGAGACGGCGGCCGAGAGGCGTCGTCTCTTTTTTTAACGTTTTAGAATTGCAGAAGAGCGGAAAATCTTGTAACTTCGCTAAATATTTTTAGGAAATACCAATAAATCCCTCCGCACTCTTGATAATGAATAGAATAGGAAAATTATATTTCAGATACGGCACTATGGGCTCGGCCAAAACGGCCATGCTTCTAACCACGGCCTACAACTTTGAAGAACGCGCCATATCCTACATCTGTATGAAGCCCGTGATCGACACGCGCGATAGTAAAAACGTGATTCATAGTCGAATCGGGATAGAACGAGAGTGCAGATGGATATATTCCGACACGAATCTCTACTCAATGATGCGCGATCTGGCGCAGGCCGAGGGCACACTTCCGGAATGGATATTGGTGGATGAGGCTCAGTTTCTAACACCCGCACAGGTAGATGAATTGGCAATGGTGGTTGATGATTTTGGATGCAATGTGGTCTGCTACGGTCTGCGTACAGATTTTCGAAGCCAACTCTTCGACGGTTCCCACCGCCTGTTTGAGATAGCCGACAGCATAGAGGAGGTGAAGTCAACGTGCAACTGCGGACGCAAGACAATAGTCAACGCCCGCATCGACAGCAACGGCGAAATCATCACCGAAGGCGAGCAGGTGGAGATCGGCGGCAACGAAAGATATATGGCAGTGTGCCGAAAATGCTGGCGCAACAAGAGGGTGGAGAGCAGCCGCCGCTACCGCCTGCCCTTGATAGAGGACGAGGATCCCTCCTGATGATAGATCGTCGAGGTTAGAGTGGAGAGTTTGGGGAGATTCATTTTAGATCAGAAACAAAAATAAGAATACCATACCATGTTGAACAAAGAATTACGAGATCAGATCATATCGCTGATTCATAGAGAGGTAGTGCCGGCCATAGGATGTACGGAGCCTGCGGCCGTATCGTTGGCAGTGGCCAAAGCCACAGAACTTTTGGGCACGTTGCCCGAAAAGATCACGCTTCGCCTCAGCGGCAACATCATCAAAAACGCCATGGGCGTTGGCATTCCCGGCACAGGCATGATCGGACTGCCTATAGCCGTGGCTCTCGGAGCATTGATAGGAAAGTCGGAATACGGTTTGGAAGTGCTCCGTGATGTCAACGACGAAGCAGTGGCCCGCGGACGCGAATATATATCAGAAGGAAGAATCAAAGTGGATCATATGAAGGATGCGCCGTCCAACCTTCACATTGATGTTACCGCCGAAGCCGACGGACACACGTCGCAGGCCGTAATATCCCGAGCCCACACAAATTTCATTCTTCTGAAGAAGGATGGAGAAGTAATCTATAAAGAGGAAGCACCGTCACAGGCTACCGAAGCCACCACATCCGATCAGAAGGATGTGGAACTTAACCTTAAAATGGTATATGAGTTTGCTACGGAAACACCGTTGGATGAAATCAACTTCATCCTTGAGGCCCGCAAACTCAACAGCGCGGCGGCGGAACTTGCCCTCCACGGAGATTATGGGCATTCATTGGGAAGTACGATCCGTCTTCACGGCACGGATCTGTTTGGCGACTCTCCGGTAGAACATATGATATCGCTGACGTCGGCGGCCTGCGACGCACGAATGGGAGGAGCTCCGATAGCCGTGATGAGCAACAGCGGCAGCGGTAATCAAGGCATCACGGCCACTATGCCGGTGGTAAGTTTTGCACGAGACATCCATGCAACGGAGGAGCAATCAGCGAGAGCTCTGACCCTCAGTCATCTTACCAGTATCTACATCAAGCAGAGCCTCGGGCGCCTTTCCGCGTTGTGCGGTTGCGTCGTGGCCTCTACCGGAGCAAGCTCAGCCATAGTGTATCTGATGGGCGGCGGATACGAACAGGTGTGTGCCGCGGTAAAAAACATGGTGGCAAATCTCACCGGCATGCTGTGTGACGGAGCCAAGCCCTCCTGCTCGATGAAAGTATCCTCGGGAGTGTCAACGGCTTTGATGTCGGCCATGCTTGCCATGAACGGCAAATGCGTCAGCTCAGCCGAAGGCATAGTGGACGAGGATGTGGATAAAACCGTGCGCAACCTCACTTCTATTGGGCGCGAGGCCATGGCCGAAACAGACCTCCATGTGCTTCGGATCATGACCTGCAAGTAACTTAGGTTTCGGCTATGCCGAAACCTGCGCGGTTTATGAGTTTGTAGGATTATAAGTTTATTTGCTTTACCTGTAATACATACAATTGTCTACCGCGGGGTTGCGACATACAACCGTCAATAATCCCCTGTCAACTTCTCGAAAATAAAATACCGGGCATTTATTCCGCGGAATAAATGCCCGGTATTTTATGATGGGGTAATTGGAATCAGAAAAGGGTGGTAAGCATGAAAGCGAGGTGAGCCACTATAGCTGCCACCAGACCACCGATAGTGTGGGCGAGAATCGCCTTGGGAGTTAGTTCGCGGTAACCGAGGCTGTCGAGCATGGCGGTATGAGTGCTGAGATAACCGCTCCAGCACATTCCGATAGCAGTGAAAACAGCGATGGCATTACCGTCGATCCATCCCTGGGCCATGAAATTCGGCACCAGCCCAATTGCGGCGCCAACGGCACCGAGAGCGGTAATGGGGAAAGCGAGCAGATGTGGATCATGGAAGCCGAAAAGGAATTCAAACACCACGTCGGCCTTAGCGGCCAGCCAGGGAAGGAACTCAACACCTTCGTAGGCGGCTCCGGTGTATTCGCCTGAAGCGGAGGCACCGAAGGTGAGAATCATTACCAGAGTGGAGATGATCAATACACCGGGGATGATGGCGATGCCAACGTCCACACCAGTGCGACCGCCGTCGAGCAGAGCGTTGAGGGTGCGGATAAATGTGGATTTGGAAGTGTCTTTCTTTTCCTCGGCGAGAATTTCGGCAGCTTCAGCCACCACTTCGTCTTTAAATTTCGGATAAGCTTTGATCACGAATCTCTGCATGAGCCGGGTCGAGACAATGCAACCGCAGAAAGCGCCGAAAAGACCGATCACGGGTTCGATAAAGAAACCTTGACCAATCATGAACACCATCACGAGCAGCCCCATGCCGAAAGCGGTGCCGAAATTAGTGAGAGAGATGAATTGATACTTTTTGAAATATTGACTGAAACGTTTGTCTTGCGAAAGGGAAATGATAGCCGGATTGTCGCTGAGAAAAGTCATGACGGCACCAAGGGAAGCCACGCCGGGGAGATTGAAGAGCGGCTTCATGAGAGGGCGAAGCAGACGTTCAAGGAGCTTGACCACCCCAAATTCCACAAACAGTCTGCCGATTGCACCGGTAATCACGCAGATTCCCATAAGATAAAACACGGTGTTGAGCAAAAGATCGTGGGCAGTATGCATAATTGTGTTGAGCATATTGCTTACGCCCATTTCGCGTCCAATGGCCCAGAAGATCAGACCTACACAAATCAGACATGGCACACCGTGAGGGATAAATTTGGAAAAACCGGACTTCTTGGCAGCGGTAGCCATAGATGCATCGGCGGATGCATCGGCGGCATTGACCTGCAGCTCAACAGACGCTTCCTCAGAGTGCAGATCCCGTGATGATCGGGCAGAGTTGTCGGAAGTATTCATCTCAGATGGGGAGAGGGCTTCTCGGGTTTCGGTAGTTTTATTCATTTAAGAAAGATGTAAATTGGTTGTGGAAGATTCCGGTTCTAAGACCCCGTCTCATAAAAAATTTAACTGTGGGGGTCTTGCCACCATGGAATCCGGGAAGTGTATCAGCTTTTGCTTTTCGGTTTGCGTTTGAGATTCAAAACGTTCATATTCCAGGTGATGCCGAGACTCATGAAAGTAGTCTTATTTTGCATAACGTCGGCGGTATTGGAATTATTGCCCCAGGAATAGAAAACGTTGGCGTGTAGACGCAGGTCGGACAAATGGTGCTTAAGAGGATAGAACTCCACACCGCCGCCTACCATCTTGAGTTCGGTGCCGTTTAGCACGCATACGTCTGCATCAGAGCCGCTCTTGTTGACGTCATAGCTGCCTTTGGCCCAAATTTTCCAGCGGTCGTGAGGACGATAGCCAACTTCGAGGATTGCAGAGCAGTCTTTGAAGAAGAAAGTCTGGTGGGCAGCCGCGCGGTTCATAAGGTCAAGGTCGATTGTTACCTTTCCAAGATCAAACCGGTTGCCGAGAGCAATGTAGTTGATGTATTTGCCTTCGTCATATTCAACCATATTTACAGACCAAAGGGAATGGTAAATGCCGTGATTACCGGTCCAGAAGAGGTTGTAGGCATACATGTTTTTGTTGGTCTGGGTATAGAAGGGACTCTGCACTACCTGCAACTTGAGATGATCATTCTCAGAAGGTTTATAGCCTACGGCCACGCCGATGTCGTAGCAGGGAATGTTGGCTGTAAATACGGATGGAGAGAAGAGGTTGATAGGAGCTATATCGTATTCATAACCGCCGATGGCCACGGTCTGTTTGCCGACGGTGAAGTTCCAATCCTTGAGTTGATAGTCAAGGTAGATCCAGTCGGTGGAATCAAAGAAATTTCCGTTGAAGGTATTTTTGTTGAAACGTTGGCGCCAGGAATAAGTAAGTCCGGGGATGATCGAACCGTCGATCCTGATGTTGAAGGATTTGAAATTGAAGCCGGAATTGTCTTTGACAAGGTCGCTTCCGTCCCAGTCCTGCTGGAAGTCGGCTCGTGCGTCCAGTTTGATATTCAGAAGGTCGTCTTGCTGCTGATCGGAATGAGCCAAAACAGGAGCGAAGAATGCGGTGGCAAGCGCCACGGAGATAAAAGAACGTTTCATTAGATTTAAGGTCAATTGATTAAAGATGCTGCTCAAATAAGCTGAATCGGAAATGATTCAACATTGGAAGAGAGCAGATTCCCAATTTTCAACAAAATTAAATAAAAATACCAAACCGACCAAAAATAACATCCGGATAAAGCCGATAGAGGAAATAGGATCTCCCGTTGGCGACAATTAGATGAGGTGAGGTTTCAGTTGATGCGGGGCGGGGTGGGTAAGGATTTGATCGGTGCCAATAGGGAAAGGGGCATAATCCTTACTTTGTAGGGGGATGAAGGCTTTCTTTGTGCGGGTTGGCTGAGGTGATAGTGAAATGAGTGTTGGGAATCCCATGATGGAATGTCGGCTTTCACTGTCTCTCCCGGAGGCACCTGCACGTTGATTTTTGTTTCCCGACGGTGCAGCCTGCGCTCCTGCAAGTCGTAGTAATGAATCTCTACGATCACATCGGAAACTTCAAATTCGTTATGATTGCTGATAAAGAATGATTCTTTGGATGAAGAGGTGGGTTTGTCGTAGCCCGACACAATGATGTTATCAAGAATATGGGCGCATGCATAAAGAGAGTCGGTGTCATTACGATGAATTCTTTCAAAACCATTCGGGACGGAAGATTCGGCATCCGCAGGGGTTTTCTTGAGTTTAAGACTCACTTTTTTTGCTGACAGTCGGAAGATAGCCGGGCAATCTTCATCAAGAAAGGATGTGATAGTGATTGCCAGAACCATTAATGTGGCGAGATAAAGAAACTGGCCGGGCGGTTTGCCGAGAAGTCTGTTCATAAGTAGCGGGGTTTGCGCAACGAAGATCCGTTGCCATCATAGGAGGGATATATACGGACCATTCCGTTGGGGATTTGTTTCACAGGATCGGAAATGCTGAACCGAATGCTACGCCAGAAGTAAGGAAGAAAGCCCAGGGGGTTGAATTTAAGTTTAATCTTTCTTTTTTCGATATAAATAGCCTCCTCTTTTTCAACGAGAGTAGCTGCGCAGTCGGCCGGGGCAGAGAGGCGTCCTCGTTTGCGGGAAGTGAAGAGGGAAAGGGTGAATTTATCAGCATCGGCCGAGGGCTTCAGGCAGCCGATCACTTCTCCGGGGACAAGTCTGCAGTCGTCGGACTGGACTACCGAAATCCGAAATTCTCCCTGCGACGTATCGTCAGGCATTATCAATACTATAACGTTGTCTTCCGGAAAAGACCAGATGCCTTCGGGTCCGGAAATCGGCATAGAGTCGCACAAATCTTCGGCAGCCGCCATATCGCATGGGAGGGCAGCCTTTACGCATATTGCCGGAAAAGCAAGGGCGAGCAAAAGCGTAATGGCTATGATCATTGGCCGGTGGTTTACTGCAAAGTCGCAGTATTTCTGTATGGAAGACAGCATTCTATAGATATTATCCCTTGGTGGAGAAGGTATACGACAGGCCGAAACTCAGGATCTCTTTCAGCATCCAATAGTGCCACTTCGAGGTGTTGAAATCCGAGGAAGAGTCGAATCTCGGGTGGATATATAATTGAGTGGAGAGAAATTTATTGATTGTGAAGTTGAGGGTGTTTTCCCAGTCAGCCTGAAAATAATTGTAGTCAGAGAAAAGGAACAGGCGCGAGGTCCAAAGAATATTGTCGCTAATCTTATACATCATGTTGGCCTCAAGGTTCGAACCGATTTCAGATGTTGTTCTTGCGCCTTCGGGTATGCTGTATTGGGAATGATCCACGTCTTTGCCGATACATGTCTTGAGGTTATAAGAAATCGGGGCGATGGAAGCGCTCAATTTGAAGGTTTTTTTAGCATTTTCGCGATTGAAGGTCATACCCAGACCGAGGTTGAGGGAGCCGGGCGAAAGGAAACCGCCGGAGCGCCGTGAGCTGTCGTCGGGGTAAGCGTTCAGGAAAGGGGTCTTGAATTGGAGCGTAAACGAATAGAACCAATATTTAAAGGCCTTCAGGCCGAGTTTGAGATTGTATTGAAACTGGTCCTGCGAGATTGAATATTTATGAATTGATCCTTTGGGAGATGAATTCAGGGCAAGTTTATAGTTGAGCGAACTTTGAAAAAGTTTGTTGGGATAATATATGGTGTTGAGATCCACGTTCCAGGTGAAATTGAAGAGAAGAGCAAGATAGTTGTTGCCACCTTGATACCAGTTGGAGCTGATGTAGGCTTGTGAGAACTGCAGGCCTACGTTGAAGAAATGAAGCCAGTTGGTGCGGTCAGAGGGAGAGGATTCTATTTTGCCTGCCACCAAAAGGGGGCGGTTAAGACGGCGCAGGTAATTGTCGTAGTCCTTATCCACCTTTGGAAGTGTGGGAGGGACAGGGAGATCCCAATACGCATAATCGATGTCGAGAGGTTTACGCACCATATGTTCGTATTGCAGGTCGGAGAAAATCTCTCGGGCACGGATTGCCGAAGAAAGCCAGTAAGGCATCGGATCCGATGTGAGTAGATGAAGGGCCTCAAAGTTCGGCTCCCGTGAATAAGCTGTAATCTGAGAATTTTCGGGAAATTCGGAGAGAGATGTGGAATCGGAGGAGACAGACACTGGTTCCGGCAGAATATCGGAAGAAACCTTCCGGAGGGAATCGGCCTTGAGCGAAGCCAGGATTTTGCCTACGTTAAGCGTGGGCACAATAGGCACTCTTTTGGAATGGGCCAAAGTGCGGTAACCGCTGAAAACTATCGGGGAAAGCACCATCGGAGGGAAACGGGAATAAAGATCTTCCACCGTATAGTCTCTGGCAAGGGTATCGATCGGAAGAGAGCAAACAGCGTCCTGTGGCTCGGACACGGGAGAGAGCGTCTGCGACTCCGGGGCCGGGTCCTGAGGGAGTCGCTTCACGTGTCGAAACTTCTGGGCCTGTACGCAAGGCATGATAATTATTAAGAGAGAAAGGAAAAAAGATAGTCTTGTCCGGTCCATTCTAATGCAATTTGGCGTTATATTCGTCGGAATTGATCACTCTTAAAGCTTCTTTAAAGATCGGGTCGTAGGTATTGTATACTTTATAGTAAGTAGAACTATGGTAAATATCTCTTCCAATGAGAGCCTTGATTATCATGGCAAAGAGGTTGGCGCTTTGATTGAACTGCTCCTCGTTGAAATCCACTTTTTCGTTGTCGGCAAGAGTCTTGAGTTCCTGAAGCATATCCGGGGTTACTTCGAATTTTTTTACAAAATCGGAGTCTGTCTTATATTTTTTGCGGATATCCTTACGGTTTTTGTCCACGTAAGATATAACGAAACGGTTGATAAGCCCTTTTGCCATCACGTTGCGGTAATATTTGGTGTATTCCGTAGTGTCGAGAGGCACAAACACATCAGGAGAGATTCCCCCGCCACCATAAATAGTTCGGCCGAGACGCAGGGTGTTCACTTTGAGAGAGTCCACGTATTTGATGGAGTCGGCATGCATCAGTTCGCCGCTGCTTAAGCGGTCCATTATATCGTGTTCGTAGTCCTTCTGCTTGCCTTTCACGTATGGTTTCTGAATGTCTCTTCCGGTGGGGGTATAATAGTGGGCGACGGTAAGACGGATCATGGAACCGTCGGGGAAGGGAATAGGTCTCTGCACCAGTCCTTTGCCGAATGATCGCCTCCCTACGATGAGACCGCGGTCGTGGTCCTGAATGGCCCCGGCGGTGATTTCGGAAGCGGAAGCGGAATACTGGTTGGTCATCACTACAAGCCTCCCTTCATCAAACAGGGGAGATTTGCCTGAAGGGATGGCATACATATCGCGTCGTGGCGAAGTGCGCCCTTCGGTATAAACTGCCGGGCTGAATCTGGGCAGGAGTTCTCCAAGGAGATCCACGGCGGCGTTGAGATAACCGCCACCATTGTCGGTGAGGTCGAGAATCAATTGGTCCATACCCTGAGCCTTAAGGTCTTTTATAGCTTTGATCATCTCCTTGGGGGTGTCGGCGGCAAACTTGTTGAGGCGGATGTAGCCTGTTTTGTCGTCGACCATATAAGCGGCGTCCACGCTATAGATGGGTATGTCGTCGCGGGTGATGAGGAAAGGAATAGTGTCGGCCACACCTGCGGCAAAGCGAAGCACTGTCACGTTCACGTCGGTGCCCTTCGGACCTCTCAGGCGCTTCATGATATCGCCGCGCTTCATGTTGACTCCGGCGATGACAGTGTCGTTTACGGCAATGATACGGTCACCGGCCTGCAGACCGACGCGTTCGGAGGGACCGCCGGATATGGTTTCGATTACGTAGAGAGTGTCGCGGTTTACGTTGAAGGAGATGCCGATACCGCTGAAATTGCCCTCAAGGGGTTCGTTGAGTTCCTTGGTTTCCTGCGGAGTGGAGTAGGACGAATGAGGGTCGAGTTGCTCGAGCATGCCCCGTATGGCATCCTCCACGAGTTTGTCTTCATTTACTGTGTCTACGTAGAGTTGGGCCACAGCCTGTTCGGCCATGCGCAGTTTCTGATTCGGGCTATATTGGGCGTTGACGGCAATCCCCAGAGCGGTGAGTATTGCGGCCATCGGCAAAAAAATCTTGTAATTTCTCATAGGAATAAAAAAGGAATGGTGAGAGAATTGCTCGGATGGTAGGGATTATTGTAGATAAACGTCCGATTACGTGAGAGTGTTCGGCAGGAATCGGTTTATATCATAACCGTTGTGGCTGAGTTCGCGCACCATTGAGCTGCTTATGAACGCCAGAGAAGGTTTGCAGGGTAAGAAAATGGTCTCGATGTCTGATATATCGGCGTTTACGTCGGCAAGAGTTTTCTCGTAATCGAAATCGGCGGCCGATCTTATGCCCCGCACTATAACTGAAGCCCCGCTTTGTCGGGCAAAGTCCGCCGTCAGGCCCGAATAAGTGGCCACCAGGACTCTGTCCGAGTCCCTGTAGATATCTTTTATAGCATTGATTCTTGTCTGCAGATTCTCAGTAGCGCCGCGTTTGTGTTCGTTGTAGCCGATGGCTATGATCACCTTCCCGAACAAGCGGAGTGCGCGCTCCACGATATCGGCATGCCCGATTGTGAAAGGATTGAAGGAACCGGGGAATATGGCCGTGATATCAGATTTCGGAGTCGTCTTCATAAATCAGATTGTCGATGATAAAGTTTTGTCGCTCCATGGTGTTTTTACCCATATAAAACTCGAGGAGTTTCTCGGGAGTGTCACCGTTTTTGAGCACCACGGGATTGAGTCTCATACCTTCGCCGATAAATTCTGCGAATTCCACGTCGTTGATTTCACCGAGACCCTTGAATCTGGTGATTTCGGCATGATCGCCGAAATGTTCTATTGCAGCCAGTCGCTCTTCTTCATCGTAGCAGTAATACGTGTCGCGAACGGCATCCGGAGCTTCCTGTTTCTTTTTCCCTTTTTTTCGGCGGGTGGCGTTTTTGTCGCGAACGCGGAAGAGGGGAGTCTCAAGGATATAGACGTGGCCTTTCTTGATGAGATCGGGGAAAAACATGAGAAAGAAAGTGATGATAAGCAGCCGGATATGCATTCCGTCTACGTCGGCGTCTGTGGCGATGATCACTTTGTTGTATCTCAGACCGGAAATGCCTTCTTCAATGTTGAGGGCGGCCTGGAGGAGATTGAATTCATCGTTTTTATAGACCACTTCCTGAGTCATACCATAGGAATTGAGGGGTTTGCCCCTCAGGGAAAACACGGCTTGCGTCTCGGCGTTGCGCACTTTTGTGATGGTGCCGGTGGCCGACAGACCTTCTGTGATGAAAATGGAGGATTCCTCCTGACGGTTGACGGCGTTTTTTCCTTCCTTGTAAGGATCGTTGAAGTGAATGCGGCAGTCGCGCAGCTTGCGGTTGTGGAGACTGACCTTTTTGGCCTTTTCACGTGCGATCTTTGCCACTCCCGAGAGAGCCTTGCGTAACTTTTCGCTGGCAGAGATCTTGTTGATCATCGCAGTGGCGGTGTCGAGATTGCGGTGAAGGTAGTCATCGAGGTTTTTCTTGATGAAATCGCCCACCATCTTGTTGACCGTAAGAGTGCTTTTAGGAGCCACTTCCTTGCTTTTGAGCAGGATTTTGGTCTGGCTTTCGAACACAGGTTCCTGAATACGGATGCTGATGGCCCCCACCATGCCGTTGCGAATGTCGGCAAATTCAAAACCTTTGCCGGAATATTCCTTTACAGTGCGGGCCACATGTTCGCGGAAGGCAGCGAGGTGAGTTCCGCCCTGCACGGTGTTCTGACCGTTTACGAAAGAGTAGTTTTCCTCACCGTATTGGTCGGTATGAGTAAACACAATCTCCACGTCTTCCCCCTTAAGGTGGATGGGAGGATAGAGGGGCTGAGCCGTGAGCCGGTCCTGAAGAAGGTCGAGAAGACCATGTCGGGAGAGATATTTTTTGCCGTTGAGGAAAATCTGCAGCCCCACATTGAGATAAGTGTAATTTTTAATGAGGGACTCTATATATTCCATTTTGAAGTGATAACCCCGGAATATGTCGGGGTCGGGCAGGAAGCGGACCATTGTGCCGTTGGGTTCGCGTGAGGGCTCGGAGCCGGTGAGGAGTTCAAGTTCTCCTTTACGAAACTCGGCGCGCACTGAATGCCCGTCGCGGAAACTCTGCACCACGCATACGGTGGAAAGGGCGTTCACGGCCTTCAGACCCACACCGTTTAGACCTACGGATTTCTGAAAACTTTTGGAATCGAACTTGCCGCCGGTGTTGATATCGGAGGCCACTTCCTTCACCTTGCCGAGAGGAATGCCGCGTCCGTAGTCGCGTATAGAGACTTCCCCCTCCTCAGACATGGTAATGTCTATTCGAGAACCGGCTCCCATATTGAATTCATCTATGGAATTGTCCAGAACCTCTTTAATGAGGATGTAAAGGCCGTCGCTGGCAGAGTTGCCATCGCCGGGATTACCGATATACATACCCGGACGGCGACGAATATGCTCGTTCCACGACAGAGTCTGGATTGCACTTTCGTCATAGTCCACGCCTTCGGGCGCTTCAGGCAAGGCTATTGGATCATCCTCAGGCTCCCGATTGTAAAGGGGAGCGGCTGAAGAGTTGACGGAGTCTTCGGGGGAATTGTTGTCGGGAATGTCCAGATCAAAAATATTGGTTTCGTCAGTCATAGATCTTCTTTTGCGGGGTGGCATCATGTGGTGATAGTAATTATTACCACACCAACATACAAAATTACGAAAAAAACCTGAACATAAAAAACAGAATTTCGGGGATGCGGAAACTCAGAAGCAATTTATGAGAGGGGCTCTAAAAAAGAGTCGAGTGTTTTTTTTATGAGGATGAGTGGGTGTGGGGAGTATAGTTATAGTTTGGTAAGCACTCTGGGCAGAAGATTTCGGATGGTCGGGCCGAATGCTACGCGATAACTCTTGGCAGCGGGGTCGTAACTCTCGATCACGCCTTCTCCAAATACTTTGTGGCTCACGCGGGTGCCGGCGGTCATTACAGCCTCCGAGCCTCCGAAAAGTTCGTCGTTGAGAGTCTTCACCAGCGATCGGGTGCCTTCGAGAAGTGCCGGATCGGGATTCCCCTCCACTTTCAGTAGCGCAATATCGATTTCCGAAAGGAATCGTGAAGGATATTTCAGAGCTCCGGTATCGTTCATATATCCTTCGGATTCGGAGAGAAACAGGAGGTCGCGGGCACGGGTCACGGCCACATACATCAGTCGGCGTTCCTCCTCTTCACCGTCCTTGCGGCGTTCGCGGATGCTGCGGTGGTTTGGAAACACTCCTTCAGTAAGTCCGATAATGAAAACGGTGCTGAATTCCAGTCCTTTGGACTGATGGATCGTCATCAATCTCACGTTGGATCCATCGGAAGAAAAGTCGGGATTGGTGTATAGGCTTATTTCCTGAAGGTAATGTGCGGCGTCGGCTTCGTCGTCGTCAAAACGAGTGAGTTCGAATTCCTTCATGGCATTCACGAGTTCGGCAATGTTTTCCAACCGCTCCTCGGTCTCATCGGTGCGGTACATATCCTCAAGGCCGCTGCTTTTCATCAGGCGGTTTGAAAGATCGGAAACGGGAGTGGAATCCGCTACGGATGCGGATTGCTCAATCAGTTGTACAAATTGCCTGATCTCCTTCTTGCAGAAGGCCTTGTCATCAATATGACGCTGCAGTGTGGGAAAGAGATGGTCCTGCTCTTCATCGGCGAGCGCGCGGAGTTTGCCGAGGGTGACGGATCCGAATTTCCTAGCCGGCACATTGGCAATCCTTGAGAAGGCCATGTCGTCGTTGAAATTTACGGTGAGTCGCAAATAGCTGATGATGTCTTTGATTTCGCGCCGCTCAAAAAATCGTACGCCGCCCCACACGGTGTAAGGAATCTTTGCTTTGAGCAGAGCCTGCTCCAGGCCTCTGGAGAGAAAAGAGGAGCGGTAGAGTACGGCCATGTCGCTGAAGGGAGTGCCGTCTTTGGCAAGAGCGGTGATAGTGTCGGCTACAAACTGAGTCTCTTCCTTTTCGTTTTTTGTGTGACGGTATACTACGCGGTGCTCGTTGAGTCTTTTTGTGAAAAGCTCTTTGGGCACTCTGTTTTTGTTGTTGGCGATGATGGTGTTTGCCACGTCGAGAATGTCGGGCGTGGACCGATAGTTTTCGTTGAGGATGAAGTCGTGGTTTGCACGAAAGTTGACGAAGATTCTCGGGTTGCCCCCTCTCCATTCGTAGATGGCCTGGTCCGGATCTCCCACCACAAAAAGGTTGCCGTGGCCCTCTGCGAGAATGTCGATCAGTTTCCAATCGTCGCCGCTGAGGTCCTGCACCTCGTCGACCATTATGTAATTAAGTTTGTCGGTCCAGTAAAGGCGGGCGTCCTGAAAGTGATTGAGGATATAGATTGTGAAATAGATCAGGTCATCATAGTCGAGTGCATATTGTTTGAGCTGAAGCTGCAGATATCTTTCCTGAGCATCCCGGCAGTGAGGAGAGGCACCCGGCAGCAGAAATTTGTGGATATATCCGTCGGGGTCATATGCCTTTAGTTCGGCAATGCCTTTTAAGAAGCGTTCGGCGGTGGTTGTCTTTCTGTCTATACCGAATTCCTGCATTGCCTGCTTGGCCAGATCCTTGCCGTCTTGCTCGTCTATGACAAGGAAATTTTTCGGATAGCCGAGACGGTAGATTTCCCTACGCAGAAATTTCACGCAGAAACTGTGGATAGTGCATATGAAATCATTGACGCTGCCGGGATCGACCATGGCGGCGATGCGGTGTTTCATTTCCTGAGCCGCCTTGTTTGTGAAGGTGAGGCAAAGGATATTTCCCGGGGCAATGCCCAGATCGTTTACAATATAGGCAAACCTATGTGCGAGTACGCGGGTCTTGCCTGAGCCGGCACCGGCCACCACGCGTACTCTCTGCTCAGTGGCCTCCACGGCCTTTTTCTGACGGGCATTTAGATTTGGCATCTCTTATGAGGGGAGGAAAGGAAGGAAGAATTGAGGATTTCAGACAGATTTGAAGATCAACGCCGTGGCATATGCAGAGATACCTTCTTCGCGGCCGGTGAATCCGAGTTTTTCGGTGGTGGTGGCCTTTACTGATACGCAGTCATTATCCACACCCATTACTTGGGCGAGCGTATGGCGCATAATCGGAATGTGGGGAGCCATTTTGGGCCTTTGGGCGCAGATGGTGACATCTACATTGCCTATGGCGTAACCTGCGTCGGATATAATCCGTACCGTTTCGGCGAGGAGCAATTTGGAGTCGATGCCTTTGAACTGAGGATCTGAATCGGGAAAGTGCTTACCGATATCGCCAAGGGCGGCGGCTCCGAGAAGAGCATCGCATAGGGCATGGATAGCCACGTCGGCATCGCTGTGGCCGAGCAGACCCATGAAATGCTCTAAGCGAACACCGCAGATCCATAAATCACGGTCGGCTACGAGGCGGTGTACGTCGTAGCCGAGACCTATTCTGAAGGGGCATGGATTAATCATTTTAAGAAGTGGGGTCTTATCAGCGTTTGCGCTTGCCAAGCAGGTCGCGCAGGCCGTCCATATCGAAGGTGAGTGTAAATCTCAGAGTCTGGTCGAGAGGAGAACTTTGGGCGGTGGCAAGCATATAGGAGGCATCGAGTTGCACTACGTTGAGGCTGAATCCAGCGCCGAAAGCGAAGTAAGATCGGCCGCCCTTGCTTGCATTTTCGTAATTATAACCGGCACGCACGAAGAATTGCTGGTTGTAGGAATATTCGCCGCCGAAAGACACGTTGATTTCCTTCAATTCTTCGGAGAAACCACCGGGAGCATCGGAGAAGCTTTTGAAAATTCCGGTGAAGGGTGACATATTGTTCCATTTGTCGAGGGCTTCCTGATAGGCCAGAGCGCCTTCGGCGGTGTCCATATCGTATTCGTTTGTGCGCGGCTTGGTGGGCACAAGGAGTTTGTTAAGGTCGAGACCAATGGCCAGAGTGTGATAGTCTGCCAGAGGGAACATGAACTGTGCGCCCAGACGCAGGTTGGTGGGAAGGAATGCATGGGTGGTGCCGTGGTCGTAGCTAACCTTGGTACCGATGTTGGAGATATCGAAACCCCATGAAAACTGACATTCGCTTCTGCCGACCATGGGGTAAGATACGAAATATCCGGAGATGTCGGCCGAGAAAGCGGAAGCTGCGGTGTTGGTTTCTCCCGAATAAGAATCTTCATAGGAGAGATCGGAGAGTATGTAGCGAAGCACTACACCCATGGAGAATTTCTCTGAAAGTTTACGGGAATAGCCCAAATCAAGAGCAAACTCATAAGGGTTGATTGTCTGAGTGGTGGTGGCTCCTTGATCAGTCATTGATACTTCGCCTAGAGAGAAATACCTGAAAGAGGCCGAGAGGGCCTGATTGTCGCCGGAGCCGAGTTTCCAGTATCCGGCAAGGTTTGCAAGAAAGATATCGTTGACGATTTTGCGCAACCATGGGGTGTAAGACAGAGAGAGACCGCCCTGACTGTAGGCAAAGGCATATTTCGAAGGGTTCCAAAACTGGGAGTTCATATCCGGATCAGTGGCCGCGCCGAGGTTACCCATGGAGCTGCCGCGGGCATCAGGGGCAATGCTGAGAGTGGTCACACCGGTGTTTACCGGGTTGAACTCATTGTCTTTGATGTCGTTCTGAGCAGAGACGGGAATTGCTATTCCCAGAAGCATCACAGTTATAAAAACGAGGCGTAAGAATTTGCCGTCAAGGTTCATATGCAATTTGATTTGTTAGTGACCCGCCGTAGAAGTTGTCGGTGACATAAACGAGCCTAAAAATTGATGTCAGGTAAAACAATAGATTCTCCCGGGAGGCGATCCATTCCAAGGGAGAATCTATATTATAAACTGATTTTATCGCTGAATATTGTATCGCGGGGTTAAGTTGTTTTTTATTTCGGGGTTAAGTTGTTTTTTATTTATGGTGCGGGTTCTGATTAGATTCTGATTATATGAGTGGTATGTCGATTGTCTGTGAATGACCGTTGACGGCGGGGTTGTCGTGCTCAATGAAGAAAGCCTTGTAATGGCCTGCGGGAATGCGGGTGCCGTTGGTTGACAAGCGGTCCCATTCAAGGACACCGGCCTGAATCGGGCCTGCAAACACCTCCTTGCCTTCTGCATTTAGAATGTGAATGCGTCCGGCGGTCGGAGTGGTTCCTTCGAAGCCAAACCGGATAGTGTCGGCGTCGGCATCGAATTCGGCGGCGAGAGTGTATACACCGCGTCCGGGCTGGTAGATAAACACGAGTTCATCGATGGTTTCGTTGCCGGCTGCATCTTTAATTCTTACGCGGGCCGAATGCGAGCCATAGGCGATGCCCTCAAGCTGGACTTTGCGGGTGCATGAAGCATCTGTGCTGAGGATGGGGTTGTGGTCGGAGGCATCCTGCATTTCCTTACCGTCGATCCATACCTGGAAGGAGCGGTTAAGGGGGTTGGTGGAGAATCCGAGTGCGTAGTTGTCGGAAACGGTGACGGAGAGTTCCGCTTTGTTTTCGTCAAAGGAGATATCATCGATCGTAGGGGGAATCTTATCGGCTTCCTCATCGGAAGGCTGACCTTCCTGAGTTTTGAAGAGGGTGATGTCGAATTTTGAGGCAGCTCCGAGATGCCTGTCGGTGTCGTAGGCAGCTATGTTGAGTCTCAGATCCTTTAAGGCGAATTGTTTGCAGTAGTCAGGCACGTGGATTGTCGCCTTAAACATTCCGTCTTCCACTTGAGTCAAAGCCATGGAAGCCTGAATATTGTTGTAGTCCACGTAGAGAGGCTCGGAGTCGTGCTGGCTACCGTCGTATTTATGCACTACGTATTGCACGGCTTTGGTAGCCGTGGGCTCCATTAGACGAAGCACGCATTCACCATTGAAAGAATTGTCGGATTCTCCTTTGGAATCCACGATGAAGCCGGATACTTCGATGTCGTTGCCGGCCACGGCGGCGGGAATATCGTTGAGCACGATTTCGCCGGTGGCCAAAGGCAGTGTGAGGGCAGGGTCACCGACAAGTACGTAGGCAAGTTCATTTGAGTAGCCGGACTCTGTCTTGGCGGCTGCCAGGAGTTCTCCGAGTGTGCGGGGAGTGTGAAGTCGGGTTCCGGCGGATGTATCGGTCTCCTTATACATAAGCCGGCTTATGGTATGGAAAAGCTCCTGGTTCTGTCCGGACCAAGTGTCGCGGCATGCGAAGAAAGAAGCTATGGCACCGAATCTTGTGGCAGTGACAAGGGTCTCGCCGATACCTCGGCGGCCGAGGTCGAATTTAGAGAGGTTGCAACCGGCAAAGAGCATAAACGGCAGAGTTGTGTTGCGGAGTCTTGCCACTTCGGCCGGAGTGAAATATTTATAGTTTTGTCCGAGATATCCTTCAGCACCGTGGCCGTAGTAAAACATCAGGGAGTGGCCTGCATTGAGTTCCTCAAACGTTTTACGCTTGGCCTGGTCATATCCCAAAGTTTCTATTACGAGGGGAGTAAATATGGAAGATTTATTGTTGACCTTACCGATCCAGGAGTCGAGTTCGAGGGCCTGTTTGGCGTGCTGGAGTTTGTCGAGGTCTCCGCCGATCGACAGGATTTTGTTGAGGGAGTAGGCGAAACTTTTGTCATCTAGGAAGTTGTCGATTTTATCGCATACGATGAGAGCTTCGCTTTCATATGTGACGGGAAGAAGCCCGACACCTACATGCATCGTTTCGCGTTCTATTTTGGAAAGATCTCCTATATAGTCAGCCATCATGCCGTAATAGTCGTAGGCGTTGTGTGCGCCGCGGTCTACGGTGATGAGCTCGTGTTGATATGCGATTATGAAATCGGAAGGATCCTTAGCAACGGATATGCCGCGGCATTCGGCAGTGGTCGGTCCGAAAAGGAGGATGTTTTTAAGTTGGTTTTTGCCCATATAGAGCATTTTTGCAAGAGCCCTGTAGGCCATTGGGTCCGGATTGCCTGCGGAAAATTCGTTGTAGCACTGTTCGGTAGTGGCCACCACCACATTCAGGCCCTGCTTTTTGCGGTGAGATTCGGCAATACGTTCGGCATATGGCAGCAGACGAGGTATGCAGATGATCAACAGGTCTGCACCCTCGTAAGAATACTGGTGAAGGTCTTGATTGTCGATGGGAGAGAAAGAATCGGCGAAAGCCGTGACTTGAAGCTGGGGCCTGGAGGGATCGAAAATCCACATGTCGGAGTAGGAAGAAGTGGGTTCGAACTGGAAAGAACTTTCACCGGTGGCTACGTATGGCATAATTATCTCGGGTTCGTCAGGACGGCTGTTGTTGAGCACAACGTAAGAAGAAGCGTCGGAGACTGAGAAACGTGACGGCTTCCCTTTTTTCAGACCGGAGAAAGCGAAACGAGCCTGATTTTCGGATACATTTCTTAGTGAGGGGATATGGCTTTTGTAGGAGAGTACCCAATAGTCGAGAGCGTTGATAGTGGGGATATCGCCCGTAATTTTAAAGAAAACCCGTTGCTTGCCGGGATTTATTCCTATGAGTGCGCCTTGCGGCTGTTGAGCCTTGAAATAGGATGTGGCGTAAGGCACGCCCTTGAAGCTGTAGGGATTCGGGTCGTCGACAAGACCGTAGGAAAGTGTGGCGTTGTCGTTGTCACCGAGATTAAGATAAATGTCGGTATATATCATTCCGGTGGAGTTTGGAATCGCATCCGGAATGTTGATGTCGTAGAGGAGTTGATTGTTGGAGCCGCTGCTGATATTTCTTTCCCAGAAGAGCTGACCTGTCTTGGAATTGTTTTGTACAAGGTCTTCTTCATGGTAAATATGGCTTACACATTCCGAAAGCATGGTCGGATCGTCATCAGCGTTGAAAGAGTCGGTCTGCTTTACCTGAAGGAGGTCGGAAGGTTGCGAGTCAGAGAGGAAATATACGCCCTTGTCGGTGTATATATTTATACGGTCGCGGGTATAGTAAAGTGGCATCACGGAAGAAGATTGCAGCTGCACCATTGCATCTTTCGGCCCGATACCGAGGAAATATATTTTGTTGTTGTGGTGCCAGATCTTCACGGCGGAAATGTCGTCGGTGTATACTACGTCACTGCTGTTGCTCAGACTTGGATAAAGCGGCAAACCACCCCGGCCGAAAACGCCGACTTTTTCAGGATTCGGGAATCCCATTTGCCGGAGCATTTCATAGGAAATCTCATATATTCCGGTCTTATCTACAGAAATTTTTATCCACTTTCCTTGTGAAAGCAGCGATCTTTTGTGGAAAAAGTCCGGACTCATGGCGGCGAAAGCAGATGAAACCGCCATGACTACGGTGAGGAGTGTGAGATAAAATTTTTTCATTATTTGACGTTGAATTTAAGAAGGACTCCGGCGGGACAGGTGCATGTTACCCTGGAGTCAATGTTTGTCGGAAGACCTTCCGGATGGGGCGAGATAAGCAGGAGGTCGCCGGATTTGATTGTGTTGTATTTACTTATTAATGAGATGCAGAGGTCTGCATCAGTTACGATTTCTGAAGATTGCCACTTAAGCGTACGGAAAGAGGAGTCTTTGTATTTCACGTTCATTTCGAAATTGTCGGGAAACGCGCTTAGAGGCATAAAATCTCCGGTCATCACAGCGCCGTCGAAGACGAGACTCTCGGCCGAAGGCGTTTCGCCGTCGAGAAGTTGGCGGAGAGCTTGGGCTCTGAAGATTACGACTGCGGCCGCGGCGGCATCCACGTAGCGTGACGCGAATTTGGGAGCGATCCGTTTGCCTAACTTGGCAATCCGTAGGCACATAGTGGGGCAAAGTACGAAAGACTCAGATTCGGATGGGATAAAGGTAGGTTTATTGTTGCGCAACATGGAAGAGTCGGGCCACAGACACCATCCGGGAGCATGATCGTTGCATCCCGTGAGCCTGTAGTTGCGAATCATTCCGAATATTTTCATTGTTGCATATTGTTAAATATTTGAGGCGGGCTACGCTTTCAGTCGATTGTAAATAATGGCCAGGTTGGCATACATGGATGTGCTTGAAAGCACAACTTCCGGTGGCACCTTTACGCGGTAAGGCGTAAAATTCCAGATGGCTTTTACACCGGCCTTCATAGCGAAGTCTGCCACGTCCTGAGCGTTTTCGGCAGGCACAGTGAGGATAGCCACGGCCGCGGGATCCTCATTCATGATATGCGAAAGTTCGGTCAGATCATGCACTTTTACTCCGCATATTTCCGTGTCGGTAAGATTGGGATCCACATCGAAGGCAGCGTGGATCTTAAGACCGTAATTGATAAGGCCCTTGTCCTGCAGGAGAGCTCTTCCGAGATTGCCCACACCGAAGAGGTATGCAGTGTGGGGTGTGTGGAAATCAAGAAATTTGGAGAGTTCGGACTGCAGGGTGCGTACGTTGTATCCAATCCTTGTCTTACCTTTGATGTTAAGGAAAGACAAGTCTTTGGCAATCTGGGATGCATCCACGTTGAGGGCACGGGAAATGGTGGTTGAGGATACGTTTTCCACACCTCGGGCGGAAATTGTATCCACGTACGAGAGGTACCATGGAAGACGCCTGAGAGTAGGTTCCGGTAATATGGGATGCTTTTGATTGCCGTTGGTCATTGTTCTGATAAAAGTAGTCTGAAGCAGCATCGGGAGCCAATCCGGATATCGCATCAGACTACAAAGTTATATCTTAATTTCGAAAATTGCAAATCATACACCGGAGTCTTGTCGACAAAAAAGAAGTTATTCCTGTAGAACCGCTTCAAGAGTCCGGGGTGTTAAACCCGATTCAACGCTCAGGGGGCTGTGACAGCGAGTTTTTTTGTCTTGGTGGTCTGGGCTCCGTTTTCGGCGGTGATGGTGGCTCGGTAGAGATATATGCCGCGTTCCACTCTCAGCCCGCTATGGTCCGTGAGGTTCCATTGCATTCGCAGAGCGCTGTCAATATCCGTTTGAGTCTCGGTGTCTTTGCTCCATACGGTGCGACCCTGCAGATCGAACACTTCTATCAGGCAGTCTACCTTGGAACGGGGCCTGTCGGTAGAGAGGATGAATTCCACGCTTGTGGATGCCGGGTTGCAGTCTGTGGTAAGATCGTAGATTGATGGAGTAATGGCGGCGTTGACGTTGAAGGATATTTCCCGGGAGGAGGAGTTGTTGGCGTTGTCCCATACCACGAGTTTAAGTGTATGGGCACCGGGAGTGATGTCTTCCATCGGGTATGAGATGCTTCCGGCGGAAGAGTCAAACGGGTCCGGTGAATAATATGCGTTTACGTCTTCGAAGTATTTTTTACCGTCGAGCACGAGGGTGAGTTTATGGCCGATACCGGCGTCGGAGATGTTGATGCCGGAAGGGTCGGAGAAAGAGGCGAGCACCATAGGTGAAGTATGGACTACGCATCCGTCGGTGTTGTCGGGCCTGTTAAGCGCAAAGGTATGGATGTCTGGTCCGGTCAGATCTTCTTCGGCTGTATCGTCGTAGCCGTATACGTAGAACTGTTCGGAAGAGCCGTTGGCTTCCACACCGTCGGGAGTGTTGGCATAGAAAGTGAGCCGTCCAAAGGCATAGTTGTTTTCGATTTCCGGCGGAAGATACATCAATGTGGACCACAGGCCGTTTTCTACGTTGGCAATGCCGGTGTATAGCATGGTTTTGCGATCGTTGTAGGTCTTCCGGGTCTCTTCGTCTTCTTCAATGGTGGTGACGGGCTTTTCGGCATCAAGCAGGCGGATGTGGATCTGACCGTTGAAGCCGTTGAGGAGATTGCCGTTGACGTCGGTGACGCGGCCTGCAATTTTCACTTTCTGGCGAGCCTTAAGCTGGGGATAGTCGGCAGGATGTGAGATGGAAGCGATGTCTACGCCGGCTATCGAGTCGAGCACCACTCTCTCGGTGGGCACGGCGAGCCGTAGGGCCGGGTCGCCTACAAAGCAGTAGCGCAGGGTGTTGGAACTCAGATAGCTGTTTTTCCCCTCAACGTAAAACTGCCCCATTCTTTTAGGGAGCCCGTCTTTGTCGGGTTCAAACACGAAGGAGCCTGTGTTGCGGTTGAGAGGGCCGTTGCTTGAGATGAGCACGGATCTTGTGGCGATGGCCGATGCAATGATTCCGCCGTCGGATTTCTGCCAGAGCATTTCTCCGCCGGATCGTTCGTCGGCATCCCAGCGGGTGTATTCGCACGTGGCGCCGTAGAAGAACGGGTGTTTGTCGTTGGAGAGGCCCATCATGTCGTTCCAGAGGAAGAAATTGGAATATCCCCAGAAGTAAGGGTTGGCATGCCCGATGTAGTCCCAGTACAACACACCCTCCTCAAGCTTATTGAGCATACGGGTCTTGGCGGCCTTGTGGGTTTTGCCGGTGCCACCGAGTTCGGTGGCATATGTGCCGAGATACAGACGTTCGTAGTCGAGATGCTGGCCGTTGCCTTTGCTCTTGAGGGCCTTGTAGACTTCTTCGGCCTGAGTGAGGTGAATGCCGTTGTCGCCGTCTTCAGCCACAAGCATCACATTGTTGCGCCAGGCTCCGTAGATGGGATTGCGCACGTAGTCTTCGGTTTTTTTTACGGCGTCCATGGCTTCCTGAAGAGAAGTGACGGGGAAGCGGCCCACGGCTACCCGTATCGGTGAAGATTCGATGGCGAAACGCCCTTTGGGGTCGTCGAGCATTCCGATGAAATCATCTGTGGAGTAAGAGGATGATTCGGAGAAACCTGTGGGGCTTTGCCATATGGGGATGCGGGGATAGCCGCAGTTTTTCACCAGATCGGTGACTTGCTTATTGTCGTAAGTGGGGCGGGATATAATAAGGCAATATGATATGCGGAGAGGGTCTCCTGCGCGGTCCTGCCACATTTTGAGGGCTTTGCGGAATGCGGAGACGTCGGTGGTGCCTGAGGAGAACTCATTGTAGAGGGCTTCGGGGGTGAGATTGTGTACGACCATGCCTTGCTCGCGGTGGAGAGCGGCGATGCGTTCGCCGGCTTCAAAATATTCCGACGGTGATATGATCAGCATGTCCGGCACAGGCAGTGAATGCACGTCTTGATTGGCAACGGCTCCGGCAGGACTCACCGCGTAATAGCCGTTTTGTGGATTAAAGACGATAAACTCCGCATTGCCGTTGGCCGGAAATGTGAGAGTGGATCCGTTAAGGGAAGCCTTTACGGAGCGGGGGCGTGACGGTGTGGTCACGTCCCATACCACGGTGGATTCATCGCATCCCTCCACTCTGTAGAATCTTGGAGACGTGAGGTCATCGTAGATATGCAGCTGGCCCGAACGCAGTTTCAGGCTGCGTGTCCATTCCACTTCGATCCAGTCGAGCCGTGCGATGGTGACGCCCCCACGACCGGTGAACGTTACGTCGAGTGAGAATTTCTCGCCGTCGGTGGGGAAGGTGCCTTCAGTATTCAGCAATTGCATGAAGGCGCTTCCAAGGGGGGAGTTTTGGGAGGCACGGGAAGCTTTGGAGTTGCCCGAACCTTTGATGGTTACATCCCAACCGGATGTGGTGCCTCCGGCGAACTGGATTCTGGCGGTTGCGTTGCCGTCGGCGGGATCAGGCAAAGGAAAAGAGAAATTTCTGGTAGTGGGGGAGCGAAAGTCTTCACCGAGGATATTTCGTCCGGAATTGGAGGGGGCAAAGATTTCCGATTCGTGAACGGTGCGGCATGTGAAGGTGTTAAGAACGGGTGCGTCGGCGGCTACGGAAGCCGTGGCATCAGCCATGGGCACGTTTTCAATGGCTCGGTCGCTGATGAAATAGTAGCTGTTGAGGCCGTAGGCATGTTGGATATGGCTCCACGTCATGGCCGAAGCGGAGGAAGTCTGGCGCTCCCAATCCATAGTGTCCACTCCGAAGAAGAGAATGCCGCGCTGAGTGCGCACCACGGGGAGCAGAGGAAGGTCATCGGGCATATCTGCAGACAATTGTTCGCTGATCATTCGTCCTCCGAATCCATATACGTTCACTTTGGATGGGTCGGAGAATCCAAGATTCTGGAGCTGGGCATTGCTGACAAACTGCATTCCGGTCTGGCTCACGCTTACGCGTGCCCATTTCCCGGAGGCGAGTACGGAGGATTCCGCGTAGATCCGCGGGTCGAAGGCCAATACGTGCAGACTGCTCACGGCAGAGAGAATAATGGCCAAGAACAGCAGCAGCGGTCTATACGAGGTATATTTATGAATATGCGTTATGATGTTAGTTCTCATAGAAGTACAGATGTATGGTTATAACGTGGAAACGGTGTGAATATTGCGTTTGGACTCATCCGGCCGGGATTCTTTTGAAGCGGAGTACGGTGAAGATGATTCGTTGTATGGCCAGATCGAACCGTTGAGGAAATTGGTCCATTCCGTGGTGGAGCCGCAGAATACGTTGAGGTCCGTGTCGGAATCGATGCCGGCCACTTTGCCGTGGTGGTCGTATTGCCAGAAAGTCCATTCAATATCGGGAGGTACCTGGGAAAACGAGCAGATCCAAAGGTTGCTTCCCGGCACGGTCTGCTTGAGATAGTCGGGATATCCTTTTCGGTTGGTATAGAAAGTGACTTTCATCCCCACGAGGTTGAGAAACTCCACCATTCTCAAGAGTCGGTCGGCGATAAGGGTGGAGTCCACGCCGGATGCGTTGTTGTGTTCCTCCACATCGATCACCACTCCGAGATCCATCTTACGTCCGCCGATGGCTCCGAGGAGATTCTGAGCCTGGTCGATGCCGTCGCGGTCAAATCTGAAGAAGTGATACGCACCGATTTTAAGTCCGGCCCTACGGGCATCGATATAGTTTTTAACGAACATGGAGTCGCGGAAGTCTACGCCTTCGGAAGCCTTGATAAAAACGAACTTATAGCCTTCGGAAGCCACGGCGTTGAAATCTACGGGGCCGTTGTGGGCCGAAACGTCTATTCCGGCCACGGGGTATTTTGCTGGATCCACGTATGGCGGTGACTTCATGAAATGGCGCCAAGCCCATACGGATGCACCGATAAGCATTGCGACTACAGCCACAAAGCCCACGGATGCCCAAAAGTCGTGTTTGAATTGTATTTTCATAGGATCCCCAAAGGCGATAAACCATGCAAATTTACATATAAAAAGACTAAAATCCAATACTGCCGAAATAAAAACGGGATGCCTTTTGAATTGTTAACATAATTCTGTAAAATTTTATTAATTTTGTAGACTGAATGATTCTGCCCGGCATCAGACTGTCGGCGGCCCGCCAATCGGGAAGCGAAGTGTGGCCCCGTAAGAATGCCAAGCTCCGTTTGATAAAATTTTTATGAGACGGACTCCAAGGGATAAAAGAAAAAGAAATGACCGACGCCATCTATCATCTTACCGTGATTGTATTGGCCGCTCTCGGTGCGATAAGAGGATATCATGCCGGGGTGAAAGGCCAGATTGCCTCCGTGCTGGGAATGGCATTCGGCATAGTATGCGCACATATCTTTTCCGACCCGGTATATGCATGGCTTCTGGAGACTTACGCTGATACGGCATCACGTCTGGGCGGTGATTTACTGCTGCAGATGGCGGCTCCGTCGATAGTGTATGTGGCGGTGTTCTGTCTGTTGCAATCTCTGTCGGCAATCCTGCGCAGCGCCATGTCGGTGTTTGAGTCGGGATTGCTCAGTTCGCTGGCAGGAGGCTTGTTCGGGGTGCTGAAATATGTATTTTTCGTCTCCATAGGCTTCAATCTGGCGGTGGACTATAACCCATACTCCACACTGTTGAAATATGCCATGGACGGCGATGGCAACGTAGTGGAGTTGGTGATGGACATCGCACCGGATGCCCTTGGCGCTCCCGGGTATGAGGAATTGGCCCACCGCAGGCGCCTCGAGGAGGCCAAAGGAATATCCCGGGTCGCTCCGGGCGGGTGGTGTGATGAAGACCTTATTTATGGCAAAAATGTCTGTAAATGTTGGGATGCGCCCAACCGGCACGGCCCTAAAATCGTTAATAAAGAGACTACGGTCTCATAAAATAAATCAACCAGAAATGTTAAAAGTAGAAGATCTGCACGCCGAAATCGGTGGCAAAGAAATATTGAGAGGAATAAATCTTGAGGTACACCCCGGTGAGGTGCATGCCATCATGGGACCCAACGGCTCCGGCAAGTCCACCCTTTCCATGGTTCTTGCCGGGAATCCGGCATATACCGTGACTTCCGGAAAGGCTGAATTTTACGGCAAAGACCTGCTTGGTATGCCTCCTGAGATACGCAGCCATGAAGGATTGTTTCTCGGTTTTCAGTATCCGGTAGAGATTCCCGGAGTGTCGATGGTCAACTTTATGCGCGCCGCCGTCAACGCCAAGCGTAAGTATTTCGGCCAGCCTCCGATGTCGGCATCCGAATTTCTGAAGATGATGCGCGAGAAGCGGGCTGTGGTGGAACTTGACAATAAACTCGCTTCCCGCTCGGTCAACGAAGGATTCTCCGGAGGCGAGAAGAAGCGCAATGAGATCTTTCAGATGGCAGTGCTCGAGCCGCGCCTCAGCATACTCGACGAGACCGACTCGGGCCTTGACATAGACGCACTCAGAATAGTGGCCGAGGGCGTGAACCGACTCAAGACATCCAACAATGCCACGATAGTTATCACCCATTACCAGCGTCTTCTGGACTATATCAAGCCCGATATCGTACATATCCTCTACAAAGGTCGCATAGTGCGTACGGGTACCCCCGAACTGGCACTGGAGCTTGAGCGTCGCGGCTATGACTGGATAAAGGAAGAGGTGGATGCCCGCGATGCAGCGGCAGCCGCAGAAGGTGAAAATAAGTAGAACCGCCATGTCAGCACTCAATCAATATATAGAATTGTATCAGGCACACGGCAGCTTGGTGGAGAAAAACTCCGCCGGTGTGCTCAATGATTTGCGGGCAAATGCTCTTGATAAGCTTTCCTCTCACAGCCTACCGGCAAAAGGGAGTGAAAACTATGAGATCACTGACCTTGATGCCCTCTTGGCCCCAGATTACGGTCTTAACCTCGCGCGGGTGCCGCTGGATGTGAATCCATCGGAGAGTTTCCGTTGCGGCGTACCGGGACTTACACCTTCGCTCTTCTTTATGGTCAACGATCTGTGGGGCGAAAGTGCCGATGCACGCAAAGATATCCCTCAGGGAGTAGAGGTGGGAAGCCTTAAGGAAATGGCTCTGAGGAATCCGGCTCTGGTAAAAGAGTACTACGGGCGTGCCGCCGACATGACCAATCCGCTTGTGGCCCTCAATACGCTTCTTGTGCAGGACGGTCTGTTTCTGCGGGTGAAAAAAGGGGTAAAGCTTGAGAAACCGCTGCAGCTCGTAAATATCCTTTCAAACACTATGCCCCTGATGGCTGTCAGGCGCATTCTTGTCGTGATTGAAGAGGATGCGGAGGCCCGTCTGCTCATATGTGACCATACGCAGAATCCCGACGTGGATTTTCTTACTTTGCAGACGGTGGAGATATTCGCTCACCGCAATTCCCGTTTTGATCTATACGACCTTGAGGAAAGCACTCTCCACACCACGCGACTCAATACCGTATGGCTTCGTCAGGAATCCGACAGCAATGTGCTTCTCGACTCCATTACGCTCTATAACGGCACCACCCGCAATGAATTCCACTGCCGTTTTCGTGGTGAAGGCGCCGATCTGCGTCTTTTGGGTATGGGCATCGAGGATAAAGACCGGGTGCTCGACACGTATTCGCGTGTGGACCATGCCGTGCCCCGATGCCACACGGATGAATTGTTCAAGTATGTGGTAGACGACGATGCCCGAGGCTCTTTCGTAGGTCGAATCGTTGTGGATCACGGGGCGGAGAAGACAGAGGCGTACCAGTCCAACCGTAATATTGTGGGCAGCGGTGAAGCAAGAATGTTTTCCAAGCCCCAGCTTGAGATCTACAACGATGACGTGAAATGCAGCCACGGCACGGCCATCGGCCAGCTTGACGCCCTTCAGGTATTTTATATGCGCACCCGCGGACTGAGTGAGGGAGATGCGCGGTTGCTGCTCAAGCAGGCCTTCATGGCCGACGTGATAGACGGGGTGCGTCTGCAGACACTCAAAGACCGTCTGCATCTGCTTGTGGAGGCACGGTTCGGCGGCAAAGAATCAGCTTGTGGAGAATGCGGCGTATGCGGTAGATAAATAAGGATGTGAAAAAATGGACATAGAGAAGATTAGAAGCCAGTTTCCGGCCCTTGGGCTTGAAGTGCAGGGAATGCCCCTGATATATCTTGACAATACGGCAACCTCCCAGACACCTTCAAGGGTGATAAAAGATATTGTGGAAGCTTATGAACACCGCAAGGCCAACGTGCACCGCGGGGTTCACACTCTTTCGCAGGAGGCTACTGCCCGACAGGAGGCTACGCGGCGCAGAGTCCGTGATTACATCAATGCCCGCAGCGAAAGGGAAGTGATATTTACGCGTGGCACTACAGAGGCCATCAATCTTGTGGCATCTTCCTATGGCCAACTGATTCCCGAGGGATCGGAGATAATCCTCACCGTGATGGAGCATCACTCCGACATCGTGCCGTGGCAATTGCTTGCCTCACGTAGAAATCTATCCATCAAGGTGGTGGATATCACCGATGACGGAGCGTTAAGAATAGATCAATATAAGGAACTGTTCGGTGAAAAGACAGCCTTCGCAGCATTTTGCCATGTAAGTAATGTGCTGGGCACTGTCAATCCTGTGAAGGAGATGATTGCATATGCACATTCGCGGGGAGTACCCGTATTGATCGACGGGGCGCAGGCATCGCCGCATCTGAGCATCGACGTGCAGGATCTGGATTGTGATTTCTATGCTTTTTCGTCACATAAAATGTATGGACCCACCGGCGTGGGTGTGCTTTACGGCCGGGAGTCATTGCTTGAAAAGATGCCCCCGTATCAGGGCGGCGGAGAGATGATAGAGCATGTGAGCTTCTCGGGGACCACCTTTGCGGAGTTACCATATAAGTTTGAGGCTGGCACTCCTGATTTTGTGGACATAGCGGCATTCAGCGCGGCAATAGATTTTATCGAACAAACCGGAATAGAAAAAATAAATGCTTATGAAGAGGAACTGTTGCATCTGTGCACGCGACGCATGCTTGAAGAGATACCTTCCGTAAGAATTTTCGGCACTGTGCCGGGTAAGAGCGCGGTGATATCCTTCATGCTTGGCGATGTACACCCGTATGACGTGGGGATGCTTCTCGACGGACTTGGAGTGGCCGTGCGCACCGGGCATCATTGCGCCCAGCCTCTTATGGAGCGACTTGGCATTCCGGGCACGGTGCGTGCCAGCTTTGCTGTCTATAATACCGAGGCCGAGGTAGATATCTTTATCAAAGCCTTGAAGCGCGCTGCAAAGATTCTCCACGTAATGTGATTTACTCCAATTTTTGATTACTCAGAAAATGGAAATTGAAAGTATAGAGTATTGGAAAGTCAGTGTGGTGCATCATAGGAATAAACACTAATGTCGCTAAAATAGGAGTTCTCACAACATCGCCTCTTCGAGGCTCAGTTTGCTTATCTTACTGGTCCCCAGACTAAAGTCTGGGGTTAACCACGAATATCGCCTCTACGAGGCGATCCCCGACAGTCCTTAATTTAGTGACATTAGAATAAACACTAATGTCACAAAGATAAGAGTCCTCACCTGAAAACCAATATACTTAAAAACCAAAAAAGTTTCGGCAACGCCGAAACTTTTTTATTTCTCGGGAGCGAACTTGTTGGGAAACGTCCAGTGTTGCCGTGGATGACTCAAGGCCCACACCACCATTCCGATTCCCAAAAGCACAAACGGAATGCTCAGAAGCTGACCCATGTTTATACCATAGTCGGCAATCATTTGAAGTTCGAAAGGTTCCTGCACGTTTTTCACGAACTCGATAAGGAAACGTGGGAAAAATATACCTATGAAGAATACTCCGGAAATCAGCCACGGGCGTTCCTCGGCGTTTTTCTTCCAATACATCCACATAAGAACTGCAAACAGAAGGAAGTAGCAAGCGGCCTCGTAGATCTGTGTGGGATGAGCGGGCACCATTTCGCTGTTTCTTACAAAAATAAAACCCCAGGGGAGATCGGTTGGGCCTCCGTAGATCTCGGAATTCATGAGATTTCCCATGCGGATCAATCCTGCCACGAGAGCTACGGGCACCACGAGTTTGTCGAGTGTCCACGACATCGGCTTTTTTGCATTGAACCTGGAGAAAAGATATACGCCGATGAAGTTGGCGATGGTGCCGCCGTGGCTTGCCAGACCGCCGTTCCATATCTTAATGATATCGGCCGGGTGTTGGGAATAATAGTCCCATTCATAAAATAAGACATGCCCGAGGCGGGCACCCACAATGGTGCAGACCACAATATACGTCAGCAAAATGCCAAGCCATTTTTCGGGAGCGCCTTCGTGTTTGAACATACGGGCTACGATATCATAGCCGATAAAGAATCCTATGGCGAAGGCTACGCCATACCATCTCACAGACACCGGGCCAATGGAGAACAATACCGGGTCGGCATTCCAATATATAAAATCGAGCATGTAAATAATGTAGAATTTAGAATTTAAAATTGCTTAAGTCATAAATATTCAATTGGGTTGACTTATGCGGAAATTTAAATTTTATACACACTTGGAAAGTCAGAATATTTTTTTATGTGAGAGGATGTGTCTTTACGACACATCCTCTTTTTAATGTTGTGTTGCAGCTAAATAGCAACGCGATTTTTACAAATAAACGGAAATTATTAGGCTGTGATCCAGAATTATTTGCCTACGATCGCTGCGGTGTCCTGAGCGATCATGAGTTCTTCATCGGTGGGAATGACCACAACCTTCACTTTGGAGTCTTTTCCGGATATTTCCACTTCCTTGCCGCGTGCTTTGTTGGCTTCGGCATCGAAAGTGACGCCCATGTAGGCGAGTTTCTTGCAGATAACTTCGCGGGTGCTGAGCTGGTTTTCACCTACACCGCCTGTGAATACGATGATGTCAACACCTCCGAGCACAGCGGTGTATGCACCGATATATTTAAGGATGCGGTATTCATACATATCCATGGCCATTTTGGCACGCTCGTTGCCTTGGGCGATGGCGTCTTCGATGTCGCGCATGTCGGAAGAGAGTTCTGTCACACCGAGCACACCGCTTTGCTTCTGTATCATTTTGCTGAGACCCTTGGCATCGAGATTCATCTGCTCCATGATATAAACGAGGGCTCCGGGATCCACGTCGCCAACGCGGGTGCCCATCATAAGGCCTTCGGTGGGGGTGAGACCCATGGATGTGTCCACGCTCTTGCCGTCGGCAATGGCAGTGATGGAAGCGCCGTTGCCGATATGGCATGTGATGATGCGTTGCTTATCGTAGTCCACACCGAGGAATTCGCAGGCACGGCGCGACACGTAGCGGTGGCTTGTGCCGTGGAAGCCGTAGCGGCGTACGCCATATTTCTCATATGTCTCGTAGGGGAGAGCATACATGTATGCCTTTGCCGGCATTGTCTGATGGAAGGCAGTGTCGAACACGGCTACCTGAGGCACTTCGGGCAGAATCTCCGTGACGGCTTCGATGCCCGTGATGTTGGCGGGGTTGTGGAGGGGAGCCACGGTGTAGCACTCCTTCACCTTTTCGATCACTTCGGGAGTGATGAGTACGGATTTGTTGAACTTGTCCATACCGTGCACCACGCGGTGGCCTACGGCTTTGATTTCATCATAGCTTTTGATCACGCCGTCTTTGGGATCGGCAAGCACTTTGAGCACGTTTTTCACAGCCTCTTTGGCATCGGGCATGTTGATTGTGAGAGTCTCTTTAGTGCCGTCGGGGCGTTTGAATTTCAGGAAGGAATCGGGCAGACCGATTTTTTCCACACCGCCTTCGGCGAGCACTTCTTTTGAATCGCTCTCTATAAGTTTGTATTTCACACTGCTGGATCCGCAGTTGAGCACCAATATTTTCATGATTTTATGAAAGGGGGGCTAAAAGTTAAATTTCAATGACATGGACTCTAAGCGAAATGGATCAGAGACCTTTTTCGCCGATAGCCTGGTTGCAGGTCACGATGATAGTGTTGATGATATCCTCTACGGTGGCACCGCGGGAAAGGTCGTTGACAGGAGCGGCCAGACCTTGGAGGATAGGGCCAACGGCACCGGCACCGCTCAGACGCTGCACGAGTTTGTATGCGATGTTGCCTGTCTCGAGCGAGGGGAAGATGAGAGTGTTGGCATGTCCGGCCACGGAGCTTCCGGGAGCTTTCTTGGCACCGATTTCGGGCACGATGGCTGCATCGCTCTGCATTTCACCGTCTACTTTGAGGGTGGGATCCATCTTGTGAACGAGTTCCACGGCGTTGTGCACTTTGTCCACACGATCGTGGCTTGCCGAACCGTAGGTGGAGAAGCTGAGCATAGCCACCACGGGATCCAGCCCGGCGATATTCTTGGTGGTCTTGGCAGTCTCCACGGCAATCTGGGCAAGTTCTTCAGTGGTGGGATCGGGCACAACGGCGCAGTCTGCAAAGATAAGCATGTCTCGGTCACCGTATTTGCAGCCTTCGGGCAGGAGCATGATGAAGGCGCCGCTCACGCAGGAGATGCCGGGTTTGGTTTTGAGCACTTGAAATGCTGCGCGAAGCACGTGGGAAGTGGGGCTTAAGGCGCCTGCCACCATGCAGTCGGCATCGCCGGCCTTGATCATAAGGCAACCGAGGTAAAGAGGATTCTTCACAGTCTCGCGGGCCTGGTCGATTGTGATGCCTTTCTTTTTGCGGAGCTCGGCAAAGAGTTCGGCGTATTTTTCAGTGAAAGTGATGTCTTCGGGATCGAATATGTTGGCTTTTCCGATATTCTTAAGACCTAACTTGTCGGCTTCGGCAAGGATTTCATCGCGATGTCCGATGAAATTAACCGTGGCGAGACCTTCGGCCAGAATATGGTCGGCGGCCTGAAGAGTTCTTGGTTCGGTGGATTCAGGCAGAATCAGTCTTTGGGGATTTTCCTTGGCCTTTGCGGTCAGACGCTGAAACAAATTCATGATATGTATGATTTAGAGTTGAATTGTCTACGATGCCGTCTTATATTTTGGATGAAGAGACTCTTACTTCGATCAATTGACGACGGCCCATTCTTTGACGCAAAATTAATAAATCCGCCGGAATACACAAAATCAGTGAAGCGATTTCCGTATTTCGGCTATTATCATTAATTTTACAGTCTCAAACCAACCGATTCGGGATATTTCATCCCAGAATTTCAAATCAGTATTGCTTCCGATGAGAATAATCAAGCGGCTTGACATATTCATTCTCAAGACATTTCTGCCACTGTTTGCGATGACTTTTTTTATCGTGCTTTTCATCGTGCTCATGCAGTTTCTTTGGAAATACATCGATGATCTTGTGGGCAAAGGCCTTTCGATGGACGTGTTGGGAGAGCTGTTCTTCTATGCTGCGGTGAGCATGGTGCCTATGGCGTTGCCTCTTGCCATACTTTTGGCGAGCCTTATGACATTCGGTAACCTCGGCGAGCGTTTCGAACTCACCGCCATGAAGGCCTCCGGCATATCGCTGTTGAGAGTTATGAAACCTCTGATAGTGCTCATCAGCTGTGTGGCCGTCGGAGCTTTTTTCTTTCAGAACGATGTGCTCCCCAAAGCGCAGGTGAAGATGTGGACCCTGCTGTTCTCCATGCGGCAGAAATCTCCGGAGCTGGAGATACCTGAAGGCGTGTTTTACGACCAGATACCCGGCTATAACCTCTTCGTGAAGGAAAAAGACCGCAACACGGGTATGCTGCGCGACGTGATGATTTATGCCAACCCCTCGGGAGGAAGCAACACTACTATTCTGCTTTCGGACTCCGCGCAGATGGCCACCACAAAAGACATGCGTTATCTCTACCTGCATCTTTACAGGGGAGAACAGTTTGAGAATCTTCGTCAGCAGAATGCCGCGGATATCAATGTGCCGTTTCGCAGGGAAACTTTTTTTGACAAGCAGGTGCTGATACCATTCGATGCCAATTTCAACCGTCTGGACGAAAGCAGTATGCGAAATCAATACGTTGGCAAGAATATCCGTGAACTTCAGCATACCATCGACTCCGTAGGGCTACTGGTGGATTCCATGGGACTGGTCTACAGCGGCGATCTCCATCAGGAATCATTCCGGATGCTCGACCTTGATGACGGGTCTTTGCCCTCCAGAAGAAGCGGCAGAATGAAAGCCAATGCAAAATCGACTCGGCAGCCTCTGTCGCAGAAAAAAGTAAAGGCACCCGAACTGGATATTGACGCCCTTCTTGTGGACCTGCCGGCTTCCCAACGAACGGAAGTCTTCAGCCGGGCACACAGTTACGTGAAGCGACAGAGAGAAGAACTGCAGTTTCGCGCCGAAGAGATGGCGCAGGAACAAAAAGTGATCCGACGCCACAAGATAGAATTGCTGAAGAAGTTCACACTCTCCGTGGCCTGTCTGATATTCTTCTTTATAGGGGCACCGCTTGGAGCAATAATCCGTAAGGGCGGTCTCGGCACTCCTCTGGTGATATCCGTGCTTCTATTCCTTGTATACTACATTATCGACAACACAGGTTATAAGATGGCCCGCGACGGTCATGCCATCGTGTGGGTGGGAATGTGGCTTTCCACATTTATACTTGCGCCCTTGAGTATTTACGTCACATATAAGGCGATGAACGACTCGGCCGTGTTCGACAAAGACCGATACGTGGCTCTGCTGCAGCGACTGCTTGGAATTCGCCAGCCCCGCAGTGTGGCATATAAGGAAGTAATAATAAACGATATCGACAATGAAACGGCTTGCAGACTCATGGAGAGATTGCGCCACCGCTGCCTGATGCTGCTCCGCACGCTGCCCGGCCGCATGAGTTATAGATACTACTGGATGCATGGCATTAACCTGCGGGCGGTGGATCGACTGGCCGATACACTCAATGCCGATATCAATTATCTAAGCGATTGCCGGGATCTATCGGTAATTGATTTGCTCAGCCAATTTCCGGATATATACGGAGGATGGACACTGCGCCCCTCGCGTAAGGCATGGTTGGGCATCACGATGATGATACTTTTCCCGGTGGGAACAGCAGCGTATCTTTTGGGACTCCGCTCGCTTCGCAGATTGAAAAAGGAGCTCCGGCTCACGATCAGCACCGCCAACAAAATCATGGATAAGCTGGCAAAAGAAGATCTGACAAAAGGCCAAATAGCCCAATAGCCAAAAAACCAGATTGACAAATCGATATTTTGAAAGATTGACACAATGAAGTTGTCTAAACTTATTTACGAAAGTTAAAATCAGCAGTAAATTCTTTCTTGTCATTAATATTTGGCAATCTTTCGGGTGAATTTCCATCATCTCATCAGTCACGATGCAGGCATC
>JAMPGE010000016.1 GCA_023664085.1 Muribaculum sp. | reverse complement strand
AATAAGAGGATAAGGGGACTATATCTTCCTCGACAACTGTCAAAGATGAGTAATTTTTTTCTAAGTAGTTGATAAAAATTAATGAACATATAAAACTTATTTATTTTTGAGACAGTTTGGCTTTGGAGCGAAGCCTAATATAAAATCTTGGGGATGAATATCCGAGATGTCGGTTATCCGGTAAGCAGACGAGATTTGGAGCGATTCAAAGCAGAAACGGACAAAAACATGAAATTCAGCATCGGCAGAGACTTCTATTGGCACAAGGCCCATCGCCTCTATTGCTACATCCGCCAGCATGCATTTCACATATGGTGGGATTGAAATGGAACGGCAATTTTCATTCGCCTCTATAAACTTGTATGTTGAAAAATTTAGTGGGTTGATTAAAAATCGACGTTCCATAAGCCACAAATCATAAACAATAACAATACCCCCCAAAAAAATGGCAAAGAGAAACATTGACCCAGAAAAGCGCCGTAAATGGGCTAGGTTTTTTATGAACTGAGAGAGAAAGGCCTCTCGAAAATGCGCCAACGTCATGCCGGTTTCATGGAGATTGTAAAAGACTATTCCTCGTTTGACAATTTCTTGTACGAGAGGGAAGGCTTGATGACCCTCTTTGGCACAGAAGTATCTGCAGGTTTTGAAAGAGTCGATCTACGTATACAGATTGACTATATTGACTACGAGGAATATACTGTCATCATGGGCAAGGACGGCCATCTGACAATGAGTCCTGAGGTATGGTGGCAGAATGAATGCTGCGCCAACGAGCACACCAACATTTTCACCGGAGAATCTGTATACGATGAAGATGAAGACAAATGTTTTCCACCTGTATCGGCTTTTGATACACCTCAATAGTAATTTTGCCGTTGCTACGTAAAAGGGTTACGTAGTGTCGGCATAACTTTTTACTCAAAAAGAATTTGTTATGAAGACTATAGAAGGATATGACATGAAGATATTCACGGACAATATTGAGGAGAATGCTTTGGTGCAGATAAAGACTCTGCTTTCGATAGATGTGTTCTCCGACAAGAAGATACGCATAATGCCCGACGTTCATGCCGGGTCTGGATGCGTTATTGAGACTTTGACCGTTACCCAAACTTGAAAACGGTTCTTGAACGGATGCTATGTCCTCGCGTCCATTTCAAGATTATAGTCATCGACGGTCAATGGGCATATATCGGCTCAGCCAACCTCACCGGAGCCGGAATGGGCATGGAAAGTCCAACCCGACGCAACTTTGAAGCCGGCATTTTCATGGATGACCCCATTCTTGTTGAATCCGCAATGGAACACTTCGACAGCGTATGGCGCGGCGAGCACTACCTACTCTGCGGCCGCCCCCAATACTGCGCAGACCCACTCAAATAGTTTCACAAGGATTGAACCGATAAATACTAAAGCACCACAAGCGTAGAATACCTATTTAATCCCCATTATAATTCCGATGAGTCTTTATCTTTGACGAGCTGATCATATCTGTTTGCCATAGATGGTTGAGACGTCATGAGAGCTTGACCTGGTCAAATTCAGACATATTGGTAATATAGAATACAATACAGATATATTACTAATAAGCGATATGCTTAGTTGCAGCGTAAGTTCATATGAATGATGAAAGATCAATTTTTGATGCTTTGGATTGATGGTAATGACGTGGCTTGCCACTTCCGAGCCGGCAGTGCCAAATCAGATGGGTTTTCGTTTTCTGCATAAACTAATAATATAACAAGACAGAAATAAAACGTATAAAGAATATTGTATATTAACATCATAAATGTATAGGCATAAAATAATACAGATGTAACAACATTATAACAATGATACATCTGAAAATAATAACAATAAATAAATAAATAATAATAAAATACCTACGCTAAATAATATAAACGCAAAAGAATATATAAAATAAAAATATATAATAAAAATATTACGCTGAGTATAAATTAATATATGCGAGTATGCCTATATTCTATTAAATATAATAATTAAAAAATACAAACAAAAAATCATCAAAATAACAAAACATGGAGTCCAAAATATTAATAATAATATAAACATTATAGAATAAAAAAATATATGTGTATAAATATATGAAAAATAAACAACTAATAATAATATATTGCTAACAGATAATGTTATAAATATATAATAAATATAAAAGTAGAATAATATATAAACACAATAATATAATAATGAGAAAATGTAAACGATGAGATGATAAAGAATAAAAAATTGCATATTATTAGTCGGTAGTAAGATTTGATTATTATCCATTAAATAATACAAAATGGATAGGGAATTTAGACGAGTGGATGCAGAAGTAGATTTACTCTACTCAGTGGAAGATTTATTCTAATCATTACACACAATATTCATTGTCCCGGAATTATGGGAGGAATGGTTATCGTGATGAGATTCATAGTTATAACTATATCAAGACAGTATTGAATAACTATATATGTTCTGAGTTTTTTATAACGGGGGAAACTCGTTATCAGGATAGGGTATATATAGGAATTAATATAATTTATTTATAAACTTATATCAATATATGGTAATAATAATATCTTTATCGTTTAAATATCCTTAGGCATTATCCTACAATTATAGGATAATGTTGAAAATGATATGATTGGTTGTAAAAAAATATTAATTTTGTACAACATTAAAATTGAAATATTTGTTTATATAATAATTAGATCTCATGCAAATTCTTTTTTATTTATGAAGTGATTTAAACTTTTTACAAAAACTAAAGAAGTGTTTAAAAATGTTTTCTTCAAACGCAATATTGATTAATATTTGGGCATCTTTTCATTGTTTCATCGGTCACATAGCCCGCTATGCTCCCTCTTCAATAATGAAAATCTGCTCCAAATCTTAATAAATATTGCATTTGAAAAAAGTTTTAATCACATCTTTATATCGGAAATACTAAAAGTATAATCGATATCCAATATTATTGTTTGAATGTATAGAATTATTTTAAAATAAAGATATAAGTATTGTCTTTTAACATTGATTTAATAATATAACTAATTACAAAAATGCAGCATACTTCCTTAAATCAGCATCATTCAAAAGCACATATCATGAAGCAAATATGGCAGGAAATTTTTAAAGATAAAATTGAATATGTTTCTTTAATATTTGATAAATATTATAATGAAAGATACTTTTTGACTCATGAAGAAGACAATAATATTGTCGGAATTTTACAGGCAATTCCATATTCATTTAGAATCATTCAAGAGGAAATTATAGACCATAAATGTGGAGGTAATTATTCAAAAATATTACCCAAAGCTCTATATCTATGTGGCCTCGCAACTCTTCCGGAATATAGGAATAAAGGGATTATGCAAAGACTTATTAATAGGGTTATTTCTATTGCAAAGGAAGATAACTATGATTTCGTTTTTCTTATTCCGGCAAATGAAAATCTTGTAAAATATTATTCCAAATTGGGTTTTAATCGTGCATTCTCATATAGGGAAATAAAGATATATGATGGTAAGGGTAAATATGTGTCTAATTCTTTGAATACAAATTGTTTATCTAATGATTTTGTTATTTCAGGCAGTATGTTGGATCTTAATAATCTGTCTTCAATAGTTTCCCATCTTTATCAATTTGAGAGACTACAATCCCATTCATCAATCATACATAGCGAAGAGGATTGGTATACGGTACTTCAAGAAATAGGCATTTCCGAAGATGAAGAATTTTTTATACTGAAAACGTTTGAAGAGATCCAGACCATTGTCTTTGTTAACATAAATAAGGAAGAAAAGAAAGTCCAGATAAAATGGGTAAGTAATCCCAAGAAAGAATCACAGGTTTTAGAATATATCATAAAACAATATCACGATTTCACTATTTCGAAAATTAAAAATTGTAATTCAGAAGAGGAAGGAATTCAATTTAAGGGAATGATTCTAAATTTAACGAAAAATGAAAATGGGAAAAATCTTTCCACTATTAAGAAAGATCTAAAAAACGGGAATCTCAGCGATTTCGCTTATATTACGGATAATCAATTGATTACAAATTTCGAACAAGATCAGCATAAAAAACTCGTATTCGGATCGCAAAAGCTGATTGAGAACTCATCAATCTACTTGCTCCTTGAATGAATACGTATTAATCTTGTTATACATCAATCATCACATTTTCTAAAACTCAAGATCAGGCCTCCGGGTATTTTGGCAAGAAGGATCTATGTAGGGATCAGGTTGCATTCAAGACAAGAGTAGGAATGATAAAACAATTATTTTAAATTACAGATCAATTATCCTAACGGGGATGCTCCTTCTCATTTTACAAGAATATATTTTGTCATGTAGGATAACTTGGCATATAAAGATAAATATGGTAATCAAACAGCATACGAAGGAGGAAGAACCGGATAGTCTATTGATAATGATAACCTAAAATAGGCCAAACATTACTGGTACTTGCATAAAACCGCAGATTGTTTTGTAATTCGAATCGAATAGATCGAAAAATTATGTGAGTTTAAATATCACATTTTCAATGAGATATTTAATTAATATAGGAAAGATAGCAAGTTGATAATGTAAAAATTGAAGCATCTCGGAAAATGGTAAGGAAAAATTCAAAATTTACATTTTGGAAAATCGTGAAAAGGATTCACTGAATAAAAAAGGGGAGAGATATTTAAGGGGTAGGATGCCTGAGATGATCAAATTGGTCAAAAACACCGACTCGCCAAAGCTCAGATTTGTAAAATGCAAATGTAAATCGATACATACAAATGCAACTGGTAACAAAACCAAATTATGATAATAATGTAAACAGATAATCAAACACTGTCAATGAAAATAATTAAATAATGCAAATCACAGAGATAAGAGGGGAGGTGTTTGCAAAACTAAATATTACATATGCAACTAATTCAAAATGTAAAAAATACCAATTAACATATTTTCATATAACATATAATTAACTGACATAATGAATAATAGCATAAAAAATTGAAGCATGACTATAATTTTAATTTAAAATTTAAGCTGATGTTTGTGTATTTATAATAAGTGGAGAATTAAAGTATTTATTATCTATTATATCCATGTATTAGATTTAAGTATGTGTATAAATACAAATTTGCAAATATTATCTAAGTTATATTCATGCGGATTTTGGTTTGCAAAATTAAATATTGTAAAATTTGTAATATTTAATTTTGTATTCTAACGAAAAAATTGTAAATTTACAAACTCAAAAGTTAGAAATCCAAATCGTATGAAAGAAGAAAATGTAGCCACTCGTCTAAAACTCTTCATAGAATTTAAGGGAATTTCCTCTTCTCAATTTGCAGATCAGAGTCAGATTCCCCGTCCCTCTTTATCTCAATTTCTTACCGGACGAAATAAGAAGATCAGTGATCTTTTTATTTCTCAAATTCACAATGCCTATCCGGAATTAAATGTGTTATGGTTGCTCTTCGGAGAAGGTAGCATGTTGAATTCTTCAGAGTCATACTATGGCTCATCTAAAAAGGTTAACAGTAATTTAACCTTTCAGGAAGGCCGGATAGATACTGAGGATAAAATAGATCTTGATAATGAGGGATACGATCAGATGACTTCGGGTGTAGACACTCTTGGCTCCTACAATCATGAAGGATTAGCTTCTGGCAGTATAAGATTTGGATTTGACGAGCCCGAGAAGTCTACACATTCACGGAGTGTTTCTTCGGCTTATCAAGGAGACTCAGGAGATTTTTCATCTATCAATTCATTTCAAAATAAAAACTCAGAATTTACAGAGAATCCAGAAGCTGAGAATCTACGAAATGTGTCCAGATACAAAGATGCAAAAAAAAATAGCAAGGAATCCCCTCTAACTCTTACGGAAAACAAAGATAAAATCACAGAGAATGAGTATATTGACCTTATCTTAAAAAATAAAAAACTAGAAGAGCAAATAGCAAAAATTAGTAAAAATCCAAGGAAGGTGGTACAAATCATGATTTATTATGATGATTCCACATTTGAAACTTTTATTCCGAGAGATTAAGAATACGTCTCATAAAAATTCAGCTTTAGTAGTGGCTTATTATAGAGATAATTTCTTTTTATCCACAAGGGAGCAACCTTTCGGTTGTGACCTGAAGGGATGGAAAGAAATTGGCCAAAAATAAGCTGCCACTAAAGTTAATCTTTTTATGAGGCGGACTCTAAGACGAGATAAATGAGAGATTAGGTTGCGCTAGCCGTGCTACACAATTCGGATGAATGAATTAAGTAACTGTTCAAATTAAAACGATATAATAAAATTATGGAAATCTTGCATACTATCTGCATGGCCAAAAAATCCCTGCGTATATAGTATGCATTTAATTTGTACGGTTACTTATCAAAATAATTAACATTAGATCTCCGTTATATATACATATGCCTCTCTTATGCCAAAGTCTGAGATTTAAAACTTAAATTTTGTAAGGTTTTGAGATACAAGAAAATGAGCACGTTTCCAATACGCAGATTTGCACTCTACAGCACTCTTATGTTTGCCACTACAGGTTTTGCTTCGGTAGCTGATATTAGTTTTGAGGGCAATAGTTTAAGAGTGATAGGTTTAACGCCAGATCGCAATACCGGTCTAGACAATATATTTGTAGTATATGATACTCAAGGAGTTCGTGCAGTTTATCATACGGACCATCCTGAGGCGGTAAAGGTCTATAGCTATAGTAATCTCGGAGGTGGATTTGCAGAAGAACTAACACAGATAGAAACCGCCTCAGAAGGAGTGATAATCCCAAGCCTTGTGGGGAATATAGGCTATATTTTTGAAGAAGATGACAAGCGTTATTACTGTTGGATAGTTAATTATAAGCCATATGAATTTGCAATAAGCAGTGTGGTGCCTTCTTCAGAATCCAACTGTGATTATAGTGTATTGAATGTGACGGCAAGTGCATCCCCAATTCATTATTACACAATCAATGGTCAGCAGCGCACTTTGAATAGAGAGATAGAAATAGAGTATGACACTCAGGAATGGGATAGTGAGATAAATTCTTATTATCGCACTACCAAGACCAAATATGCAGAAAGTATTGAAGGTGAGGTAATAATTAATCCACCAGCATATTGTGCCACGTATTTTACGGTGTCGGGAGATCGATTCATGAAAGAATGGAATTGGATTCAAAGCAAGGAGAGTGAAGTGGTGCAACCTACTGCAGTAAGCGTACAGGCAACGGCCGAGCAGACTGGTAGAGACACGACCAATGACGAAAGCTATAAAAGCAATGAGATTAAGACCGAGAGTACTGGTCTTGGAGGCTCCGCACCAGCTCAGATTCTGTTTAAGGCAGAGACCACGGAGGGGGTAGTGCATAATGAATGGCAGATGAGCGGGGATCCAGATTTCAATTCCGTAGAATATCGATTCAATGAGCAAGAGTTGGATTATACTTTCAATGAGGAGGGCACATTTTATCTCCGATTTATAGGAAGCAATGCCGATGGTAGTTGTGAAAGTATGTCTGAGACATTTACCGTAAACATAGGAAGTTCGGATTTGAAATGTCCGAATGCATTTACACCCGATGGAGATGGCGTAAATGATGAATGGAAAGTGAGTTACAGAAGTATTATAGATTTCGACTGCTGGATTTTTGATCGTTATGGTCACGAAATCTTCCACTTTGATAATCCCGAGCAAGGATGGGACGGTAAGCGTGGTAACAAGACAGTAGGTCCGGGAGTTTATTATTACGTAATAAAGGCTACTGGCGCTGACGGCAAAGAATATAAAAAGAGTGGGGACATCAACATCATCCGTCATAATATTAATACGAATATCAACGGTGGAGGTACTACCAATTAATAAAGAGGCCTTTCCCTTTTGATGTATTAAGGTGTGTCAGGCCGCACCCCTAAAATCTGCATATTATTTCAATTTAGAAATACTTCCTTTTACTATAGAAGTAATCAATTTCCAGATTTTTGAGTTTCCTCACAGGATGACAACTTCATCAATTGAAATTCAAAATCGGATGGAATAAATGAGGGTTGAAATCAGGAAAAGCAGAGCATAAAACTCAATTGAAATTCAAAATCGGATGGTATAAATTGAAGGTTGAAATAAGTGAAAACGGATCAAAAAACTCAATTGAAATTCAAAACCGGGTGGTATAAATTGAAGGTTGAAATCAGGGAAAACGGATCAAAAAACTCAATTGAAATTCAAAACCGGGTGGTATAAATTGAAGGTTGAAATCAGGGAAAACGGAGCAAAAAACTCAATTGAAATTCAAGACCGGATGGTATAAATTGAAGGTTGAAATCAGGGAAAACGGAGCAAAAAACTCAATTGAAATTCAAAACCGGGTGGTATAAATTGAAGGTTGAAATGAGGAAAAAACGGAGTAAAAAACTCAATTGAAATTCAAAACCGGACGTAAAAAATAGGGATTGAAATTAGGAAAAAACTTAAAAAACTCAATTGAAATTTAAGAGCAGTATGTTGGTAGTAATAATGGATGCATATAGGTAGCAATAGTTGAGAATATTGTTTTAAGATAGAAGATGAAATAGGAATTAAAATTAATGTCACTAAATTAAGAACTGTCGGGGCTCGCCTCGGAGAGGCGGGATTCGTGGTTAACCCCAGGCTTTAGCCTGGGGATCGGCAAGATAAGTAAAATGAGCCTCGAAGAGGCGATGTAGTGAGAACTCTTATTTTAGTGACATTAGAATTAAAATATTCAAGGGATAAATATGGATGATAAATCAACAAAATGAGGAGATTTTTCAGACCGAACAAACAAAGCAAGAGAAATGAATTCTGATAAAGATAATAAATACGGAATTGTTGAAGATCCTAATCAAATAGAAGTGTTGGGAGCGCGGGTACATAATCTTAAAAATGTAGACGTGCAAATACCCCATAACAAACTGACCGTAATTACCGGACTAAGCGGTTGCGGCAAGTCATCACTTGCATTTGACACTATTTTCGCGGAAGGGCAAAGACGATATATCGAGACATTCTCAAGCTACGCGCGCAATATGTTTGGGAGTCTTGAGCGACCGGATGTAGACAAAATAACGGGACTGAATCCTGTGATTAGCATAGAGCAAAAAACAGTCAACAAAAATCCACGGAGTACGATAGGCACCACTACGGAGATCTACGATTATCTGCGTCTTTTGTATGCCCGAATTGGAGAGGCCCGAAGTTATATAAGCGGCAAGCCCATGGTGAAGTATACCAAGGAAAAGATCATGGAAATGATTCTTGCCGAATATACAGACAGGAAGATATATATATTGGCTCCAATCGTAAAAAACCGAAAGGGTCATTATAAGGAACTCTTTGAGAATCTTAGAAAAAAGGGGTATATATGGGTTCGTATCGACGGAGAACTCCGCGAACTTACTTACGGATTAAAGCTCGACAGATATCATAACCATACAATAGAATTGGTGATAGACAGATTCAGGGCTTCCGACAAAGACCTGCAACGGCTCACCGCCAGCATTGAGACTGCCCTAAAGCAGGGAGACCGGCAAATGCTTATACTTGATGTGGAAACAGACAGAGTGAGGCATTTCTCTCAGACAATGATGGATGCGGAAAATGGTTTGTCGTATCCCGAACCGGCGCCCCACGACTTCTCGTTTAATTCGCCCCAAGGAGCATGCCGACGATGTAAAGGCCTTGGGAAGGTCAATATAATCGATGAAGACAAGATAATGCCCGATAGAAGCAAATCAATAGCCGAAGGAGGAATCATACCTCTTGGCAAGTATAAAAATTCATTAATATTCTGGCAGATAGAGGCTATATGTAAATTATATGGCAAGACTGTAAAGACTCCAATCTCACAGCTGCCTGCAGAGGCCATAACAGATATCCTTGAGGGTACTGACGTAAGGCTTCGTCTTGAGAATGAAACGATGGCCACGCGCTATTATGATGCGAGTTATCAAGGCATAATATCCTACATAGAGATGCAGACGGGTGAGGAGGCCGGGTCTGCTGCCAATAAATGGAGTGGACAGTTTTATACAGAGGCTATATGTCCGGAATGTCATGGACAGCGTCTGAATAAGATATCGTTGCACTATTATATTGATGATAAGAATATTGCTGAAGTGGCAGCGATGGACATAGCTGAACTGTCACAATGGGTGGACGGTCTTGAGACAAAACTTAAGGGCCGTCAACTTGCCGTGGCGCGTGAAATTATTAAAGAAATAAAAGGCCGGATTCATTTTTTACTTAATGTAGGACTTAATTATCTCTCTCTAAACCGAGCCAGTGCTACTCTCAGTGGTGGCGAGAGTCAAAGAATACGTCTGGCTACTCAAATTGGTTCACAACTGATAAATGTGCTGTATATTCTTGACGAGCCTTCCATCGGGCTGCATCAGCGAGATAATGACCGTCTGATTGAAAGTCTGAAACTATTGCGGGATTCAGGCAATACGGTGCTTGTGGTGGAGCATGACAGGGAAATCATGGAGAAGGCTGACTATATTATCGATATGGGACCCGGAGCGGGTGTGAACGGGGGAGAGGTGGTGTTTGCCGGTACGCCTGAAAATCTATGTAAGGCTAAATCTCTCACCGGAGCTTACTTACGCTCGGAGCGAAGTATACCGGTCCCATCCAGGAGACGCCCGGGTAATGGAAAGATTCTCAGCATCAAAGGAGCTTCGGGCCATAATCTCAAAGATGTGGATTTAAATATACCTTTGGGAAAATTCATATGTGTGACAGGAGTGAGCGGCTCAGGGAAGTCTTCCTTAATCAACGGCACATTGCAGCCCATCATCAGCCGAAAGTTATATCATAGCCTAAAGGAACCATTGCCTTATAAGGAGGTTGAAGGGCTGGATTATATTGACAAGATAGTGACAGTGGATCAGTCTCCACTGGGGCGTACACCCCGCTCAAATCCAGCTACTTATACCGGTGTCTTTGCAGATATCCGTAAACTTTTTGTAGAACTTCCCGAGGCCAGGATAAGAGGATATAAGCCGGGTCGCTTTTCATTCAATGTGAGTGGCGGAAGATGTGAGACGTGCAAGGGAAACGGCTATCGCACTATAGAGATGAACTTTCTTCCGGACGTACTTGTGCCTTGCGAAGATTGCCATGGCAAGCGTTATAACAGAGAAACTCTGGAGGTGCGTTATAAGGGAAAAAGTATTTCGGATGTGCTCGAGATGACGGTGAATGAGGCCGTGGATTTCTTTTCGAATGTACCATCAATTATTCGTAAGATAAAGGTGCTTAAGGATATAGGATTGGGATATTTAAAACTCGGACAGCCATCGAGCACACTGAGCGGTGGCGAAAATCAACGGGTAAAGCTTGCCAGCGAGTTGGCAAAAAAGGCCACGGGCAATACCATGTTTATTCTTGACGAACCGAGCACGGGACTTCATTTCGAGGATATCCGAATTCTCATGGATATAATTGAGCGTCTGGTGGATAAAGGGAATACGGTAATAATAATAGAGCATAATCTGGATATTATAAAGAATGCGGATTATGTTATAGATCTTGGGCCGGAAGGTGGCCGGGACGGAGGGTGCATTATAGCAGAAGGCACGCCCGAAGAAGTAAGCCGGCAAGACACCATTACGGCTAAATATCTGCGAAAAGAATTATAGGTAAAACGGAAAATATAAGCACATTTTATGAAAAATAAGTTTAGTTCACTTCGCCATCTCTCATCAATAATAATGGAGCTCCATTACTCATTCTTCGAGCTGCCAAATTGAATCTAAAATTATATTCCCTAAAAAGCACATATATATTCTGTTCTATCTATAAAAAGCCCAAGTTCGGCAAGAGGTTAATTTCTTGCCGAACTTGAATATGAAAGTTAAATGTGTTGGAAGATATAAAGGCAGAAGGTCCAATCCCATAAAAACCGATAATCCGCATTATGTTAAATAGACTTTAGATTGAATATTCCGTTTTATTGTTCGGATTCCCTATTACTGTTCGGATTCCATATTGTAATTTGAGACTCAATTTTCTGTTTCTCAAAATTCAGTGATTTCTGTTTTTTTTATGAGACGGACTCTGAGTGCTTCACGTTACTTGATTTTAGTTGAATTACTATTTTCTTATCGTTGCTTAATTTGCTTTAGGATTTTGAAAGTGGATTGGATAGGTATTTTTTCGTAAGCATACATACGTTACCGTATGCTTACGATTTTTCTTCAGGGATTCATTTTCTCTGTGGGATCCTTTTTTTTAACGATATTTGGTGTGTGTGATGCTTTATTTGTGTGATGCATTTTTTTTAACGATATTTCTTACAAGGAAACCATTAAATACACTATGCCGAGAGATAACATAATCCTTTTCTTTTATGTCTTTTTTTAATTTTGAGGTTTCGATTGCTTCTTTGGCATCATCTTTACGGTACAAATGACCGATGCCCAATAAAATTATGACCATCCCCACCATTAATGCAATAACGGCTATGATTTTCAAAATTAAGAGTATCGCTGCTGAAATCATTTGTAAAATATAAAAACTAATAGGTTGCTCACTCCGTCAAAACCCAAAATCGACTCAAGGTTGCGACCCCTAAAGTTAAATTTTTTATGAGACGGACTCTTATACATCGGCTTATTTATTATTCAAACAAATTTGATTCGCAAATTGTTTAGTCATAAACTTTTAGATTGTAGTGATTTAAACTTTTTTCGAAAACCAAAGAAATGTTCATAAAAGACGACTCTTATGCATAAAATATCTAATGAAGTTGTCTACAGTGATAAAAATGCAAATAAAAGCTATAATCGTGAACATATTAAAATACTTGAGTGTTAAGAAAATGAAAAGTTTATTGAAGAGTGCTTCTATTTAGTGCTTTTCCAAATATAAGCTTTCGAAAATTGCAATATAGTCTGTTTTTTTAATATATCGGAATTGACAGAGTTTGCAAAAGCTATTTAAAACACATCAAAACGAAAAGTTATGAAAAGAACTATCTTTCTATTAGCTACCTTGTTAGCATTCACTCTTGGAATGGCTCAAAATATATCCAAGAATGAGATGAAGAGCTTGAAGGCATTCCTTGAGCAGACAGCAGCCAAAGGCGGAAACAATGCGGAGGCTCTCGGAATGGTCGGGAGTAATTATGCAGGATGCCCCGGCATCACTGTGACTAACGGACATGTCACTGCAATAGATTGGCACGGGAAGGACCTTTCCGGAGACTTAAATTTAAGTAATTTCCCGGCCTTGGAGAAAGTCAATGTGAGTAATAATAAACTTACCGGATTGGTACTGAGCAACAACAGTGCCCTTATGGAGGTAAACGCCGGCAGAAATCGACTTACAAGTGTAGATATCACCGGATGTCCGCAGCTGCAGGTGCTGAAAGTGTATAGAAATGCTTTGAGTTCGATAGAATTAGGAGGCACTCCCCTTCTGCGACGCCTCAATATTTCGGGCAACCGTATCCCGGAGCTTGATGTAAGCAATGCTGCCAATCTTGAATATCTTAATTGTATGAGCAATGGTCTTGAGCAATTGACGGTGGCAGGTTGTCAGAATCTCACCACAATATATGCGGGATATAATGACCTTACAGATATCACGCTCGAAGGACTTGAGAAATTAAAAAATCTAAATGTGATGAGCAATAAGATTCAGAAACTTTATCTTCAGAATCTTCCTGCACTATATACGTTATATTGCAGCGACAATCACATGACGGACCTTGCCGTAAATAATTGCACCCGTCTTAATGATATCTACGCTCCTTATAATGACTTGACATCCTTTAATCTCACCGATTGCCCGAATGTGGCTGTAGTGAGTCTTGAATGGAATGACCTTACTTACCTGAGCCTATCCGGCCAAAACTTCCTGCAAAGAGTCAACGTTGCCAACAATCAGTTGATCACACTTGATGTAAGCTTCTGTCCGATGTTGACATGGCTTAATATCACAAATAATGATATGCTTAACGACTTGCGTACGGAAGGAGATGACAATCTTATGCAAATTGTAGGTGAATGGAGCGACTTTGATTGACGTTGTCTCACCTATTTATATTAAAGAAAAGAGAGGAAGGTACGCAAAGGACTCCCCTTTCATGAATATCTACAGAACTTGACTTACCCCCTCGATTAATCAATGAGAACCGCGATTTACAGAGTCGCGGTTTTTGTTATAAATATGCAGTAATGGCAGAAGGGATCCGTTTTTTATGCAATAGGACTCATGGATCGGTCAACTACAATATGTAATCTCCCGAAAAATTGCTATCTTTGCAACCATGATTTCTGTAAATTCACTCGGAGTGGAATTCTCCGCACGTCCCCTTTTTCAAGATGTGAGTTTTGTAATCAACAAGACCGATAAGATGGCATTGGTGGGGAAGAACGGGGCGGGGAAATCCACACTCCTCAAAATTCTTGCCGGCCATGTAGAGCCTACGCATGGAGGTGTGAACCATCCATCGGATCTTTCCATAGGGTATCTTCCTCAGCAGATGCATCTTGCTGATGAGACTACTTTGCTCGAAGAGACGCTCAAGGCTTTCAGTGAAGTAATGAGACGGAAGGCGGAGCTTGATGACGTGGCTCATCAGCTGGAGATACGCACGGATTACGACACTGAAGGCTATCAAAAGCTTTTCGATCGGATGCAGTATCTTCAGGAGCGCATTGAGATGGAATATGGGGGCAACATGGAAGCTGAAGCAGAAAAGACACTTCTTGGACTCGGCTTCAAGCGGAAAGACTTCGGGCGAGCCACGTCTGAATTTTCCGGAGGTTGGCGTATGCGAATCGAACTTGCAAAGATCCTCCTGCGTAATTGTGACCTGCTCTTACTCGATGAGCCTACCAACCATCTGGATATTGAATCCATACAATGGCTTGAGACATTTCTGAAGGATAAAGCCAAAGCAGTATTGCTCGTAAGCCACGACCGGGCATTTCTTGATAATGTGACCAATCGCACAATAGAAATTAATTGCGGTAAGATCTACGACTATAAGGTAAAGTATAGCGATTTTGTGGCACTGCGCAAAGAACGCGTGGAGCAGCAGATGCGTGCGTATGAAAACCAGCAGAAGCTTATCTCCGACACTAAAGCGTTTATCGAAAGATTTCGGTACAAACCCACCAAAGCAGTGCAGGTACAGAGCCGTATAAAGATGCTTGAGAAGATAGTGCCCATAGAAGTGGACGAAGTGGACAATTCAAGATTGCGTCTTAAATTCCCGCCAGCAGAAAGAAGTGGCGACTACCCTCTTATACTTGAAGATGTGGGTAAAGCATACGGAGAGCATCAAGTATTTGATCATGCAGAATTCACGATCCGTAGAGGGGAAAAGGTGGCATTTGTGGGGCGAAACGGAGAAGGAAAATCCACTCTTGTGAAGTGTATTATGGGCGATGTGGCTTACTCAGGAGTAATAAAGATCGGCCATAATGTAAAGATCGGTTATTTTGCTCAGAATCAAGCTCAGCTTTTGGATGAGAACCTAACCGTATTTGAAACGATCGACAGGGTGGCTACCGGAGATATACGTTTGAAAATACGGGATCTTCTTGGGGCTTTCCTTTTCGCAGGAGAAGACATCGACAAAAAAGTAAAGGTGCTCTCCGGTGGTGAACGCTCCAGATTGGCCATGATAAAGCTACTTCTCGAGCCGGTGAATTTCCTAATCCTTGACGAACCGACCAACCATCTTGATATGCGGACAAAAGATGTGTTGAAAGAGGCGATACGTGATTTCACAGGTACGGTTATAGCCGTGAGTCATGACAGGGAATTTCTCGATGGCCTTGTGGAAAAAGTCTATGAATTCCACGACGGAAAAGTTACAGAAAACATAGGAGGCATCTATGACTTTCTCCGCACGAAGCGAATGGAGGATCTTCACGAAATTGAGCGAGCCGGCAGTTCTGGAAAAGATACAGAAGCGGAGAGTATAGTAAAGACGCCGCAGACAACTGAGCGGAAGGAAGAAAAAGATAAGCCCCGCAAACTCAGTTATGCCGAGCAAAAAGAGCGAGACAGGATATTGCGAAAAGCGCGCAAGAATGTAGAACTCGCGGAGGCGGAAGTGTCCCGACTTGAAAATGAAATGAGCGGGATAGAGCGACGGTTGTCTTCCGGAGAAGCGGACGATACTTTGCTGAAAGATTACGCCGACGCCAAATATAAACTTGAGAACGCGATGTCGATATGGGAGATAGCGCAATCTGAGCTGGACGCAATGGAAACAAAATAATATATATTGTTAATAATATTTTCCTTCTAAATGTCAATATTATTAGTAATAATTCAAACTAAATTCATCTGTATTTGTATGATATTGATTCCCAGTTGGAATATGAAGTGTTGTTAGTGATTTAAACTGTTTGGCATCTTAGGCCATTATCTTATCATTGAATTTACATTCTTATTGGGGAATACAGATTACTAAGGAGAATATGAAAAGAATGAAAGTAACTACCTCTAATACCATCAACGATATGAATTTAAAACAAATCATGTTTACCGCCATGCTGGGGGCTCCCCTTCTGATGGCGGCCGCCGGCGACGGACATGGGATTGACAAATCAAACCTTGATCCTACCGCAAGACCGGCCGACGATTTTTATCAGTATGCCTGCGGCGGATGGATGAAAGCAAATCCTCTGCCCGCTGAATTTTCACGCTACGGTACCTTCGACGTGCTTCGTGAGAACGCAAAGAAACAGCTCAAAGAGCTCGTGTTGAATCTTTCTGAAAACCCGGAATCCAAGGTGAAAGGAAGCAACGCCCAGAAGGTATGCGACATCTATATGATGGGTCTTGACAGCGTCCGCCTCAATCGGGAAGGGGCGGCTCCTTTGCGTCCGATGCTTGATCGTATCGAAAACTTCAAGCGTGAGGACCTCACCCGGACAATAGCCTGGATCCACGATGGAATCACCACCACAATTTTCGGCACAGGAGTGGGAGGAGACTTGAAAAACTCCGATATGAATATACTGCACATCGGAGAGACCGGACTTGGTCTTGGCGACCGCGATTATTATCTGGAGAATAATGAGACCAACCGTAAAATCATGGATGCTTACGAGAAGTACGTGAAACGCATAATGACACTTGCCGGATATTCTGCAGAAGACGCCGAGCGAATATGGCACACTGTGATCAAGATTGAAAAAGGGTTTGCCGAGCATAAGATGACCCGCGAGCAGCGCCGCCAACCCTCTCTGCGCTATAATATGATGAGTCTCGATGAGATCAAAGGGCGCTACCCGAATATTGACTGGGATACTTACTTCGCTGCCCTTGACATAAACGGAGTTGACAAAGCCAACGTTTCTTCTCCTGCATTCCTTGATTACGTAAACCAACTCCTTCCCACGTTGACTGACCAGGAACTGAAAGACTTCTTCGCATATGAAATTGTAGCGGACTCCACTTCACTGCTCAGCGATGACTTCTACGATGCGTCTTTCGAACTTTACTCACGCGTGATGAGTGGTCAGGAAGAGCAGGAGCCCCGTTGGAAACGTGCTATGGAAATACCCAACTCTATGCTTGGTGAAGCTCTCGGTCAGCTTTATGTAGGCAAATACTTCCCTGAGGAGAACAAAATCTACATGAAAACCCTTGTGGAGAATCTGCGCGGTGCGCTTGGCGAACATATCGACGGCCTTACCTGGATGAGTGAAGACACAAAAAAACGGGCACATGAAAAGCTTGCCACATTCACCGTGAAGATCGGTTATCCCGACAAATGGAAAGATTACAGCGGCATAGAGATCGATCCGACCAAGACGTATCTGGAAAATGTATACAATGCGTCCAAATGGTATACAAGAGACAATTATGAAAAGCTCGGCAAGCCTGTAGACAAGACCGAATGGCACATGACGCCTCAGACGGTGAATGCCTACTATTCACCTGTCAGCAACGAAATATGCTTCCCCGCAGCCATCCTGCAGCCTCCTTATTTCGACCCCAATTCCGATGATGCCTGCAACTATGGTGCGATCGGAGTGGTGATAGGCCATGAAATGACCCATGGATTTGATGATCAAGGCCGACAATACGACGCACAGGGTAATCTTCAGGACTGGTGGCAGCCCCAGGATGCCGAAAAGTTCACCGAATTGGCCGACAGGCTGGTGGCCCAGTTTGATGCGGTGGAAGTGGCTCCCGGTGTGCATGCCAACGGACGGTTCACTCTCGGAGAAAATATCGCGGATCAGGGAGGATTGCGTGTGGCCATGACGGCTTACAAGAATTCCCAGAAGGGCAAAAAGCAGAAGAAAATAGATGGTCTTACACCCGAACAAAGATTTTATCTTGCCTATGCCAACCTCTGGGCGGCAAACATCCGCGATGAAGAAGTGTTGTCCCGCACAAAGACCGACCCCCATGCTCTGGGAAGCAATCGAGTGAACGTCACCCTGCGCAATATCGCCCCCTTCATGGAAGCCTTCAAGATCAAGAAAGGCGACAAAATGTATCGCCCGGCTGAAGAGCAGGTGATAATCTGGTAAATACAATTGGATGAAAGCACTCTTCGGACTCATCGGCAAGAAACTGGGACACTCTTTTTCTGCCGAGATCTTCAATAAAAAATTCGGCATCGAGAATATCGATGCCGAATATCGTTTGATACCTATTCCCGACATTGAAAACATTGTGGATGTGATACGGAATAATCCCGACCTTAAGGGATTTAACGTCACAGTGCCTTACAAGGAGCAGATTCTGACATATCTTGATGATATCTCACCGGAGGCGGCCGCAATAGGCGCCGTAAATGTAGTGAAAGTGTCGCGTCACGGGGATAAATCGTTTCTTAAAGGTTATAATAGCGATATATATGGTTTTACGGAATCTCTGCGTCCGTATCTTTGCGATTCGATGACAAAAGCCTTGATCTTAGGGTCTGGCGGCGCTTCAAAGGCTGTGGAAGCAGGGTTGCACAATCTTGGTATTGAATCCACGATTGTGTCAAGATCTCCGGTCGGAGGGTTCTCCCCTTCCGGACAGAGTGATGTAATCAGCTACTCGCAGCTGAGCGAAAAGCTGGTGGCGGATATCCATCTGATCATCAACGCCACTCCATTGGGAATGTGGCCCGACGTGGACGCGTGTCCGCCTGTGCCGTATGAAAGTATCACGAAGCACCATGTATGCTATGATTTAGTTTACAATCCTTCAAACACTCTATTCATGCAAAAGGCTTCCGCACGCGGAGCTATAAGCGTCAACGGGCTTCGCATGCTTCACCTTCAGGCAGAACGGGCATGGCAAATATGGACACAAGACCCCACATAATCGTCCTCCCTCTGGCCTTGACCGCAGGTATACTTCTGAACCAACAGTTCGGCGGGTGGATATTGCCGCTCTTTCTTATATCCGCTTCCCTGATTCTTTACCTGACGCTTCATTTATACGGCAATACTCCGATAAGAGCTTATAAAGTATCACACTTGCATCTGATATGGCTTGCGGCCCTTTTCGTTGGTGTAGGCTCCGCTACCTCACAGTGGTATCGTCCGGGCGAGATCCCCTCCACCGACTCTAATGCGCAGGTGGAGGCTCATATAGAAGATTTAAGACGATTTACGGGGGGAGACCGCATGACGGCAACGGTCAATTCGATCTCTTATCCGGGAGGAGTCACTTTGCGTCCCCGGAATCTTAAGATCTTGATAAAAAGTGACGACAAGGGTTTTAATCCCGGTGATATCGTTGTCTTCCCCCACAATATATCTCCGCTGGTAGATAATCCCAATTTCCTCAACAATGGTTACGCCGACTTAATGAGGAATAAAGGCTTTGCCGGACAGATTTCAATATCCTCCTCTTCATTGCAAAAAATCAGTTCTAAGGCGACCCTTCGCAGTCGTGCCTCTTCACTGCGTGATAAGCTTGAGATAGAGATAGAAAACAGTGGCCTAAGTCGCAATGCCTCCTCGTTTCTCATCACAATGCTGCTCGCTGATAAGGATTATATGGAATCAGAACGACGTTCGCTTTACAGCGATACGGGGACGGCTCACCTTATCGCGGTAAGCGGAATGCACGTAGGCATAATAACAATCATTATCTTTTCTCTTTTATTTCCTCTCAATTTTCTGGGTCTATACAAATGGAGGTATGCTGCCACAATTCCTGTGATATGGGCATATGTATATTTCACAGGGCTTGGTCCCTCTGCCGCACGGGCGGCCATTATGGCCACATTCGCTTTCATAGCCATAATTCTTGAGCGTCCGCGACCGGCGTTTTCATCATTATTATGGGCTGTGTTTTTCATTTTACTGTTTAATCCATTCGCAATATTCGACATCGGATTCCAAATGAGCGTGGCCTGTGTGGCTTCGCTGATTGCATTTGCCAATCCTCTGAATGTGATAGACAGGCGAACACATCCTCGTCTATACAAACTCAACGGAGCTGTGATTGCGACCCTGTCGGTAACTTTTGCCACCTGGATGCTCAGCGCTTATTATTTTGAGAAAATCCCTTTGATGTTTCTGCCTTCAAACATTATGGCATTGCCCGCAATGCCATGCTTTGTAGTGATTGCCATACTCCACATATTGATCATGATCACTATTCCACATCATTCAGATATCACAGCCTTGATCCTTAATAAGCTGCACGATGGATTTGAAACTCTGTTGCAGTTCTTATCGGCCGATGGCGCCACTACCCTCTCAATATCGCCCGGCTGGATATCTGTGGTATTATGGTCTGCAGCATTGGTATTGACAGCAATAGCTATCCATATACATAAATATAGGAAGATAAGTATTTTAGGCTGTGCAATTTTATCGGTGCTCTCTTTGGTAATCCTCCCGTTTCATAAAAAATCAATGGAAAGCAGCGGTATAATAATCCGTGATACATATGATTGCGTCACATTGGCATCATATATCGATAAAAATGAAGAGACCATAGTGTTTCCATCCCGATCCCTTTCCAGAATACGGCGTCATGGCATGGAGATAATCAACGTAGACATACCTGACGCTACAGGCTTGGTATCCACTCCGGATATAATTATTATCAACGGAAGATATAAAGGCAGACTCGCCCAATTGATGAAGCCTAATTATGTAGGATCAGGTGGTATCCCTTTGCATAGGGGGCCATTACTCGTGTTTCACACATCCTTACGCCGCAAGCGGGAAGATAAACTGATAAAGGAAGCAGACAGCCTTCATTATGCATATCATAGTCTGCGAAGGAGCGGCCCTTGGCGCGCAATTAGATAGAGAATATGGGGCGTGGTTTCACAAAAAATATTTAACTTTGAAAACAAGATCTCCTCACACATCAATTTTAAACAGTACTTTGATTTTCGAAAAAAGTTTAGATCACTTTATTAACTAATTAACCCAATGATAGAAAAAATAATAAAATATTTTCCTCATCTCGCCGAAAGGCAAAAAGATCGGTTCGCACTTATAATGACACTCTATCCGGAATGGAATACCAAAATAAATGTGATTTCCCGCAAGGATATAGACAATCTTGAGACAAATCATATACTTCATTCACTCGCCATCGCGAAATTCATCAGCTTTACTCCGGGATCGCGCGTGCTTGACTTAGGTACAGGCGGCGGCTTTCCAGCAATCCCGCTGGCAATTCTTTTTCCGGACGTACATTTTCACCTTGTAGACCGTATCGGAAAGAAGCTAAAAGTGGCCCAAGACATTGCTGAGCGTATAGACCTGAAAAATGTGAGTATTCAGCATGGAGATATCGGTGAATGTCATGAGAAATTTGATTTCGTAGTAAGCAGAGCCGTAATGGATCAGAATGATATAATAAGGCTTGTAAAAAAGAATATTTCGCGGGAAGCGCACAATGCGCTTCCCAACGGCGTTATTACTCTTAAAGGGGGCGATCTTCAGGCTGAATTGGTTAATGAGGCGTCTCAAAGCGAGTTGGTGAATATCTCCCAATGGTTTGACGAGCCCTTCTTCGAGACAAAAAAAATAGTATATACCCCGATGATGTAGTCTTTTCATTTACTGATTTGTCTAAAAGGAAATTTGCCGGGCTATTTACGGTCTGTAAAAATGTTTAGGATATGAAAGTAGCGATATTTCAGTTTGCATTGTTTGGCATAAACACATACGTAGTCTACGATCCGGCCACGTTAGCATGCATAGTGGTAGATCCAGGAATGATGGACGCGGCTGAAAAAGAAGCATTAAGCCGTTTTGTGGAGAAAAACGGCCTGCACGTGGAAGGCATCGTCAATACGCATCTTCACATAGATCATGTGATCGGAAATAAATATCTGGGCGAGAAGTATGGAGCGCGAGTGAGTGCATCTTCGCTCGATGCCTTTTTGGGAGATCGCCTCGATCAGCAGGCACGTCAGTTTGGCTTGTCCCTCAATGTGGATGCAATCAAGATAGACCGGGACTTGAAGGATGGAGATATAATTAAAATCGGAGAAGGCGAGCTGAAGGTGTTGGCTGTACCCGGACACTCTCCCGGGGGTATCGCGCTATACGATGAAAAAGATGGATTCGTTATCAGCGGAGACTCACTCTTCGAGGGGAGTGTGGGGCGAACTGATCTCCCGGGAGGCGACTACTTGCAGCTCATTAATGCAGTCAGAGACAAACTGCTTACGCTTCCTGAGGCTACAAAGGTATATCCGGGTCATGGACCATCCACTACAATAGCTCGCGAACTCCGCTACAATCCATATCTCTGAGAGAGAATTTCCATGCTCCCACAAATAAAATACAGGATACCCGATTGCGGATATCCTGTATTTATATAAATGATAGAGACGGACTATTAGTGGAGTGCAGCCATAATGACTTCGCTCACGGAAGGATGGCTGAAAATGATCTGACGCATACTGTCTTTGGTAGCACCGTAATTCATCATATCAGCGCACTGTTGTGCCAGATCGGCGGCTTCCACACCCATGATATGTGCGCCAAGCAAAAGGCCGTCTTCCTTGCGGAAAATAAGCTTGCATAAGCCTTCGGGCTCCGCCAGAGCGAGAGATTTACCGTTAGCACGGAAGAAACTCTGACCTTTCACAATCTCGATTCCTTGAGCCTTGCACTGCTCTTCGGTGAGACCCACCATGCCGCATTCGGGCACTGTGAATACCGCGGAAGGCACGATGTCGAAACGAATATCATCCGCTTTGCCTTGAATGGCGTTCAATGCACGAAAGCCTTGGAACGTAGCCACATGAGCGAGCATCATACGGGCATTGACATCACCGATGGCGTAGATGTTGGCAACGTTGGTGCGCATATTGTCGTCCACTGGAATACCCTTGGGAGAATATTCCACACCGGCGGCTTCAAGATTCAGACCCTGCACGCGGGGAGCACGGCCTACGGCCATCAGCAGATCTGAGGATACCACTGTTTCTTCTTTGCCCTTGTACTCATAGGTGACCACAATCTCATAGTCGGCGTTTTGTTCAATCTTCTTGGCAGCGGCCGCTGTGATTATATTCACGCCTTTCTTAGAGAGAGCCTGCTTGAGTCTTTTGGCGATATCGGCGTCAAAAGGAGGCAGAATCTGCTTCATAAACTCAATTACGGTTACCTTCGAGCCCAGCTGGCTGAAGATTGAGGCAAACTCCATACCGATCACACCGCCGCCGATGATGGTGAGGGATTCCGGCACGTAATCCTTGTTTAGAATATCCGTGGAATCCATCACGCACTCCAGATCATGGCCGGGAATCGGCAGAGAGCGGGAAGTGCTTCCGGTAGCGATGATGATATTGTCGGCGGAATAATCCTCACCGTTGGCAACGACCGTGTGGGCGTCTTTAAAGGAGGCCACGGCATCCACCACATTTACCTTGGCGGCTTTAAGCATTGCAGCGATTCCGTCGCGAAGCTTGGAGGTGACGTCGTTTTTGCGTTCGAGGATTTTGTTGTAATCCACGCTGAAGGAAAAGTCATCGATACCGAACTCCTCACCGTTCTTGAACGTGGCGATGACTTCAGCGTTTCTGCACAGGCATTTGGTGGGGATGCAGCCCTCATTAAGACAAGTGCCTCCCAGACGGTCACCGTTGAAGAGCGTCACGTTCATGCCGCGTTTGGCGGCATCGAGGGCGCATTCATATCCACCGGGGCCGGCTCCAATTATAATAAGATCGCTATGGTTCATTATGCCTTCATCGACTTATAGGTGAGCACGGGATTCTTGGCGGCTCCTGTCTCATCGAGTTTACGGACGAGAGTGGTGAGAGGTGCATTCTTAACGTCATCGGGAGTTTCACGCGCTTCCTTTGCCACCTTATGCATTACCTCGATAAATTCATCAAGAGTCTCAAGGCTTTCGGTCTCGGTCGGCTCAATCATCATCGACTCATGGAAGAGGAGCGGGAAATAGATGGTGGGAGCATGGAATCCGTAGTCAAGCAGACGTTTGGCCACGTTGAGAGTGGTGACGCCTGTGGATTTGTCCTTAAGACCGTCGAATACAAACTCGTGTTTGCAAACACCGGTGATCGGGAGCAGATAGTCATCTTTAAGCGACTCTTTTATATAGTTTGCATTGAGAGTGGCGAGCGGGCCTACATTCTTGATGTTTTCCTTGCCGAGGCTAAGGATATAGGCGTAGGCTTTCATGAGCACGCCGAAGTTTCCGAAGAAAGTAGAGATGCTGCCGAGACTGTCCTTGTCAAACTGCACATAGAAGTGTCCCTTGTCGTCTTTTTTAACCTGAGGATTGGGCAGGAAATGCTCAAGACCTTTTCGCACACCTACAGGGCCGGCACCGGGACCGCCACCGCCGTGAGGTGTGGAGAAAGTCTTATGCAGGTTAATGTGCATTATGTCGAAGCCCATATCGCCGGGACGCACCTTGCCAAGAAGCGGGTTGAGATTGGCTCCATCGTAATAGAGCAGACCGCCTGCTTCGTGTACGAGTTTGGCAATGTCCATGATTTCAGTCTCAAACATACCCAGAGTGTTGGGATTGGTCATCATGATACCGGCGATTGTGTCATTGAGAAGCGGCTTGAGATCTTCGATGTCGATAGAGCCGTTGGGACGCGATTTAACTTCCACCACTTCCAGACCGGCCACCATGGCGGAAGCCGGATTTGTGCCGTGGGCAGAGTCGGGCACGATGACTTTGGTGCGCTTGTTGTCGCCGCGACTGCGGTGATACTGGCGCATCACCATAAGCCCCGTGAGCTCACCGTGTGCACCTGCGTAAGGATTGAGTGTGAATTCCGAGAGGCCTGCGAGTTCAGCCAGATCGTGCTGAAGGTTGTAATAAAGTTCGAGAGCGCCTTGGGCAGTGTCGGGATTCTGAAGGGGGTGAAGAGAGGCGAAATCGGCCGACAGGGCCAGTTCTTCAGAGATTTTGGGGTTGTATTTCATTGTGCAGCTGCCCAATGGATAGAAGCCGGTGTCAACTCCGAAGTTCTTGTTGGAGAGATTGGTATAGTGTCGCACTACGTCGAGTTCACTCACTTCGGGGAGGTCAAGACTCTCAGAGCGCTTAAGGTTGGCAGGGATTTCAGAAGCACCGTCCACTCCATAGTTGTCGGCAGGGAGTTCATAGCCTTTACGACCGGGGCGAGACAGTTCGAAAATCAAATTATCGTAATATTTCATGATTGTAAATTCTTAACGGTCAATCCTCATTGATTAACGCTACAAGATTGTCGATTTCCTCTTTTGTACGTTTTTCGGTTACGGCAAAGCTCACTAAGCCATCTCCCATGTTAAGCGGGCCCATGATGTCGTGCTTAAGGAGTTTGTCGTTGAGTTTGTCAATGTCAAGATCGGTCTTGAGAGTGAACTCTTTCAGGAAGGGCTTGTCGAAAGCCGGGGTGAATTTCCCTGTGGCTATCAGTTTGTTGTAAAGGTAATGGGCGCCGTCGCAGCTAAGACGGTTCACTTCCTTGAGTCCCTCGGGGCCCATAAGCGCTACATATATAGTGGCGTAAAGGGCCATAAGGCTCTGGTTAGAGCATATATTGGAAGTGGCTTTCTGGCGACGTATGTGCTGCTCGCGAGCCTGAAGAGTAAGTACGAAACCGCGTTTGCCATCGGCATCGGTTGTAGCGCCTACCACACGTCCGGGCATTTTGCGGAGCATACCTTTGCCGCAGGAGATATATCCCAGATAAGGGCCGCCAAACTGCAAAGGCATTCCCAAAGACTGACCGTCGCCGCAGGCGATGTCGGCGCCCCATTCGTTGGGAGTGCGAAGCACTGCCAACGTGGAGGGATCCGCATTGATGGTGAGGAAGCCCTTGGCGGCATGAATCTCATCGGCAAGGCCGGAGAAGTCTTCGATCACACCGTATTTGTTCGGTTGTGCCACAATCACTCCGGCTACGTCTCCTTTGGCGATCTCCGATGAAATGGCCTCGCGGTCGGTGACACCGTCTTTTCCTGCTACTACGGTGAGTTCCACGCCATGGAAATCGGCATAGGTCTTAACCACGTTGATCACACGTTCGGAAAGAGTATCGGAAAGCAGTACGCGGTTTTTCTTTTTGGCGCTACCCACCATCATAAACATGGATTCAGCGGTAGCCGTGGCTCCGTCGTACATTGAGGCGTTGGTAGCCTCCATGCCGGTGAGTTCGGAAATCATGCTTTGATACTCGAAGATATACTGCAGAGTACCCTGTGAGATTTCGGGCTGATAAGGAGTATATGCCGTATAGAATTCGCTGCGTTGCAGCATGTGGTTTACGGCGGAGGGGGCGTAATGGTCATAAGCGCCACCACCGGCGAAGATGGTGAGACGTCGGTTTTTCTTACCGAGGTCTTCAAAATGGCGACGAAGTTCGATTTCCGACATGGCGGAAGGTATGTCATACTCGCGGTTGAAGATTACTTCCGCGGGGACGTCGCTATAAAGAGCGTCGATTGAATCCACACCAATCTTGTCGAGCATCTTTTTGATGTCTTCCTCGGTGTGGGGCAGAAATTTATTAGTCATTATTTTATATGAACTATCAAAGTAATAAATTTGATTCGAGCCCAAGGAGGTTGATATCAACCTACAAAGGGACTCCAGACATCCGTACTGAGCACTTGCAGCGAATTTTGTCCATTGGTTTCGTCAACTCACTGTAGTCCAAATGTTTGGATTTTAACTATAAGACGGATGCTTAGTTCTTAAAGTTAATCGGGCCGGATGCCCCGGGGCTCCGTTGCTCCGGGGATTCCGACCCGTATATGGGGTTTATGGATTACTCTTCGCAGATTTTAGCGTAAGCCGCGGCATCAAGCAGAGCATCTACCTCAGCGGGATCGCTGAGTTTTACCTTCATGATCCAGTTTTCGAAGGCATCGGCATTGAGAAGGCCCGGTTCATCTTCGAGGGCAGCGTTTACTTCCACTACCTCGCCGCTAACGGGAGAGATAAGGTCGCTGGCAGCCTTTACGGACTCTACGGCGCCGAAATCTTCACCGGCGGTCACTTCATCACCTTCTTCGGGCATGTCTACGTATACGATGTCGCCGAGGGCGTGCTGTGCGTAATCAGTGATACCAACGGTAGCGATGTCGCCATCCACTTTAACCCATTCATGGGAATCCGCATAGCGGAGATTGTCAAGAATCTTGCTCATTTTTTGTGTTATTATTTTTTGTAGTTTTTGTCATAGAAACGTTTCTTCACCACTTTGCCGGGGAAGGTCTTCTTGCGTATCTGGATTTCCACGGGTGTGCCCAGTTTGTCGTACGGTTTGTCGACCATGGCCATGGCCACACTCTTGCCGGTGGAGATGGATTTATAGCCAGTGGTGACTTCTCCGACCTGCTTGCCTTCCGCGAGCACCGGATAACCGTGGCGAGGCACGGCTGTGCCTTCGAGCTCAATGCCCACAATGCGACGTTTCACGCCCTCGGCTTTCTGTTTGGCCAGAGCTTCTTTGCCGATAAATTCAGGTTTGTCGAGTTTTACAAACATGCTGAGGCTTGCTTCTATCGGTGTGATGTCGGCGCTGAGTTCGTCACCGTATAGGGGCAGGCCCACTTCGAAACGGAGAGTGTCGCGGCAGCCAAGACCACATGCCTGTACTCCGGCTTCCATGAGTTTGTCCCATACCTTGATGATGTAGTCGGCGGAGCCATATATTTCGAAGCCGTCCTCTCCGGTGTAGCCTGTGCGGCTTACGATGATTTCCTCGCCATCGATGTCGAAGGTCTTGAAATTATAGAAAGGAATATCTCTTACTGCCAGACCGAGTACACTTTCCACAGTGTCTTCGGCTTTGGGGCCTTGAATGGCTACCTCTGCATATTTCGGGCTTTCATCAGTGACTACTACATCGAATCCCTCGGCGTTTTTCATGATCCAGTCTACGTCTTTGGCGATGTTGGCAGCATTGATTACCAGGAAGTATTCGTCATCGTGCACTTTGTATACAAGTAGGTCGTCTACGGTGCCGCCGTTTTCATAACACATCATGCCGTAAAAAATCTGTCCGTCGGGAGCTCCGGTGACGTCATTTACGAAGATGTGGCTTACAAACTTGTATGCTTCAGGACCTTTCACTCTCACTTCACCCATATGGCTAACGTCGAAAACACCAACGTTCTGACGCACGGCGTTGTGCTCTTCGGTGATACCGGCATACTGGATCGGCATATCAAATCCGCCGAAAGGTGACATAAGGGCTCCTTGCTTCACATGGCGGTCGTGAAGACAGGTCTTCTGCATGGTTTCTTCCATTAGTTGTTATATTGTTTTTGTTGAATTTCCCGCCGGACGCCGTAGTCCGCAGGGCTATTCAATGGTTAGAAATAAGGTGTCGGAACATTTGCCCCGGAATTTTACCCCAAAATTAACACTCCCCAAACTATCTACCAAAAAAAATCAGAATAATTTCAAAAAAATCTACTCTTTTCTTAATTTTGTACTTTCAAAAGCCCCGTTGCTTAAAAATTTAAGTTGTTTTCAGAGTCTGTTCATGAGATGGACTCTGGAGGAATGAGAGCTTGTTTCATAGACGTTTTTTTATGAATTATTCCTTTTTTCTGGCCCGCAGGCTTTCTGCTTCTGCCGGCAGGCGAAAGACCTCCCCTGCCGTAAGGGTCGCTACCGTTGCAGTGGCGCTCTCCGTGGTCGTAATGCTTGCCGCGATTGCCATCGTGACCGGCTTTAAGCAGCAGATAGTGTCTAAGTTGGAAGGATTCAACGCCAATATCAACGTTACTGTGGCTTCGGGCACAGATGCCTCCGAGGGTTCAAACCTGATCTCGCTGTCCCCTTCTCTCAAAAGTATTCTTGACAGCAATCCGGCTATTGCCGACTATAGCATTCAGATCACGGCTCCGGCCATACTCAAGACTCCTTCCGACTTCAAGGGTGTTTATATGAAGACTCTCGCGGGCAGTTATATAACGGATCTTTTGTCTGCTTCGATGGAAGAGGGCTCCTTGCCGGAATTCGCATTGCATCCCGATGGGGAAATCAAGGAAGATTCTCTTGCCAACCGTGTGGTGATTTCCCGCGTGGCGGCTGATAAGCTCGGTCTGCATGCGGGCGACCGGGTGGATGTATATTTCATGACGGACCAGATAAGGGTGCGACGTATGCGGATCACGGGTATTTACAATTCACATTTCGATTCCTATGACGATCTGTATATCTTCGGTTCTCCGAAGACCTTGTCTGAAATAGGCGGTCTCGGCCCGAATCAGGGCACTTCGCTGAGCATCCGGACCTTGCCTACAGTGAATGATGAGGAGGTGGCAACCGATCTGCAGCATGATCTGATTGAGGCATATGCCAGCGGTCTGGTGTATCGTCCCTACCGGGTGGAGAGTCTTCGTCAGACCAGCGGCAACTATTTCAGTTGGCTGGATCTGCTGGATATGAACGTGGTGATAATACTCACGTTGATGACGTTCGTGTCGTGTGTCACTCTTATTTCCGGGATGCTGATCATCATAGTCGATAAGAAGAGATTCATTGCCCTTATGAAGTCTCTGGGAGCCCCTGCTGCCCGTCTTCGGAGGGTTTTTGTATACCTTGCGCTCAGAGTGGCTTTGCTGGGACTTATCGTGGGCGATGTGATAGGTATAGGCTTGCTTTGGGTGCAGAAAGCCACACATTTTGTACCGCTTGATCCGGACGCGTATTATATAGATTTCGTGCCTGTGGAAATCAGTTGGCCGGCGGTGGTGGCCTTGAATGCAGGGGTGCTTCTCATAAGTTATTTTGTATTGATCCTTCCCTCCCGATTCATAGCCTCGGTGTCTCCGGCTCGGGTGCTGAGCAGAGAGTAGACTGTAGCTATTCTCATAAAAACAGGAATCCGGAAGTTTGCGTTACGCATACTTCCGGATTCTTGTCGGTTATATTGTTTGATCCATCCTGTGAGCAGAATTGGGAGAGGAGATTTAGCGATCAGAGCAAAGATATGGACCTGTCGATAAAATCGCTCAGGCTCTTTCCTTTAAGCATATTGGAGCGAAGCAGGGCCAGATCAATGATCTGTTGGATCACGGGTTGCTGCGATGCATAAGCTGCGATCACACTCTCTTTCTTGGCCCGGGCATCAGCCACCGTCTTCTCAAGAGCGGAGAGATCTGGAGCGGACTCCTTCTTATCCCCGGCTTCTTTGCGTGCTTTGGTGATCTCTTCATTGGCGGTGTCGATTTGCTGACGAAGAGCGGACACTTCCGTGTCGAGGGCCGTCACCGCATCTTCGATCAGTTTTTTTACGGAAGGTTGCTCAGTGTTGATTACCATGGTGAAGCTATCCGGGAGAGAACCGAACATGGCGCCGCCGGGCTGGAGTTCGGCCATCTCTTTCATGCGTCGCATGAATTCGTTCTGTGCGATCACGGCGGGCGCTGATTTCGCATCAAGGGCCTGACATTCTACGATGAAGTTGGCGTTTTCAATTTCCGGAATCTGACTCTTGAAGAGATCTACGGCAATGTCGAGTTGAAGGGCGGACAGATCGGAACTTTTGTCATCTTTTTTAGGAATGAGGCGTTCCGGAATATCGGAGTCCACGCGAACGAAACGGGTCTTCTCAAGTTTGGACTCAAGCATGGCCATGAGATGAGAATCGAGCTGTCCGTCAAGTAAGAGTACGTTGTAGCCCTTATCCTGGGCTTCCTGAATGTAGGAATACTGCGCGGTCTTATCGGTGGCGTAGAGGTATACGATGTTGCCGTCTTTGTCGGTCTGATTGGCTTCCACGAGGGCTTTGTATTCATCGAGGGTATAGTACTTTCCTTCCACATCTTTGAAGAGGAAGAACTTGCGGGCCTGCTCAAAGAATTTTTCATCGGTAAGCATTCCGTATACGATGAATATCTTGATATCGTCCCACTTGGCTTCATATGCGTTTCGGTCATCGACAAACATTTTGTCGAGTTTCTCAGCCACTTTCTTTGAAATGTAGGAAGAGATCTGTTTCACGCGCCGATCTGCCTGAAGATAGCTTCTCGATACGTTGAGCGGGATATCGGGGGAATCTATCACACCCTGCATGATTGTCATGAATTCGGGCACTACGCCTTCCACTTGATCCGTGACGAAGACCTGATTGCTATAGAGCTGTATTCTGTTCTTGCGGATCTCCAGATTGTTGTGGATCTTCGGGAAGAAGAGCACACCTGTAAGTGTAAACGGGAAGTCTACATTAAGATGGATCCAGAACATCGGATCCTCCTGTCCCGGTTCAAGTTCATGATAGAACCTGACGTAATCCTCATCTGAAAGTTCGGTGGGCTTACGGGTCCAAAGCGGTTCGGTGGCGTTTATGACATTGTCCTTGTCAGAATTGACATATTTGCCGTCTTTCCATTCCTGTTGCTTACCGCTTATTACGGGCACGGGCAGGAAGCGGCAATATTTCTTCAGCAAGGCATCTATACGCGGCTGCTCAAGAAATTCCTTGTTGTCGTCGTCGATATAGAGGATCACGTCAGTGCCTCTTTCGGCTTTGTCGATTTGCTTCATCTCAAATTCGGGGCTTCCGTCGCAAGTCCATTCCACGGCCTTGGCACCTTCCTTATAACTCAAGGAGCGAATCTCCACCTTTTTGCTTACCATGAAAGCGGAATAGAATCCCAGACCGAAATGTCCGATTATAGTAGAGGCGTTGTCTTTGTATTTTGCAAGGAACTCTTCGGCTCCGGAGAAGGCAATCTGATTGATGTATTTTTCAATATCATCGGCATCCATACCGATGCCGTGGTCGGATACGGTGAGTGTGCCGGCTTCTTTGTCGATGGTGACCTTAACGTTCATCTCGCCGAGTTCTCCTTTGAAGTCGCCAAAGGCGGCAAGTGTCTTGAGTTTGCGGGTGGCGTCGATAGCGTTTGATACCAATTCACGCAGAAAGATTTCGTGATCGCTGTAAAGAAATTTTTTGATTACGGGGAAGATGTTTTCAGTAGTAACCCCGATTTTACCTTTTGTCATAACTTATACAGTATATTATATGCGGAAACGTGGTTTCCGTTTGTTTTGTTTTTTTTAGATTCTATTCAAATGCTATTGATAAAGAAGCAAAAAATGTGCCATTCTATTCAATAAAGAAAACGTATGAGGCCAAACAAAAGTTTGACCTCATACGCGTAAGTCTTTATTTTCGCAACCGTAGCAGCTGATTGCAGATCCGCAATGACCGGAAAGGACTGCTGGATTATGCCTTGTTGTCTTGTTCGGCTTCTTCGGATGCTTCTTTATTTTCTTCTTCTTCTTTGGCGGAGAATTCTGTGAAGCCGGCTTCAGTAAGTATATTGTACCAATTGAAGAGTTTCTTGATGTCGTTGTCGTATACGCGGTCTTCATCGAAGTCGGGTATAACTTCGCGGAAGAGAGGGCGAAGGTCACCGGTGGCGGAAAGGCTCTTCACATCAATTTTCTCTCCTTTGCGGTTTGCATACAGCAGATCAAGGATTTCACTTAGAGGCTTGTCGCCGGAGTCAGTATACATGGCGATGTCTCCGAGCGACACGAGTTTGTCGCGCATTGATACGGGGAAGCGTTTCTTGGAGATAAGGTCTTCCACGATGATGTTGCGATTGCTATGAGACACAATCTTAAACAGACCGGGCTTGCCGGTGATGGAAATTATCTGGCGTAACATAATGCTTTACGATTAATTCTAATTGAAATTCAGTGCAAAGTTAGAAAAAAAATTCAGATTTCTACACCGGAAAACTAAAAAATCGAGTCCGACCATCAATTGTAGTCCATGAGAGGATGAAGTCTTACGGACGAGATCTCAGTCTTGATATACGAAAGCGCGGCAGCGGTGCCGCAACGCCCCGAAACTTAAATCAAACATTAATATTGGTGCGAAGAACGCGCGGTTGATGGTTTATTGCTGATTGAAGGTTGGACTTGGCATCTAATCTTCGTCTTTCATATATTCGGAGAAGTCTATGTCAGATTCATTGGTCAAATCTGACAATGCAGATGTATATTCTTCGACGGCTTTATTGCAGTTTGATGAATAGATTGATAAGTTGCCTGTGGGATTTATTGATAATTCATGCAGTCGTTCCATTGCTTTGAACATTTGCTTGACATATACATGAAAATTATTAACTAAGAATTTCGTTTGAACGTATAGACGTAGAGTTTATATTCGCTCTCCCGATGGAAAGGAGAAGCATATGTATGAGTAGTTTGAATGATTTCATTGCGATTTATGATATTTCGTAAGAGGAGAAGTAGCCGGAGAATTTATCCTGGTATTCGGTAGTCTTTTCATCATTCTTTTCAAGAGCCATGAGCAGTGTATCGTTGAAGTGAAAAAGTTTGCCGGTGAGTTCTCTGAAATTAACGTTAACAAAAGCTTCCATCTCGGCATGGTCGGATGAATTGAACTTGTAAAAGAAGTATTTGGCTTTTAGAAGTTCAACTATTTGATGACGGAAGCGGTGGCGCATTTCTTCCTTGAAATCGTCACGCTGACTTTGATTCGGAGAAACGAAAAGCGCCAAAACATAGAGGAAGTTTATGTCGTAGTGAGATAGCCACAGAGTATCGCGGTCAAACAATCGATTATTGAAGTGGCGGGTCATGGCATAATTCTTCCCATTGTGATTCTTGCGGAGATGTACGCCGTCTTTGGTATAATCATAATCCTTGTCAACCTCTGCGCTGATGAAGAAGTTGGGCGTAACGTTGTAGCCGTCGGTCATAGAGTCAACGTACGGCAATGCACCCCTCTGACGGGCTTCGCCTTCCCCATATCGGAGCCATAGGTCAAGATTGAAATGAATAACATTTCGAGCATAAGTATATTGCTTATACTCGGAGTTGCCGTGGACGGCACCTCCAATCTTGTAATATTTACTGTCTCCGATATGGTAAATATTATCAGGCGAGATGAGCGAGGCATACGGATAGATGTGGTCAACAATCTTTCCGTCGCGTTGGTCGCGAAGTGCCGACGGTATATTTTTGTCGGAAATCAATTCATCAATCATCGTCTCAAAAACGATATTGTAATTGGAGACAAAAAGATACTCTGACTCGCTCGGTTTCGCGGCCATCTGTTCTGTCATTGCAAAGAAGCAATAGCAGAGATTCCAAAGTTGGAGAGCCTTGTCAGAAAAATACTTGTATTTTATCTGCAAGAGTCTTGCCTTGCCGAAACCCTGGAGTAGGCCTTCAAATTTTGTGCCGGTAATCAATTCGTAGTTGAACGATATGTTAACGGGAAAACCGTATTTATCACGAACATAACGAAGAATTGAGAAAAACAGGATTAGCAATTCTTCATCGAAGTTGATTTGCTTTTTCTTATTTACGACCTCAAAATAATGAGGAACGCCTTTATGGACGATAGCTTGCTTAGTGGCAATTGTCTTATTCCAATGGATTTTGTTAAAACCGCTATGAATGTTCTTGATAATGAACATGAAGAAGTCGCGGTTTTCATTAGCGAATTTTATGAGCGAGAGAATAATGTCAATCAATGTGGCATCGGTATTTTGGCCGTTGAGACTGACACTGGAGAATTGCTTACGGTAGATAATACGAGAGCGTTGTTCTTCCGGCAATTCTTCGTTCAATCGAGCGAACTCAGCGATTGAACGGTAAATCCATGTAGAGAGACTATAGATAAAGTCACGTTGCTCAGAGGTCAAGCGTTCATCGCGGAAACTCTGATCAACGTCTATAATGTCTGTTGGATGGAACTCTTGAAAAACGGTTTCTTCCTTGTCATTCTCATTATAATCAAGAATGACTTTGGGAAGAACGAAAACGCAATCTTTGATTGAGGAATTATAGTAATAGCCGACATTGCGGATGCGACAAAAGCCGTCTGTCTCAAACGGCTGGTCGCCCCCTAAAAGTCCTTTGACTTTGTCGGCAGGGTACGGAAAATCCTCAATCAGAAGTTTCATTCATCAGAGGGAATTTTATTTTGAACTTGCTTGAAACCCTGTGGGAAAAGGTCAGGATAAGATTCAACCCAATCCTTAATACGGTCGAAATAAGAATCAGGCCATAGAGATATTAGACTGAACTCTTTCCCGTTTTTGTCCTTGAAAGGATTAACGTACCATCGGTTACGTCCGTTTTCGTCGGGATTCAACCCAGACGGATGTTGAGCCATGATAGCAGGACCATTTTTGTGTGTTTTCTTAACAATACGATTGAACGAATCTGCAATTTCATCAAAGGTGAAATTTTCTCCAAGTTTGTTGACAATGGCGATGATGGCTTTACCTATGCCGGAGAAATTCTCACCGTCAAGCACATAGGAAAATTTAGACCCGGTTGACTTACCTTGTGAAGAAGTTTCGTTGAGGTCATCTACTTCGTCCCCTTCCATATCATCGTCTAAATTATCCTGAATATTTGAAGACTGAGGATTTGCGAGAACTTTCTCTACACCAAGAGCGTCAAGAAAAGCCACGGTTTGGTCAATTATAGGATTGCCGTCTTCATCAAAGAATGTAGAGAAGGAGAATTTTTTGCCGAATGGAGAATCTTCTTTCTCCATGGAGGCATAATCTTTCACTACATCGTTCCAAATGTAAAAGATAGCCTTGCTGACAAAAAGTTCCCAATCAATATTACCGTCGTCGTCAGGCTGAATGAACCAATATCCCAGTTGTTTATCCTCAGACTTTGTCAGATTATATATACGCTCGTTTACTTTCCTAATGAAGGACGTCCAATTGTAACGGTGGCCACCGACAATGAGTGTATGGTCTTTCTTTCCCGGCTTAATTGCGGTATATCGCATATCCCATCTGCGTTTGAAAGCAGAGTCAATGGGGAAAAGAGATTGGTCTGAAGTGTTCATAGTTGCGTATATGAACAAGTTAGCGGGAAGCCGCATTTCAGAGCCGCATCGAATTTCTTCCGGAAGATTAGAAAGGAGTCCTAACTTGCTGAAGATATATGATTGTAAATCAGTGTCTGGTTTTATTCCATAGTTTGATTCACCGAAAGAATTACGGTCAAGTAATTGGAATATATCACCGAAAATCTGAGCGCAATTGCCTCGATTTATTTCCTCAATCACAAGGTAGAAGGGCTTGGACAAGTCACTCCACGCTCCGATGTATGCATTGACAAATGCTTGTGGGGTAAAAGAATATTCAATATTCCCATCTCGCATGGTAGGCTTGAAGCAACCAACAAAAGATGAGTAATCAGTGTCCGGATGAAACGTTGTACGAACATTTCGATTAGGAGCCTCCGCTTTTACAATGCTATTAACCGCATACGACTTACCAGTTCCGGGAGCGCCGAAATAAATCACTTGCCGACGTTTCTTGCTGCGATACGGTTCAGTTGGTTTTTCTCTTAAATCAAGGAAGGAGTATGTTTCACCTTCAATTGAGATTTGGAATAAACCTTGATATGCTTCGTTGAAAACGGGAATGAATCTTATAAATGCTGTGGTGTCTCTGATATCGGTGTCAAGAAAGAAAAGATGTTCATTGTCCGAACCTGTAACACCATCATAAATAAAAGAAACATCTTTGTTGACACGATTACTTTTATCATCATAGAAACCAACAGAGAAATTGCATGCTCCTCCATAATTGGTACGTACTCGAATATGGCCTTTATGATAATAAAGAGGCAGTTTAGAGAAGTTCGCATCAACCTCAAGAGTGGCTTGGCCAACATGATTCCAAAATTCAGGAAGAATCTTGGACTGATAAGACTTCGTAGGAGGAATATTTCGGATTAAACGGTATCCGCTTTCTGAAATTTCCATAGAGTGGGAGGGATAGAAGTATTCTATCAACCTCTGCATACCAATTGCAGATAGGCCGTGCCTACTGTTTGTGTCAGGAACAAATTCCTGTTTACACCAATTAGTAGACAAAAACCATGTATGACCATCCAGTTCAAAACCATTAGGGAAATATTGGCCGTCGTCATTCTTGTCCGCACGTAAGAACCCCGTAAGGTAAATGCCCTTTTCAGAATCTTTTATGGTTCTAAAGGTAGCGTCATTCCACCCGGTGCCGTTAAAGGCAGAGTTCCAAAAAGCAGAAAATCTATCAAGGTCATAAAGGTACTTAAAGAATTTGTAGGCAAATTGCTTAAGGGTAGAGTCCTCTACGACAGTCTCAGTTTCTGAGATTGGTTTCTGACGGACAATTTCTTCTGATGAATTTTCAGTAAAATAGTAATCAAATATAGGAAATTGCGTAAGAAACAAACATTCAGTAGATTGCTGCGCGGAGTATAGAGTTTGGATGAAGGGTGCGCTTCCAAACGCGCCTGGACTTGATTTAATAAATTTACCCTCTGCGGTAACAGATGTGTAGTTGTTGGGGTTGGAATTTAATTTGCTTAATTCGGAAAGCAATTGGCTGTCCTTATACAAGACATCGTTATATTGAATTTCTCTTGGCTCAAACGAAAATAGAGTTTTCATTTGATGGGTAGAAAAACCTGTATATTGAGAGAAAAGATTCATCAAATCAGATTGAGATGGATTTGATGAAAATTCTTCCCTACGGAAGAACCATGCAGCCACGTCAAAAAAGTTGGGTTGCTCACTGCACATGAGTGAGCCTAATCTTTCAAACCACACCTTTGAAAACATAGCATAATATTTACTACGTGACCCTGAATATTCCTTTTTTTCTCCGAGGTTAAAAAGGTTTTCAAGGAATTGAGCGGTAAGGTCTGGGTTGAAAGAGTAAGACTTTCCAGGTAGAATATTCTCTCGGATGGCATACAATATGCCTAAAACACCCCAAAATTTATTAGAGGTTGTTTTTGCATTGCGTTGATACGCTGCGACAAGAGATGTAAGATTAATATATTTCATTCGCCGGCAATATTATCATTATACGCTTTTATCATAGACTGCATAATGAGTTGAATAACGGGAACGCTTACAGAATTGCCTAACTGTTTTAGTGCATGGCAATCAAGCACAGGCATGATGAAATCGTCTGGGAATCCTTGCAGACGTTTTGCTTCCTTAACTGAAAGTCTACGTCTTAGATCCCACAGCTTCGGAGTTCTATTTGCGATGATAGTTGGTGCGTAAGTATCAAGGCAAGCATAAAAGGCTTCTTGAATTTGAGTTTTTGCGTGGTCTCCGACATGGAAGCGCA
>JAMPGE010000015.1 GCA_023664085.1 Muribaculum sp. | reverse complement strand
CACGAATCCCGCCTCTCCGAGGCGAACCCCGACAGTTCTTAATTTAGCGACATTACTGTTAAGTGTTGATCTTGGGAATCTTGAGAGTATAGAGTCTTAGAGGGCTATTTTAATTGATTTGCGGGAGGCGGGTGTAGTTACGTTTACGATTGCGATTCCGTGATAACCGGGCAGAGCTATGTCGACTTGACCGTTGCCTTTGGCTTTGGCTATGGTGGTTCCGTCGATTGCATGAATTGTGGTTAGGATGTCGGAATCGGCAGTTACGGTAACGATGCCGTGAGCAGTCTGGATATCGATATTGGCATCTGAATAAGATACGGACTTGATTCCGCTATAACCGAAAGGTTTACGGTCCGCGTTGATTACCAGGCCTGTTTCGGCGTCGATGAGCACGGCTGTAATATGGGTGTTTTGCGGATTAGAGATGCGGGAGATCATCGGGATATCGACGGCCGCGGTGTAGATCTTGCCGCCTTCCACGGAGGATGGGATGAAGCCCCCGGTGCCGTTGAATGTGGAGCCGGCCCAGGTGCGTACTACGTCGTTGTATACGTAATTGACGGAAGGGTTGCCGTATTGGCCGCCTTTTCCCCATTCGCGGAGAATGGGTGATTCTTCATTGTATCGGTTGTTGTCCTGTGTGCCTTTAAGGCCGTCTTCGCATACCAAGGTGAGGATATTTACGTTTTGATCGGTCATGTCGAGAGCGAAACGGACGTTCATATGTACTGAGTATTTCTGCCCGTCGAATTCCACTTCGGAGATAGTGATGTCGGCTGGTGGCATCCAGCTAAGTTCTTCAACTACTTGATCATACCATAGCCCGGAGTTTTTATACGTATATTCACCTTGATTTGATATATACATCGGGCTGCTTACCGGTTTGCGGTTGACTCTTCCGGTAGGCGCTGCGTCGAGTCCGAGAGCGCTTTGAAGGGCGGCGGCCTGAGGAGTGGCGAAGGTGTCGCCGGGATATGTGTGGATCGTGAGGGGGAATACTCTTCCGGGGAAGTCCTGCTCGATCCATTCGAGTGCTGCGTGGCCGAGAGGGCAGTTGGGACAGGATTGGCCGGTATATTCTTCGATGATCACATTAGGTGTGGTTTGGGATGCGAGGTCCATAATCTGGTAGGTGTAAGATTCCTCGCGGTCGCCCACGGTGTATTCAAGCACATAGCTGTTGGTCTTTCCAATCTTAAGAGGGAGGGTCTGTGGGAAAGAGAATTCGAGTTTCCAGCCGGGGTTAAGGGTTTCGGTGGGATTGGAAATAGAGCTGATCAGGTTGCCGTCGGCATCTTTGAGTCGTAGTTCATAGCCTGTGTAGGAATCTGTGAGAGATTCAATGGAGAGCAAACCTTTCACCTGAGTTTCTTCAGCCCTGTATATGGATGAAGGAGTAAGATTCGATAGAGAAATCTTGAGGTCGCGTTCCACTTTGACGTCATCGATGAAAACGGCGGATTGGTTGTAGTTTTCATTGACAAAAGCTATGTATACGGTTTTGCCGGCGTAGTCTTTGAGCGAGAATGCATAATCGGTCCATTCGCCTTTGGTGGTTTCTTCGTTGGCGCCGGGACTCAGCACTTCGTTGAAGATTACATCACCTTCGTATCTGAAACGGTTGACGATGCTTGGAGTGAGGCTTGTGATTACATCCTCGGTGGCATATACGATGACTTTAAGTTTGTCGGAACGGTTCTTTTTATATCCTTGACCTTTGAAGGAGAGTTCCACAGTGTCGTCGGCGATGTAGAGGCCTTGAGTCACGAGCCAGTCGTCGCTCTGTCCGGCGGGAGTATACATTGAATGAGAGGCGGCGGCCATGTCGGTGTCGGCCATGCTGTCGCGCACCAGCCACCAGGGAAGGTCTTCGGAGAATCCCCAGGAAGCGGCGGCCTCGTTGGGGGAGTTGCCGTCTCCATCGTATATCATCCAGTTGGCAGTGCTGAGTCCGGAGTTGAAGTCGTCTTCGAGGAGTATTCTTCCGGGGTCGGGTATGGTATAGTTGCCGGAATAGTTGATTACGATTTCTTCGTTGGGGTCTGATCCGGATATGTCGCATAGAGTGTTTGGCTCGATCACTACCTGATACTCGGATCCGTAGGCAAGACGCTCTTCCATCACGGGGTAAACGTTTATGACGTTGCCTGATATAGAGCCTGAGAGCTGGGCTATTTCTTCGCGGTCGCCGTCATCGCTGATCAGATAAAGCATCATGCGTCCCGGATTTTTGGTTGCGGTGGCCTGCACGGCGGTTAGTTCCGTGTCGAATGTAAGCACCAGAGGGTTGGAGTTGGCGTTGATGCGGTTTATTTTGGAGCCTGATTCGGGAGCAATGGCAACGCATTGAATCGGGGCGTTGGGTCGGCCCGTATATGAAGAGCGCACTTCGGTGTTGGTCCGTTGCTTGTCTCCTTTTATGCATACGCAAGCTTCGGGGAATATTACAGTGTAGACTTCGCCCGGGTTAAGACGTAGGTTTCGGAAGAGTGCCACTACGGTCTGTGGATCGTCTTTGCTGATATCAAGACTTATGGATCTTGCCACGGTCTGGTTGTTGGAGTCTACAACGGTAACAGTGTTGTAATCCGACAGAATTTCGATGTCACGATCGAATTTTACGGAAACTTCTCTGAGAGTGCCGAAAGAGGCGCCGTCTACTGGAGTAACCACTCGGTTTGCAAGCAGGTCGATTCTGGGAGCCACATCGCAGAGAGGTTCGGGAAGCTGGATTACGAATGAATCGTATGGAGAATTGGAATAATCGTCGGCCACCACCACGAGGCCATCGTCTGAGACCGCTACGAAGGTGCCCGAGAGGCCGTAATCGTCGCGAGTTACGTCTTCCTGCCAATCAATGTTCCATATTTGTTTGCAGACGTCGCGCCAGTCGTACCAGTAATTGCCGTGTTTGAAGATCCAGTTTCGGGCTACGTAAGAAACTTCTTCGGATCCGTAGGAAGTGCCGTTGAGATCCATAAAACCGGAAATTTGAGATCCGGGCCCTTCCGAGATACTGAAGTCGGTGGGGTCGAGGTACCATCTGTAGCCGGGTTTGTTGCGAAGATTTCCCTGGAAGTAATGGCTGCCGTGGATAAAGGTGCCGCCGTTGATGGAGTAGCCCTTGTAATTGCTTGGGGTGAAGACGTATCTGTTGTCGTCCACTTCCTGCACGTCGTAGCCCAGGGCGATCCATTTATGCTGCTCAAGGCTATAGATGAATGACCACGTTTCTCCGCTGAAAGAGAACATGACGAGGCCGGTGAAACTTTTGCCGTTGGTGGCGAGTTCGGTGGCGTAGATCTGCTGGTAAGTATTGTTGAGGAATCCGGCCAAGGATATGGGTTTCGGAAGGTTGAGTGGAATTTCCACCGGTTCGGGACCGGTAAGATCCCAGAAGCATATGGAAGCCTGCACTCTTTCCATTCGCTCCACGGTGCCGAAGGCATATTTTCCGTCGGGAGTGATTTTGGCGGCTTCACCGCCGTCCCAACGTTTGTCGGCCACGGGGAGCATTTTCCATTGTCCGGTAGCGGGATAGTAAAGAGCGGGCATGCTGTTGTATTGGCCGGCTATGATTGATCCGTCGTCGGTAATGTCGCAAGCCATCATTCTTGAAATAGTCTCACCTTCCTGTTCGGTATACATTCTGGTGAGTTGCTGAGTCTCCACATTATAGTAAATGGGGAAGGAATAATATACGGGGTTTAGAATTGATTTGCCGTATCCCACGGCCCATTTTCCGTTATCGGAAAGAGCGGTGAGATAAGCTCCGTGGAGATTGTCGGAGATTTTGTTGATCACCGGTTTGTCGGTGGGAGTCGCGGCGTGGGTATGTGAAGACATGGCAAGGAAAGCTGCCAGACAGACCAAGGCCAGGAAGAATCGTTTCATACAAAAGGGTAGTTATGGTTATGATCGCCCAAAGATACGAAAATTTTAGAAAAATAAAAAGGGAAAATGTAAAAAATGTGGAACAAAAATCTACTGACTCAGGTCTTTAAATTGCATTGCATTTAAAAAACCGAGGTTGATGTTTGATGGCTGATGATTGACTCCTGTTGATGTCAGTTTACCAAACCAGAGTTGCAACGATTGAATATTCAGTATATTACAACTTGTTGGCGTTGTAGAAGGAAACGGCTTCTTATTTTATGGGAGTTTCGGGGTGTTTTTCTCAAAAGACTATTGTCCTTAGGGATTATAGAGGTCTTTGTTGTAGTAGTTCAGTATCTCATAGGCCGTCTTGATAGCCATTTTGGATTTGCTTTCGGGATTGATTTTCAGAGCGGCGAGATAATCGTTGATGGCTTCTGACCTATTGCCCAGACTCCATTGTTTCAATCCGCGCAGAGTAAGCGCTTCGTCATCGTTGGGATTCTGATTAATGTATTCATTGAGAAGAGAGATCCCTTCTTTGGTGTCGATGCCTTGATCGAATTTATTTTTGATTTCTTCAAGAGTTAACATAATGATATGGAGTAAAGATTAGAAAATCACGGTCAAAAAACATTAGCTGATGTTGACCTTTTTGGCCATCGGATTAAAACCAAGAAAAAGAGAGGCGAGGGCGTTGAATTTATCGGGATTTTCCGAAGTAAGGAATTCCGTTCGCCGTTCTTTTCTGCATAAAGAGTCAATCTCGGGGTGTCTTGCCAAATAATCGGCGAGACTGTTTGCCACGATTTCACCCTGTGTTATAATATTAACGTTTGAGGGTGCGAAAGTTTTGATTTTAGGTAGAAGAATAGGGTAATGGGTACATCCAAGAAGGAGGGTGTCGATTTTGGGATCAATGGAGAGTATGGCATTGATATATTTTTCCACAAACCAGTCGGCGCCATCCTCTTCGGCTTCTCCATATTCCACGAGGGGCACCCACATGGGGCATGCCAATTCAGTCACCTTCATAGAGTCTCCGTAAAGTTTTTCCGCTTCCAGCCGATAAGAATGGGAGTTGACTGTGCCGGAAGTGGCAAGGACCCCGATATGTCCGGAATGAGTATTGACGGGCAGTACTTCCACAGTAGGAATTATTATACCGAGCACACGTTTCAGAGGATGCTGCGAAGGCAGAAACGACTGCTGAATCGAGCGTAGCGCTTTGGCGGAGGCCGTGTTGCAAGCAAGGATCACGAGATTGCAGCCTCTGTCGAAAAGGAGTTTGACGGCTTGAAGGGTGAAATCGTGCACCACGTCGAAGCTTCTTGAGCCGTATGGGGCCCTGGCGTTATCCGCAAGATAAAGATAGTCGTATTGAGGAAGCCTACGGCGGAATTCCTTAAGGATGGTAAGGCCGCCGTAGCCAGAGTCGAACACTCCTATCGGACCGGGTGGGAGGTTGGAGAAATCAGGCATTGTAAAAAAAGGTTAAGGGGCATGATCCGCAGAGACAGGGGAATCATGCCCCCAGATATGGGGAGAACTATTATGAAGCTCTTAATTTAGATCTTACTTAAGGCCGAGTTTGGCTTTAACGAGGGGAGTGATGTCTACCACAGGGTCGGCGATGTAAAGAGTGAGTTGAGTGTTGTAGTCCTGAATCAGGCTGAAGCTGTTTTCGCGTCCTACGCTTTCCACCGCAGAGCGCACTTTGGAAAGAATAGGAGTGAAGAGTTCTTCCTGTTTCTTCTGAAGGTCTTGAGAGATCTGCTGCTCGAAGAGCTGTATTTTCTGTTGCTGATCCTGAAGTTCACGGGTCTTGCGGTCGCGGATGGCGGGGAGTTCGTCTTCCTTCATGGAAGTCACCTCGTCGTAGAGACGTTTCATTTCATCGCCGAGTTTGTTGTAGTCGGCTTCATACTTTTTCTGGATATCCTGCAGAGTGGTCTGAGCAGCAGTGGTTTCAGGCATTGCAGCGATGATGGCGTTGGTGTCGACCATGCCGATTTTGAGAGTCTGAGCAGAGGCCAGGAAGGGCAGGATAACAGCCGCGGCCAAAAGGAATTTCTTAATCATTTTTATAATTTTATTATTTAATGCAAAATTAGTCTTTTTTTACGACTTGACATAAGTAGTTGATAAAAATTAACTGTAATGCAACTAAAATAAGAGTTCTCACGACATCGCCTCTTCTATGCTCATTTTACTTGTCTTGCCGATCCCAAGGCTAAAGCCTGGGGTTAACCACGGATCTCGCCTCTCCGAGGCGAGCCCCGACAGTTCTTAATTTAGTGACATTAGTTTTATATGTTGATTAATTTTTCTCAACTTCATAGATATCTGAAGGCGAAGTGAAGAAGCAATGCTTCGGGGGCATCACTTGGAGTAGCCGAGCTTGGCGAGCACGTCGTTGCTGATGTCGATTCTTGGAGAAGCGAAAACTATGCTTTGCGAAGAGGCCCTATCGAAAATCACTTGATATCCTTTTTCTTCCGAGACGGCCTTGATGGCATTGTATACGTCTTCCTGAATGGGCTTCATGAGGCTTTGGCGCTTTTTGTAGAGTTCACCTTCCGGACCGAAATATTTGTAGCGCAGATCGGTCACTTCCTTCTCCTTGGCCACAACTTCTTCCTCTCGTTTTTTCTTCTGATCATCGGTGAGAAACACCATTTCGCTCTGATAGTTCTTATACATGGTCTCGGCAGTTTTCGAGAGTTCGGTCACTTCCTTCTCCCAGCGTTGCGACACTTGATTCAATTGCTCGTTGGCCATTTCATATGCCGGTACATTTCGGAGCACGTAGTCCATATCAACGAGAGCGAATTTTTGGGCGGAAGCAGATAAGGAGCAAGCCAACGCCACTAAAGCTGCAAATATAAATTTCTTCATAATTTTAAAGATTTTAGAGTATAAAGAAGTAACGCTTAAAGGGCAGATAACGTTTATGAGAGGGGGATTGTTAAGCGTTGCCTTTTACGAATAAAGACACTCCAAAATATTTAAGGTTTATATACATTGTCATAAAAATTGTTAATGATAGGAGCTGACGGTAAGGTAATCACCGTTAGAATTCCTGTCCGAGCACGAAGTGCAGCTGACCGCCGCCTCTTCTGCCCCATACCTTGTCGAAACCGTAGCCCCAGTCAATACCGAGGAATCCGAGCATCGAAAGGTAGATACGGGCACCGACGCCGGCGGAGCGTTTAAGGTTGAAGGGAGAGAAGTCTTTTATTGAGGTCCAGCAATTGCCTGCTTCCACGAATGCCAGAGCATAGATCGTGGTGGAAGATTGGAGCATGAAGGGGAAGTGGAGTTCCATGCCGAATCTGCCGTAGGCGTAGCCTTCGTAACCCCAGGGGGTGAACTGACCGTTGTCGTAACCGCGCATGGCCACAGTCTCCGTAGCATATGTGTATGAACCGGACATGCCGTCGCCACCGAAATAGAAGGTTTCAAACGGAGATTTGATGTTTTTGTTGTAGGATCCGAGCAGACCGAAATCGGCGCGTGTCATCAACACCAGCGTCCATTGTCCGTCGGGATCGGTGAGAGGGGTGAAGGTCTTGCTTTTGAATTTGATTTTGTAATATTCGATCCATTTATAAAGCTCGGATTTGGCTTTCTCAGAGTTGAGGGTATTGGCCTGATAAGCCAGTTGTGCCCAATCCTTGTTTTTCTGGAATGCAGACACCGGTGGAGTGAGAATCACGTCGAGAGAGAATTGAGATCCCCGACGCGTATAGATCGGGTTGTCGATACTTGTTCTGGAGAGGTTTAGGCCGAGAGTGATGGTATTTGAAGTGCCGTTGTGCATGTAGTATAGATAATCCCAGTTTTTGAGATAATACCATCTGTAGGCGAGAGTGGCCTGAAACTGGAAGTAATCGTCGGGCCATGTAAGTCTTGTGCCGAAACCGAGCGATACTCCTGCCATTTGAATCACCTTGTTGGGGTCATACGCATTTTCATATGCGTAAGTGGAATAATTCGTACCCATTGAACCCTGATAATAAAGGGAGTTCAGATAGGCATTGCTCCAGTTGGAATTGTAGAAGCTTGAGTTGATGCCCGTAGAGCGGGAGTAGTCTACGGAGAATGAGAGGGAGTTCGGTCTCTTGCCGCCCACCCAGGGGTCGAAGAAAGAGATGCTGTAGCTTTGGTAATACTTGGCGTTGGTCTGGGCCGATATGGAGAAGGTCTGTCCGTCGCCGCGGGGAATGATGCCTTTGTAGCTTGACGGCTTAAACAGGTTTTTAATCGAGAAATTGCTGAACGAAAGGGCAAGCTGACCGGTGACGCCGGACTGTCCCCAACCGAACGACAGCTGCACCTTATCGTTTGCTTTGGATTCAAGGTCGAATACAATGTCGACAGTGCCGTCGCTTTCATTAGGCTGGGGATTGATACCCATAGTCTCGGGGTTGAAGTGGCCCGAAGCGGCGATTTCACGTGCCGAGCGCATAAGGTCGCTCTTTGAGAATAGTTCGCCGGGGCGCATGCGCAGTTCGCGACGTATCACCTTCTCATAGAGCTGATCGTTGCCGTTGATCACCACTTTGTTGATACGGGCCTGAGGCCCTTCGATGATTCTCATCTGCAGAGCGATGCTGTCGCCTTTCACGTTTTCCTCGATGGGAACGAGGTTGAAAAAGAGGTAGCCGTTGTCGAGATAAAGGTTGGCTACGGCATCGTCATCGCCAGTGGTGCGCTTATCGAGCCTTTTCTGGTTATATACGTCGCCGGGATATATGTCGAGCAGAGACTGAAGCGTTTCGGTAGGGTATACAGTGTTGCCAACCCAGGAAATGTCGGAGATGTAATATTTCTTGCCTTCGTCTAGCTTAAGATAAACGTCGACTTTGTTTTCATCGTAGGGCACCACTGAATCAGCCAGAATACTTGCATCGCGGTAGCCGAGTTCATTGTATTTCTGTATGATGCGGTTTTTGTCGTCGGCATAATCGGAGTCTACGAATTTTTTTTGCTTGAAGAGATTGAGGATATCGCCGTTTTCATTGGTCTTTTTCATGGCGTTTTTCACTTTCCTGTCGGAAAGCACCTCATTGCCTTCGATATAAATTTTGTGAACCTTTACCTTGTTGTGCTTATTGATATCCACGTCGAGAATCACTTGATTGTCTTTGCTGAGATCCGGATTCTGACGAATTACCACCTTGGCATTCTTAAAGCCTTTTGCCGCATAGTATTTTTCAATGATTTGTTTTGCCCGGTCCACGATGTTGGGAGTGATCTGTTGTCCGGAGACCATACCGAGGCGTTCGTTTAGATCTTTGCGCTCACTGTTTTTAATGCCGTTGAAGCGCACTTCGGAGAGACGGGGCTGCTGACGCAGACTGATATTTAGCCAGACCCTGTCGCCCACAATTTTTTCTACGGAGATCTGCACCTTTGCATATAGATTCTGCCGCCAGAATCTCTTGGTGGCCGTAGAGATGGCTTCGCCCGGAATTTCTATTTTATCACCGATATTGAGCCCGGAGAAACCGATGATCAGAGCATCGTCGGAATCGGGCACACCCGAAACGGAGATTCCCGCTATCTCGTAGCTGCGGGGCAACGGCGAATAAATGATCTGAGGCTCATATATGGTATCGGTAGGAGCCTGCGCGTAGGCCACGTAAGGGCAGATCGACAGCAGGATGAGGATCAGAGGGTAGATATAACAGCGCAAAGACATAGTTTAAAAAGAGGATTTAATCTGATCGCCGGTAAGACCGAACCGGCGTTCACGGTTTTGAAAAGCGGCGATGGCGTGGGCATAATCGGCTTTGGAGAAATCCGGCCAGAGAATGTCGGAAAAGAAGAGTTCGGCATAAGCGATCTGCCAGAGCAGGAAGTTGCTGATGCGTTTTTCGCCACCGGTGCGGATGAGCAGGTCCACGTCGGGGATGCCGGCCACTTCCGCGGTGTTAAGGGCTTTGTCGAAGGATGATTCTGATATCGAAAGAGGGTCGATGAGACCTTGTGCTGCCTTCAGGGCAAGATTTCTGGCGGCTCTGGTTATTTCCCAACGCGATGAATAGCTGAGACACATTGAAAGATTAAGCCCAGTGCAGTGGGCGGTGGCCCGGCTGCAGTTGATCAGCTTCTGGCGCGGAGCTACGGGGATGCGGTCAATGTCGCCGAGCAGATGGATGCGCACATTGTTTCGGATAAGGTCAGGGAGTTCTTTTTCGATAGCCCAGCCAATGAGATGCATAAGAGTGGCTACTTCATCGTCCGGACGGTTCCAGTTTTCGGTGGAGAAGGCATAAAGAGTGAGATATTTGATGCCGATGTCGGAGGAAAACTCTGTGACACGACGCACCGTGGCCACTCCTTCGGCATGGCCGGCGCTGCGGGGCAGCCCGCGACGTTTGGCCCACCGTCCGTTGCCGTCCATGATCATAGCCACATGGGTGGGAAGGGCGTTGAGGTCAATGTTTTTGGTCAGAATATCTATATCATCAGCCATATCGGTCAATCTTTATAATGGCAGACGGCACAACGCTTGCTGAATTCATATGAAATCGTCAGCGTGAGGGTGGAATACCAGTCTGTATTTTTAGCAAACGAGCTTTTAATCATGAATGGGTCGCGAAGATTCTCGCCGTCAAGACGATCGGAAAACACCTTTTTCATAAGGAATTCCAAACCGAGATTAAGCCGGCGGCTGGGCTTGAATTTGAAGCCCACGCCGAAAGGAATCGTGAATCCGGCGTATGTGTGGCCGTCTACTCCCCATACCGTGGCGGAGAGCCCGGCAGCGATATAGGGTGTCCATCGTTTCAGTTTTCGGTAATATTCTCCCATTCCGTAGTCGAAGAAATGAAACTCCACGAGCTCTCCCAGTTCATAGAAGGTGGTGGAGAACTTATAGTTTTCTCCAGGGAAAACGTTTGTCATCTGAGAGGAGTCTCCGCCGAGCGCCCCCACGTAAAAATTCGTTTTGAAATTAAAACGCGGGTTCATGATATAACGGAAAAGGAGTTCGATATCCCATTTGGGATTTTTGAGAAGATTTGCCGAATTGGCGTCTCCGAGATAACCAGTCATGCCGATTCCGCCGCCGATATCGAATCTATAGTCCTCCTGGGCAGAGGCTTTTAAAGCCCCGGCCAAAGAAGCGGTCAGGATGCATATAGACAGGATAAACCGGTAGAAAAACTTTGACATTATCAGAAGATGGGGGTAAAGGTGAGACGTGCGAGGACAGCACGCCAAATGTTTTGGCTCAATGCGTTTTCATCGTTGAAGCCGCCGTAGAGGTAGATATACGGGCAAAGCCATGAGATGTCTGTGCCGTTTATGGTATATGAGATACGGGCGGAGCGCACTTTCCGGGGAGCGATTTTGCGCCAATTGTCGGCGAGGTCGGAGTTCATGGGAGTCTCGGCCACGATGGCATCCATGGCGTAGAGGGCAGGCAAATTTTCGGGTAGCTGCATGTAGGAGGGGGCTGTGTCCCAGTTTACGCCGTTGTCGTAGGAGATGTAGACCGTGCGGGAAGTCTTCCCGTCGGCATCGCGGCCGCCGATGGCGATCCATACGGAGAATTCAGTCATGTCCCATACGGATGAAGATGGTCTGCGATAGGCGAAGTATGGCACAAGAGCCATATCCTGAAGGGCGGGTAGGGCACGGTTGGCGATTTCGGTCCAATTAATGCCGTCGTAAGCCCAGGTGCCGCTTACAAGTTGGCCGTCGGCGGTTTTGCCGCCGACCATACACAGAGTTGGATCCGGGGCCCAGGCGGAGGTGAATATGCCCGTGTTGGAGAATCCGGATACCGGAAATTGCGGATCAATCTTAGATTCGTGAAAATCGGCGGCCATCGGATAAGCGGTGTGAAGAATAGCGCCATTGTCGGAACGCAGACCCAGAAGGGTGGAGGAGTATGCTCCAATGATGTTGTCCCATATCAGGCCGGTGTCGGTCCAGTCGGTGTGGTTGCCCGACGAAAGAAGATGGCCGTCGGCATCGAGCATGTAAAGGAAATCTCCGCAGGCGGTGATTGTTTCGATGCGCGATCCGGGTCGAAAACCAAGTGATGAGGTTTCGGAGGGGCTGGCGCCTGCTTTGGGATATACAGTGGCGAAGAACTTGCCGACGGCATCTTCATAAAAAGAGATGATCTTGCCGCCGAAATCCACGGTCTTCATTCTTACGGCGGTCTTCATAGCCGACGGAAGGCTGAGGACACCAATCTTGTCCCAGGTGAGGGTGTCGGCCACCTGTTGGTGAACGTTTACCTTGATTCTGTAAGACTTCTCGAGGTTGTCGCCGGCTTTAAGCGTGAGAGTGGCTCCGTGGGAGAAGTCGATTGAATCGGAAGGGTTTTCGGAATATTTGTATTCCTTGTCGATTGTGCTGATGACAGCGCTGGAGACGGTGTTGGGATACGTGATCGTAGCCACGAGTTTGGAAATGTCGGTGCCTTTGGGAAGAGAATCGGCATTGAAGATCACACCGTGTTCAAGGTCGATGGAAAAGAAGACAGAATCAAGGTTTTCCATCACATCACTGTTGGCCTTGAGAGTAAAGGAGCTTACGGCGACACATTCCACTACGGATGCATCCGTGGCTTCTGGATTGTCTTCAGATTTCTCGTTGCATGCTGAAGCTGCCGCGCAGAGAGCGGAGATGAGGGCCGGAGCCACGAGCCTATTTAATAACCGTTTCGTATTCACGCTGTTTAGTGTTCGTCAGAGATTAAAAGGATGAAACATCGGTCAAGAAGATGTTAAAATCATCTTACTTAACGTAACATTTCAACTTGCAAAGTTAGCATTTATTATGAAAATATCATCCAAATAAACAAACCTTTTGAAAAAATAAATATTTTTTAACGTTGAAGGTGCGGCAGGGGTGGTAAATCGCGCCGATATGTCATTATCAGGTTGGTACCGGCGGTTTCGGTTTTGACCAGAGGAATTCCTTGAGGGATACGGGGTGCTTTCATTCCGCCCGCGGGACGCAGACGGGGTGCAATCTCTACGCGCGCTTCATCAAATAGACCGGCATCGATGAAGGAAGCCAGCGTCTTGGGGCCTCCTTCCACCATAAGCGCGCCGATATTGTGTTTTTTCTTTAATTCGGCTACAAAATCAGGTAGAGATAATCTCCTGGGAATCAGGATGTGGTTTGATTTTAGGATAGCTGCTTCAGCGGGGATGCGGGGAGAATCAAAAGTAATGGCTATATTGTCTCTTGCCGGCCATAAACGGCAGGAGAGGGCCGGATTGTCTTTAATCACGGTATCGACGCCCACAAGGATAGCGTCGGCCATGGAGCGTTCGCGGTGCATCCATACGGAAGAAACGGGATTTGAAACCATCAGTCGCGGGGAGCCGTCGTCGGAGGCCATGGTGCCGTCGGCGGCCTGAGCCCATTTGAGTTGGATCCAAGGGCGCTGAAGGATCTGGGCCGTCATAAACCGTCGGTTGATGTCAAGACACTCTTCAAGCAGCACTCCCTCTGAGACTTCGATACCGGCCCGGCGGATCATGTCCACACCTCGCCCGCTCACGAGCGGATTGGGATCGGGAGCTCCTATAACCACGCGTTTAAGTTTACGGTTTATAATCAGTTCGGCGCAGGGAGGAGTCTTGCCGTAATGGCTGCAGGGCTCGAGGGTGACATAGATTGTGGCCTCTGGAAGGAGGAGAAGATCTTCATCGCTCACAGCCATGATTGCATTCACCTCAGCGTGCGGACCGCCGAATTGTCTGTGCCATCCTTCGCCGATAATGCGGTCGCGGGCTACGATGACGGCTCCGACCAAAGGATTGGGCGAGACATGGTGTGAGCCCAAAGCGGCGAGCTGAAGAGCTCGCCGCATGTAGTAGGAATCTTTATTAGGGTTGTTCATTTACTTCTTTTTAGGTTCGAAACCACGCAGACGGAGCAGCGCGTGAGTGTCGGGCTTATGTCCGCGGAAGCGTTCAAAGAGTACCATGGCATCTTCGGTGTCGCCGCTCTCAAAGATGTTTTTCTTAAAGGAGGCGGCGGTGGCGGGGTCGAATACGCCGTTTTGCTCAAAGAGTTCCCAGGCGTCGGCCTCGAGCACTTGGCTCCAGAGATAAGTGTAGTATCCGGAGGCATAACCGTCATCACCGAAGATATGTTTGAAGTAGGGAGAGCGGTAACGGAAGGTGATTTCCTCGGGCATACCGATCTTTTTGGCCACATTGTTTTCAAATTCAGACACCTCCACGCCTTCGCCGTCGGTCATGCCCCAATAGAGGTCAAGCAGAGCGGCACCGGCAAGCTCGGTGGTTACGAAGCCTTGGTTGAAAGTGTGGGAATCCACGAGTTTCTTCACGAGATCATCGGGGATGACTTCACCGGTCTTGTAATGGCGTGCGTAAGACTTCAGGAGCTCGGGTGCGAAGGCCCAGTGTTCGTTCATCTGGGAGCACATCTCCACGTAGTCGCGGTCCACGTTTGTGCCGGCGAGCGATCTGTAGGGAGCGCGGGTGAGCATGCCCTGCAGAGCGTGGCCGAATTCATGGAAAGTGGTCTCCACTTCATCGATGGTAAGCAGAGAGGGAGTGTCGGCAGTGGGGGGAGTAAAGTTGCCCACGTTGTATACGATGGGGCGTTTCATGACGCCGTCTTCGTAAAGACCGGCGGCCTGCACCTGTTCCATCCATGCGCCCTGACGCTTGGAAGCCCGGGGGAAATAATCGCACATCCATACGGCGATATGTTCGCCGGTCTTGGCATCCTGCACGTCGTAGACGGTCACTTCGTCCATATACTTGGGAGCGTCCGGCATTTCCACAAGTTTGATTCCCCAAAGACGCTCTGCAGCGTCAAACATACCTCTGAGCACGTTGTCTTTGGCGAAATACTGACGCACCTCATTTTCGTCGAAGTCATATTTCTGCTGCTTCACCTTGTCGGCGTAATAGTAATAGTCCCAGGGAGCGATTTTGAAATTGCCGCCCTGCTTGTCTACGTAAGCCTGCATGTCGGCCACTTCTTCATGGCTGCGTTTCACAGCTGGCTCAAACACCTGGAGCAACAGATTTTCAGCGGCTTCGGGCGTTTTGGCCATCACTCTTGAAGTCATCATCTGGGCAAAGTTGTCGAAGCCCATGATTTTGGCTTTCTCAGCGCGCAGCTTCACGATCTGCTTGATTACGGGACGGTTGTCAAATTCACCGCTGGTGGCCAGATTCACGTATCCTTCATAAATTTGGCGACGCAGGTCGCGGCAGTCGGCGCTGGAGAGCACCGGCAGACGGCTCGGAGCATGGAGGGTAAATACCCATCCGTTTTTGATGCCGCGTGCTTCGGCCTCGGCCTTGGCGGCGGAGACGGATGATTCGGGGAGTCCGGAAAGCTGCTTGGGATCCGTCACGGTGACATAGAATGCATTGGTGGCTCCAAGCAGGTTTTTGTTGAATTGGATGAAGAGTTTGGAGAGCTCATCGTTGACTTTCACAAGCTGAGCTTTCTTATCGGCGGGGAGATCGGCTCCTTGCTCGGCAAACTGACGGTAATACTTCTCCACAAGCCGCTTCTGCACGGGGTTGAGCCCCAGATTGTCGCGACGGTCGTAGACCTGCTTGATGCGGGCGAAGAGATCGGGGTTGAGGTTTACGGCGTTGGATGCTTCGTTGAGAATGGGAATCGCTTCTTCCGACATTGCAGCGAATTCAGGAGTGGAAAGCGCTCCGTCGTAGAGATAGAATACGGCTGCCACTTTGTCGAGGATCGGACTGAGGTTCTCCAGAGGCAGAATGGTGTTGTCGAAATCGGGAGTGGCCCGGTTGCGGACAATGTTCTGGATGTTTTGTTCCTGCTGGGCGATGCCGGCTCTGAGAGCGGGTATGAAGTCGGCAATCTGAATCTGCTCGTAGGGAGCGATTTCATACTTGGCGGTATATGGCTGGAGGAATGGATTCTCGCGGGCCATAAGCGGCATCGATGATATCACGGCTGCCGAAGCCAAGGCAATAAGGTGCTTTTTCATGTGTATGGTTGTTAGTTTGAAGTTTGCATATGATTTTCTCTACGTGCCAAAATTAGTCAAAAATGTTTGAATGAGCAAACGTTGGCCATGCCGCCGCGCGGATCGGGTCAGTTTTGTGAGAAGGCAAATGTGGCAAGCAGCGGATAATGGTCGGATGTGTCAATCTTGAATCGTTTCACACTCAAAGGTTTCAATGCCCCCCTGTAGAGGATCTGGTCGAGGTGGAAATACATCAGATGGGCATTGTAGGTCCACGTTGGGCCGAAGGAAGTCTCCGTATATGCATCCTTGAATCCGGCGTTGAGAAACCGCCGGTAAGTCCATGATGAAGGCACGTCGTTGAAATCGCCGGCGGCGATCAGAGGTCCGGAGATGTCTTTCAGTGCATTGAGCACTTCCGACACTGTCTCGTCTCTTAGCACGTAGGCCATGGCCATCTTGCTTCGAATGTCGCCGCGGAATTCGTCAAGACTCAGTTTGGCGGTCTTTGAGTTGTGAATTCGGGAGATCACGTCGCGTTCCTCGTCGCTGAGAGCAAAGGAGATGAGGTGAAGATTGGCCAAGGTGAGGGTATGATTGCCTATTTTGATGCGGAAAAAGCCATAGCATTGTGGATTCAACTGGTCCGGCGAACTCAAATCGAGTTTCTCAAAGGGATATTTGGAGAATACCGACAAGTCGTTGCGTCCCTGACCCATAGACTGATAAGGATATTTCCGGCAGAAATCCTGCCACAGCACCGGATTGCGCAGGGCTATCTGAGTGCCGGGCTTGTCGGGGTCATATGCGAAAAATTCCTGAACCGACACTATGTCGGCATCGGTCTCGAGCAAAAATCTGAGCACTCTTTCACCCGGCAGATCAGGATTTTTCTGGTCTTCCATATGGAGAATATTGTAGGAGAGGAGTGTGAATGTCTTTTCTTTTGGAGAAGCTTTCTTCGAGAAATGGAGCGGCACGGCCATGCCCAGAGGGGTCCAGCAAGCGATTATGGTCACTACTCCGAGCGCTCCGATAAACCACCTTTGCCCGAAAAGCCATGCGGCGGTAAGAATAATCGTGAGTATGGCAAACCAGGGAAACGCCAGATTGAGCATTGAAGGGATGGCGGATATACGGGGATTGCACCACCCTCCGAAGGCGGAAGCGATAGTGAGCAGATACACTACTACAGTGGCAATCTTGCCAACAAGGCGGATAATCGGGCTTAATACCATATTTTATTGTTTTTGCGATGAGAGCGTTCCAAGGCCCTATTTCAGGTTTTGGGAGATGCGCTCCAATTCCTCTCTTTCGGATGATGAAAGGGAATCATAGCCGGAGATGCGGATCTTATCGAGCAATTCGTCCAGACGGGCGGCATCGGAGATTTTTCTGCATAGATCGGCATATCCGGATCGAACCTCGCCATCCGGTTTGGCAGAGAACGGATTTACCCTTTTGGGATTCGATACCTTTTTCAACCCAGAAGGATTCTTATATTGAATAACGCGTGGAGCCAGGGAATGTTGAGATGCCAAGGCAAAAATTATGCCACCGGCCAAACCGCCGAGATGAGCGTAAAAAGCCAGCGTAATGCCCCCGCCGAGCAGAGTAAGGGCTATTGCCGCTATAGTGACCCACAGTAGCCTTACGTCGGAAGAAAACACGAAATGAATCCTTCTTCGGGGCAAAGCCACGGCAGTAGCGCCCATCACGGCCAGTACTCCCGCCGATGCACCGCACAGCACCGCGTAAGATGAATCATATATCCTGCATACGGCAAAGAAAAAAACAGCCCCGCTCAATACTCCGCAGGCATACAGCAGAAGCTTGCGCATAGAGGAATACACGTCAAGACGCATCCAAAACCACCACAGCCACAGCATATTCACTAAAAGATGCACAAACGATTGATGGACCATACAGTAGGTAAAAGCTGTCCACCACTTTCGGAAAAATTCCCCCGGGGAGGAAGGCATCTCCAGCCAGGCAATGACAGGACTGGTAAAAGCCACCAGCCCGTTGGCACTTACAGCGGCATCCCATATCGCACTGCATAGCCACACCGCAATACTAATACCGATAATCCACCAGAGAGGAGCGTCGCGGCGTGGGAAAAATCTTGAAAAATCAATAGTAGAAGCCATTACCTCTGAGAGTGCCGTTACGTTTCCAGATGAGTAGAGGAATAAGAGCGAAGAGCATACCGCCCAGATGAGCGAAGTGTGCAATGGAAGACAGCGAACCTCCTATGCCGAACACCAGTTCGATCACGGCATATCCCATCACCATATACTTGGCCTTGATGGGAATCGGGATGAAGAAAAGATACAACGGCATATTGGGGAAGACAAAGGCAAAGCCGAGCAGAATGCCGAAGATAGCCCCCGAAGCGCCTACGGTTATCATCTGAGCCTTAAAGGAATCGATAGCCGCCAACCATTGTGAATCTCCGGCTGCCACGGCAGCGTCCATTATTTGCTTCATATGATCGAAAGTCAGACCGTTGAGTTTGGCAATTCCTTCGACATAGTCGTGTTGCCACGACAAGGCCCAAACGCATTCCTGAGTGATGGCGGCCCCTATGCCGCAGATAAAATAATAAAGCAAAAACCTCTTCGAGCCCCACGTATGTTCGAGAATCGGTCCGAACATAAAGAGCGTGAACATGTTGAAGAAAATATGGAAAAAATTGTCTTGCGCATGCACAAACATATAGGTGACGGGCTGCCATGGAATGAACGTTGACGATTCCACAAAGCACAGTCCGAGTTTGCTCAATATGGCATCCGAAAGCGTTCGGCTGAAAAATCCGGCTATCCATATAATCGCGCAAATTATGATAATGTTGCGGGTGACGGGCGTAAGTCTTTTTAGCATATTGATTACTGTTTGGTGAATTTTAAGAGATGGACTCTTGGAGCTACAAAGATAATAAAAAGATAAAAAATGAGAGGTAATAAAGAGCAGCCAATAGGAAAAAACGGATAAAAAAGCAGGGCTATATGCTAAAAAATCAGATTTTGATAAAATATTTTGGAAAAAGTTTGTTTATATGATAGAAAATCGTAAATTTGCCAATGTAAATAACCAGCAGGACAATTCAAATACATTAAATACTAAATCATCGTCCGGAAGGAAACGGAAAAACACCCGGCCGGACAAATAAAATTAACGTTATGAATAAAACAGACCTCGTTAATGAGATTGCGGCAAAAGCCGGTATCAACAAGAACCAAGCCAAGGCAGCCCTCGATGCATGCCTCGAATCCATCTCTCAGGCTCTCGCCAATGAAGATAAAGTGCAACTTATAGGTTTCGGTACTTTCTCCATCGTAGACAAGCCCGAACGTCAGGGAATCAACCCCGCTACAAAGGAGAAAATCACTATTCCGGCACGCAAGGCTGTGAAATTCAAACCCGCCGACGGCCTCGGAAAATAACATCCTCTCAAGAAAACATCAAAAGAAGCACGATTGCTTCTTCTTAAAAATAAAACAGGAACCGATTGCGGTCCCTGTTTTTTTATTTAAGGATCTAAGGATATTTAAATAATGAATGGCAAATGCTCCTGATTGGCGGCCCGGAAATTTCCGGGGCTACGGGCGCGTCAGTTGTCGCGGCCGCCGAAGATGCGAAGCAGGTAGAGGAAGAGATTGATAAAGTCAAGATAGAGATTCATCGCAGCCATCGTGGAGAGTTTGTCGGCAAGCGACGGCTCGAGGTTGGCGGCAGCCATACGCTTCACCTGCTGGGTGTCGTAGGCCGTGAGTCCTACAAAGATCAGTACGCCTGCTATCGATACTATCCACATCAATGTGCTGCTGTGCATGAAGATATTCACGATAGTGAGGATGATCAGACCGAACAGGGCCATAATCAGGAAAGTACCCATCTTGGTAAGGTCAGCCTTGGTAAAATATCCGTAGACCGACATAGCTCCGAAAGTGCCCGCAGTGATAAAGAGAGTGTAAACGATGGTGCCGAGTTGATAAATAATGAATATAGGAGCGAGCGACACTCCCATTATCGCTGAAAACAGACAGAAGAGCGTCAGCACAGTGCCCGACGACATCCGGTTGAGTCGGCTCGGAATCACTATGGCCATCACAATCATGGCACCGAAGAGCACCCAGTACATGAAGGAATTGCCGTAGAACACCTGCATCAACGCGTCGGAGCTTGCCACTCCGAGGGCGCAGAAGGCGGAAATAAGGAGTCCGATAAACATACGGACATACACACGTTTCATGATGGCGTTGGCCTGAGCCTTTACCATTGAGGAGTCGTGATACCCACCTCCAAAGTAAGGAGGAGGAGTTTGTGGATTGTAGTTCATAATATATTAAAAAATGAGTTGCGATATTCGCTTGTATCTTTATAGACAAATATCGTGCCTAAAAGTTTAAGAGACTAAAGTTTCGGCATTACCGAAACTTTAGTTGGCTTATTGGTTTACGGGCCAGATAGGCCAGATGGGGCTGATGGGGCTGATGGGCCTGATGGGGCTTATGGGCCTTATGGGGCTGATGGGCCTGATGGGGCTGATGGGGCTGATGGGCCAGATGGGGCTGATGGGGCTTATGGGGCTTATGGGGCTTATGGGGCTGATGGGGATGATGGGTAAATTTCAAATCCCATTCCTAATTTCTCATTCCTCATTCCTCATTCCTCATTCCTTACATTCTTTCTGGCATCTCAATGCCGAGAAGGGCCACGGCCTGACGCAGCGTGCGTGCCACTACGGCCGAGAGGCGCAGACGCAGACAGCGGATCACGGCGTCTTCTTCACGCAGGATGGAATAGTCGTGGTAGAACTGATTGTATTCCTTTGCCAGATCATAAGCATAGTTGGCTATGAGGGCAGGAGAATATGTGCGGCCGGCCTCCGCCACCACAGCCGGGAAGTCGGCAATCTTCTGAATGAGGCCGCATTCCTTCGGGTTGGGCTCTGCTCCCTGCATAGAGCAGTCTTTTTCCGACTCGGCTTTGCGAAGCACGGAGCGGATACGCGCATAAGTATATTGAAGGAACGGACCGGTGTTGCCGTTGAAATCAATCGATTCCTTCGGATTGAAGAGCATGTTCTTCTTCGGATCCACTTTCAGAAGGAAATACTTCAGAGCTCCCAGACCTACCTTGCGGGCGATTTCGGACGCTTCTTCAGGATCCATGTCCGCGTAGCGGTCAGCGGAAGTGTCGCGCGCGTTCGCTATCATTTCGTCGATAAGATCATCGGCGTCCACCACCGTGCCTTCCCGGGATTTCATCTTGCCTTCGGGAAGTTCGACCATGCCGTAGGAGAAATGGGTGAGGTCCTTGCCCCATTTGAAGCCCAGCTTGTCGAGCAGCAGCGAAAGCACCTGGAAATGATAGTTCTGCTCATTGCCCACCACGTAAATCATCTTGTCGATGGGGAAATCCTGATAACGGAGTTTGGCGGTGCCTATGTCCTGAGTCATATATACAGATGTGCCGTCTTTGCGAAGCAGCAGTTTATGGTCCAGACCGTCATTGGTCAGGTCTGCCCATACCGAACCGTCCTCCTTGCGATACATGATTCCTTTCTCAAGACCACCGAGCACCAGATCCTTGCCCTGAAGATAAGTGTCGGATTCATAGTAGATCTTGTCGAAGTTCACGCCAAGCCTGCGATAGGTTTCATCGAATCCCGCATACACCCACTCGTTCATCATCTTCCAAAGATTACGCACCTCCGGATCCTCAGCTTCCCATTTGCGAAGCATCTCGCGTGCTTCGGCCATGAGTTGAGACTTGGCCTCCGCCTCCTCTTCCGAAATGTTCTCGCCGGCGGCTATAGCTTTCACCTCTTCCTCGAGTTTGTTGCTGAAAAGCACGTAGAAGTCACCGATAAGATGGTCGCCCTTTTTACCGGTGGATTCGGGAGTGGCGCCGTTGCCCCACTTCTTCCATGCCAGCATCGACTTGCAGATGTGTATGCCGCGGTCGTTTACGATATTGGTTTTGATCACCTTGTGTCCGTTGGCTTCAAGAATGCATGCCAGAGAGTATCCGAGCAGATTGTTGCGAACGTGGCCTAAATGCAGAGGCTTGTTGGTGTTGGGCGATGAATATTCCACCATCACCAGATCACTGTCGGCGTCGGCATGACGAATTCCGAAATTCGGATCGTCTTCGATTTCGTGCAGTTGGAAAAGCCAGAAAGAGGGGGCTATTGAAAGGTTGAGAAAACCCTTCACAGCATTAAAACCGCCTATGGCATCCACATTCTCTTTCAGCCATGCACCTATCTCATTGGCGGTGGACTCCGGGGCCTTGCGGCTTATTTTCAAAAATGGAAACACCACCACGGTGAGGTTGCCTTCAAATTCTTTTTTTGTGGCTTGGGGCACTACGGATGCCGGATCTATGTCCGCATTATAAAGAGCTTTTACGGCGTTGGCAACGCCTTGAGCAATAATGTCTTCAATTTTCATCTTATGTAGTTTGTGAATCTGACTTTTAAGTTTGCAAAATTAGCAAAATATTGTCAATTGGCAAAATTAACAATATTTAACATATCGGTGCATTCTGTTGGCAGAGGGACCGTCATAACTTTGCAACGTCAAAACAACTAAACAACTGCCAAAGCAAAATTATGGAAATGAACTTTAACGCCACCGAATCCTGTCAGGGCCGCCTTCTTGGCAATCTCGCTCAGTTTGACCGCTTGATCTCCAACCGGGCAAAAGAATCTCTAAGTCTCCTGACCGACAAAGTTGCAAACCTCACGGATAAGGTGCAGGCTGTTTGCCGGAATACCAAGGCGAGTTATGATGAAGGCTCTCTTATGGAGAAACTTATGGAAGAGATGAGCTCCGCCAAGACTTCAGACATGGCTCTCAACGTGATCTACGGTCTTGGAGCCGGAATCATACTGCTGGCACTCCACAGCGCGCTGTGAGAAAGACTCGTGCGTCAGATATCTATTTGCGATGAGAGGGTGAGCTTGTTGGTGGGAGCCAGCAGGCTCATACTGTCCATCAGGGGCAGTAGGTTTGAGTTGGTGTGGGTGAGCACTACAAAATTAATGTCGGTGCGGGAATGCACATAATCGTATTCGATATAGAAAGTGGAAAGATGCACACCCGTTTTCCTGAAGAGGTCCTTGTATGGTTTAAGATCCCGGATAATTCCCTCTACGGTCAGACTCAGCACCTTGGATTCCTGACCGAGTTTGCGGCGCTTCTCATACTGTTCGAAGGTGACCAGTGTGAGCATGATGAGAACAGTGGCACCGATGGAGCAAAGATACATTCCGATTCCCACGGCCATTCCGATGATGGCTGTCATCCAAATGCCGGCGGCCGTGGTGAGGCCGCGCACGGCACCCTTCATGTGGATCATGGCGCCACCGCCCAGAAAACCGATGCCGGTGATGACCTGCGCGGCGATACGCCCCGGATCGCCGTTTTTAAGCCCCATATATACCTGCGGCACGTAGATGGAAAGCAGCATGGCAAGGCATGCCCCCATGGAGATGAGTGCGAAAGTGCGAATGCCGGCTATCTGCCCTTTGCGTTTGCGTTCAGCGCCTACTATCATGCCGAGGATCATACTCAAAATCAACCGAAACATGATATTGGTCATATTCAGTTCCAGCGAATTGAGCTGTTCGTATAGGGTGGTGAGGATATTCATGAATTAGGAATTGAAAATGATTATGATCCGATTAATGGAGATTTATCCCGATTTAACGCGATTTATCCCGATTTTTCTTGATTTAAGAAGATTTATCGCGATCAAAAATTTTTTAAGCCGGATTTTTGGTGAATTTGGCGCACTGGGGAGAGTAGGCCAGACTCACGATGCATCCTTCGGATATCCAGCTGAAGATGTCGAGAGGGAAGACGCAGACGTTGCCATTGTCGTCATGACGACGTATCTCCGCTTTGCCGGGAGTGCCGGCCGTATTTCCCACCACGGTCTCCGTAGGAGAAGGCATGGCGATGATCCGGATGTCGTTGCGAAAGTCCATTCCCTCGCACAGGGCGGCTTTATAGGATGCTTCCTTGATGGTCCAGGCCAGAATGTTGGCCGCCACGTCGTCTTCGGCAATCTCGCCAAGTTCTTCGTCAGAAAGAAATTTGGAGCGGATCTTCAGCACCTGCCCGCGGTCTGCCCGCTCTGCATCTATACCCATACACGTGCGGGTGGAAAAATCACGGAGATCGGTCTCGGGAGTGCGCGGAAGTGTGGCCACCACGAGCAGATGGTCGGCATGAGATAAAGATATGCGGGCATCGTCGCCCTCAAGGAAGGGAGCACCGTTTCTGAAATGTCCGATCTGGCGATAGCTGTCTTTGCCGTTTTCGCAGTAAATCTGGAGAGCCATTTCGCGCCAGAGTTTCCCTTTTTTATCTTCTGCGCCGCTTACTTCCTCCACCTTGATACCGGCCGGAGTACGATGTCTCCAATATATAAAGTCAGTCTCCATTGTCTGGTTTGGGTAAAATTTTCACTTTTACTCGGGTGATTCGGTGCCGTTCAATGCCAAGCACGGTAAATGTGCAGGGTCCGCGTTGAAGCACTTCGTCTTTTTTGGGGAAATCGCCTTTGATCTCAAGCAGAAGGCCGGCCAGAGTCTCGGCATCGCCGATATCTCCGAGCTGATCTTCCTCAATGTCAGTGTCGTGGCAGAAATCGCTGATCGACACTTTGGCGTTGAACACATACGTATCGGGCCCCAACCGGCGGTAATGCGACTGGGTGTCGTCGTATTCATCGTCAATTTCACCCACTATTTCCTCAATGATGTCTTCAAGGGTTACGATTCCCTGAGTGCCACCGTACTCATCCACCACCACGGCGATATGGATCTTACGAGTGCGGAAGTCTTCGAGCAGATCGTCGATCATTCTTGATTCGGGCACGAAATATGCCGGGCGCAGCAGTGTCTGCCAGTGGAAGGTGTTGTCGCTGTTGCCGATAAAGGGAAGGAGATCCTTGCTGTAGAGGATGCCGCGGATAGTGTCTTGATCGGTGTCGTATACAGGGATACGGCTGAATCCGGAATCAAGGATGGTCTTCATGGCATCGTCCCACGAGTCGTGATATTCGATCGATGTGACGTCTACGCGTGATATCATCACTTCGCTCACTTCCTTGTCGCCAAACGAAAGAATCCCTTCGAGCATCTCTTTGTCTTTGCCCTCCTTCATGTCGGATATCTCCAGGGCTTTTTCGAGTTCATCGGAAGTGATTTCCTCGGCTTTCTTATGCACCACGCGGGTGATGAGCGAAGTAGAGCGCACAAGCAGCCGCGATAGGGGAGAGAACAGGTTGAAGAGAAACAATACGGCTCCCGAAGTGGCGTGCACCCATTTGCGCGCCCGGGAGCGGGCTACGAGCTTTGGAAATATTTCTCCGAAAAGCAGAAGCAGAAAGGTTAGAAATACTGTCTGCACCAGAAAGTTCAGGACCGAAGAATTGAACTTCACGGTCTGGTTGATGGCAAAAGTCATCAACACTACCATCGTGATGTTTACAAGATTGTTGCCGATTAATATGGTGGCCAGAAGCTGCTCGCTGTGCGACAGGAGTCGGTAGGCTTTCCTGTCGGCTTCGTCTTCGGAATCGGCAAGCTCGTCAAGATCGGTGGGTCCGAGCCCGAAATATGCTATTTCGCTGCCGGATACGAATGCGGAGAGCAGCAGGCAGGCCACGGCTATTACCACAATAAGAAGCCATGCGGCCCATGAGGGGGGCGCATTAAATTCAATGGCTTGACTTAGAAGTATAAAAAGAGGTACGCCCGGACCGGGCGTGGGTAACGGAACAGTATCCAAAACTTATTAAGGTTTGTTTCACATAAGGGGTCGGATCTGAGTAAGATCCCGCCTCGGATGCAAAGTTACAACTTTTTGCCAAAAATGCAAAACTTACCCGCTTGCTTGTTTATTCAGTTTCTTGTGTCGATTGGATGGGCGTTATTTCATGTAGCGTCACGTACCAAAGATATCCCTTTATGGATCTGAATCTCTTGGTGCGGGCTGCCAGTTCCATGTATTCCGCCACTTGATCCTCATATTTCTTCACCCCCGATTTGTCGCCGAATTTATAGTCGACTATGGTGAGGTTACCTTCATCATCAAGGAGCATGCGGTCCGGACGGCGGGTAAGCGCGTTGCTTGCCACAAGTGCGCGTTCGTTGATCACTCTTTGTCCTGAAGCGAACCATCCGTAATCTTCCGTCTCCGTGATTGCATGCTGAAGGAATGCGGAGATTTTCACTCCCCGCTCTTCGGAAATAATGCCGCGCACCACTGCCCGACGCACCGCCGTCTCCACGTCTTCCGGCATCTTCACTGCAGACATGATGTCGTGAAGGATATTGCCCGTGGTCCGCGGATCCTCCTCTTCTTCCGATGACGATTCTGCCGGTTTATACTTCAATGTCTGAGTGGCAAATGAAGGTGAGTATTCGTCGATTATGCGTACTTTCTTTTCCTTATCCTTCGTATCCTTCTTATCCTTATTCTTATCCTTATCGTCTTTCCCTTTAATCTCTTCTCGGGTTAGAGGAGTGCCGTAAACGAATTCCATGGGCAGGGTAAGGGTAGTGTCGTTGATGTTTTCTTCAGGATCCACTCCTTCCATGCCGTTGATATCGCCTTCGTTGAGATCACGGGGCGGATTGATTTTGGTCATTATGGACTGCGGACCTGTACAGAAACCATGTAGTTTGGGACCGAGTACAGATCTGTTTACAACGTTGTTTTTATTTAAGGATACCGCGGAAAACACGTAAAGTTCCTTCACGGCTCTGGTCATCGCCACATATGCGAGGTTCAGGGCGTCCATCTCCACCTTGCGTTTCAAATCCTCATAAAGCCGGCTATGGGCGGTGGATTCAAGATTTTTGGTGACTCCTATTGGAATGAACGGAGGGAGGCGGTCGGCGTAGGGGAAAGCCGGATCCGGCTTCACCCAATCCCATTCCATTTTATCCTCATGGCTGGGAGGAGCGAAATCATAGTTGGCGGAGGGCAGGATCACGCAGTCAAACTGCAGTCCCTTCGATTTATGCACGGTCATGATCTTGACGGCATCCAGACCTTCGGGAGAAGATATGGATAGTTTGGAACCTTTCCGGTGCCACCAGTCGAGGAATGAGGAGATATCGGTGGTGGAATTCTCGCAATACTCGAGCACGGCGTCCTGAAAGGCCGAGATAAACGGTGCCTCCTTTTTGCGCACCTGTTCTGTGACGAAATGTGCCGTGAAGGCTTCCACAAGAGAGGGGAGGGCCACCGACTGAAGTTCGCCTAAAAGGTTTGAGAGATTCAGCTGTTCGTTGTCGGGCGATACGGATGGCTCTTTGTCGTAACTGAAAATGCGGTTAAGGATTTCTGCCGGTGATTCATCGGGGAATTTTGATGCAAGAAACTCATAGCGGGTCTTGATCTTGGTCCAGAACACCTCGTCGCCGATTGGTTTGCCGGAAGGTTTGTTCTGGGGTGCAGTCACTGATTCGTCGGAGGGTTTGCCAAGCAAGTGATATCCCTTCACTATAGCCTCGAGGATACCGATGATTGTGTTTACCGAGCGGGCATTCGAGATCAACAGGGATTCATCGCTTATAAACTCAATATGACGCCCGTCGGGACCCTGACGGGAATTATAGTCCATAAAGGCTTTCACCAGATTGAGACCCTCCCGATTGGTACGTACAAGATATGCGATGTCTTTTTGCTCGAATCCGCGGTCAAGAAGCGAAGCCACGAATTCTCCGGCCTGTGAATACTGAGGTGGCAGTCCGGAAAGGGATGCGGCGGAATCGGCTTCGGCCTCCTCCTTCTCTTCGTTTTTGGGATTTTTGTAGAAGGTGATTTTCACGTAGCCTGAGTCATCTGTTTTTTTAGCCTCCTGGCGTACGTTGGAGTAAAGATTTTTAAAAAAATCAGATCGGGGTTGGGCGGATTCGTCTTTTTTGGTCTTGCTCTTTGAGGATGACGACGAGGTTTGGGCATCGAGTCCGGCGGCGAGCGATTCAAAGAGTGCATTGTTAAACTCCACGATCCTCTTCAGACTCCGATGGTTGGTGTTTTCAGCCGGTGTGTGGCCGGCTTCCCTCACTTTCTCGGCACCGAGATCGGCCGTTACGGCATGTGTGATCAGCGATGGATCGGCATTGCGGAAACGGTAGATGCTTTGTTTGGCATCGCCGATGATAAGGTTGTCGTAATCATACGACAGGCTCTCGGCAAGCAATGGTTTGAAATTGATCCATTGCAGGCGGGAAGTGTCCTGAAATTCATCTATAAGGTAATGGTTCACCCGGGAACCGAGACGCTCATATATAAAAGGAGTCTCGTCTTCATCGATGATTTTATGGAGCAGAGAATTGGTCTCGCTCAGCAGCATACTGTTTTGTCGCGACAACAGGTCATGGATATTGCCGGCCACAATATGCAGCAGCGGCAGATAGGGGATGAGTTTGCGGTAATTGCCCCAAGTGGCCAGCGCCGGGTCGGTACGCATTTTATTCCATCTGATGGCGGTATCCTTGAATCGTGAGTGGAGCGGCTCAAGAATCTCAAGGACGTGAGCGGGCAGCTCTCCTCCCTTGGAAAGCAATTGGGCTTTCTCCGGAATGGAGAATTGTCCGGAATCGGCGCCGACGGGGAAAGGGTTTCGGCCCGTGGCTTTCGTAAGGCGCCCAATGAGATATCTATCAAGTTGGGATGTGTCTACGTTATGTCTTTTGATGGCGTCCAGCATTTGGGACGCAACCGAGCGCAGTTTATCGTGCTCGTCCACCACGGGCTGCAGCAGTTCATCGTCGATTTCAGTGCATAGCCCCAACAGATCGGGATTTGAGGAGAAATACTTGTCGAGGGCGGATCGCTTTTCTTTGAAGACTTCGCTTTCAAGTTTGCGGGCATTGTCCAGAAGATTGCGGTATACGGAACCGCGTCGTGTGGATTTCTGATAGGGATTCCAGGCATTGCCGGACTCGATGGCGCGATCCATAAGAGTGGTGATCCATCCGGATGTCTGGGCTTCGGCCCCCTGCTGGAGCAGAGAGTCGAGAGTGGCGTCTACCCCGGCCGATATTGTCTGGGAAGCATCGATCTCCAGTTGATAGGAATCGTTGAGATCCGTCTCGTAGGCAAACGTGCGCAGGATGGTCTGGAAGAATGAGTCGATGGTGGATACGTTGAAGTCGGAATAGTTGAAGAGCAGCGTGCGCAGAGCAACGGCAGCGGCTTCCTTCACCGCCAGGGCATTTTCAGTGAGAGGAGTCGAAGGATTGCCCGTGAGCAGAGCGAAGTCCTCAAGGTAGTCGGGCCAGTCTTTAACCCTTACCGACAGGTCGGCGTCGGCTATCTGTGCCAGCCGGGAAACGATGCGGTCTTTCATCTCGTCGGTGGCCTTGTTGGTGAAGGTCACGGCCAGAATGTGGGATATGGCATCGTTGATTTCATGCCGGGTACGCAGACGTGTGCGTCCCCCCTCTGTGATGGTGAGAAAAAGTTGAAGATATGTGCGTGCCAGAGTATAGGTCTTTCCGGAGCCGGCGGATGCCCTTTGTAGTTTCAGCATAAGATAGGGTTTTAGATAAGGTTCATGTCCTGAAGAATCCGGCGCACCTTGTCGCGCCAGTCTCCCTGCAGGAGGATATCGGAGCCGCGCACGGCACCGCCTGTGCCGATTTTCTTTTTGAGCGTGGCGGCGATTTCTTTCACCTCCTCTTCCCCGAGATCGAATCCCTCGATGAGAGTGGCCGTTTTTCCCTTGCGCCCTTTCTTGTCGAGAATGATGTTAAGCTTTTGTTTGCGGAGTGCTGTAGATTCTGTGTTGCCGGTATCGGTGGCGGTATCTTCCCCCTGAGGCAGATTGCCGTCCTTCAATAGACTGCCGAGGGCATCTTTCCAATCGGTATTCATAATAAACGCGTTCGGAGAAAAGGTCTCCGAACGCGAATTTAGCAAAAAATTATTGTATGGCAAAAATCAGAAGATCACCTGAAGTCGGGCCATAAATCCGTTCACGCTCATCGAGGGGGTGTCGGCGCGTCCCCAGGTGTGGGTATAGCTGTAATGCAGACGGGCCAGCATATACTTGTTGATATAGTAGTTGAATGTCACTGAGAAGTCGTTCATTCTGCCGCCCATGATGCCGGCTTTGGCGCTTGATACGTCGGTATAGTTGTAGGAGAGCACGGCCTCGAGCGATTTGGGTTTGGGAGTGGCCAGACCGGCGTCGAGCGGCGAATATGAATAGTTGCCGCCCAGAATCAGTCCGCGCAGTGTGGCATACGCACCCTGTCCGGTGAAGTGATACAGATGCTGTCGGCGAGCCACGCGAATCCAGTAATACTGGCTTTCAAGTGCCACCGGACCATAATTGAGAAGAAGTTCGGGAGTGAATTTCCAAAGATTTTTGGCATGGTCCACTTTAGCACTCAGCGCCGTTACCTGTGCCACGCGGGTGGGGAAGTTGGACTGGAAGGTAAACGAATCGTGGGTGTCGGGGTCGCCGGACCGCTGCGGAGTGGCGAAGCCGCCCGAGAAGCCCACCTGCACCACTTTGCCGTCTTCGTGCAGTGGCCTTGCCACCAGACGGGAGCGGACACCGAATCCTTCCTGTGTGAACTGTGTAGGCTTGAGAATCACGCTTGTGGCCGAGGGCTCGGCATGCAGACTCGCCGTGCCGAAGAATACGTCGCCGCTGTGAAGGTACATTACTCCGAGCTGACGCGAGTCGTTGAAGATGGCGTTGCTCACAGGCTCCTCCATGGTGACCTTCATCGAAGAACTCGTGGAGCTCTGCAGGCCGTATTGATGGATAAAGGATCCTACACGGATCAGGTTGTTGGGGTTGAAGTCGTATTGGATAAACAGGTCTTTCAAGCCCACCTTATTATATGCGAAGCCTACGTCTACTTTGGCACTCCATTTGCCGTAACTCATTTTCACTCCCAGTCGGGCATCGGGTATGGTCACGCCATCCTTGAACTCTTCTTTCTGAGGTGTGGCATACAGGGCTCCGTCCATGAGGATTCGTCCTGTCGGCTTGATTGTAAACTTGGGTTCATCAGATTTTTTGGCTTTGTTGCCGTCTTCTGCTGCCAACGAACTGAAAGCGCAGCCCGCAAGGGCAAGTGCGGTAAGGAATATAGCGGTTTTCATAGCAGTACGGTTTATTTAGTGTAGTCAGAAATAGTTGCTGATAATTATGGAGATTCTTTGAGGAATTTACTTCTTGGCCGATGGAGCCACCTTGCCTGCTTTCTGAAGCTTGGCAAACTCTTTCTTTGCCTTGTCGAGCTGCTTCTGGAATCCTTCGTCGGCGTGCAGACGGGCCACCGCTCCCGATGCTACAATGCGTGCGGCATCCACATCGCTCTGGAAGTGGTATCCGCAGATCACCCGGCTTTCGCCCATTTCAAATCCGCGGTTGAGGATTTCGTTCTGTCGGTCGGGATTGATTTCCGCCAGCACCAGTGCCGTGGCCCACCCAATCGATGTATGGCCCGAAGGATACGATCCGTTGGTGGAGAGTTCCGCCTGCTGCTCGGGGTTGCAGGTGTCTTCGCCGAAGAATGCATACGGGCGCATTCGGTTGTAGTAGTCTTTTGCAGAACGTGTGGCCAGATCTCCGGCATCTTCACGCATGCCTACCACGAGTGTGTAGATCTCCGGGGTTTCCTCGGGATTGATGGCTACTCCGAATGCCTCGGAGAATGCATCCGGCACACCGCTTCCGGATACGTTGGCGTCGCGGAAGGCCTGCTCGCCCCGCTCTGTCTTTCTCAGGGATTTGCCCCAGTCGTAGCGGGCCTTGTCGTATAGAAATGCTATGGATCCGGCATCGGGAGGACCGGGGAGCAGTTCAAGACTGTTCGGCACTTGGTCGATGGTGAGAAAATATACTTCGGGGTTGGTACGGTGGTCTTTGATTTTTGCTTCCTGAGCATTGATTGCAAATGAAAATAAGCCGCTGAGAAGAAGTGCAGATGTTAACAGACGTGTTTTCATAATTGATAAGTTTTGTTTTGATTAGTATCGAGTGTAAAGCACCCCAAAAAGAAATGTTTAGATTTTAAGATGTCTTTATAATTGTTAAAAAAGACAAAAATATAACATGATGTCCTTAAAAAAGGTTCATGCCTTTCATTGTTCCGTTTCACCGAAATTTTCCCACAAAAGCGAAACCGGGTTTTGACAAAGCCGAAACCCGGTGGTTAATAATGATTTATACTTATGGAAAATTATGGGAATTTATGGGGGGTTATAGTAGATAAGGGAGTTTATAGTAGATAAGGGAGATATGGGAGAGATCGGAGATATGGGAGAATATGGGTAGATTTTAAATCTAATTCTAATGTCACCAAATTAAGGGCTGTCGGTGTAGCCTCGAAGAGGCGATATTCGTGGTTAACCCCAGGCTTTAGCCTGGGGACCAACAAGATAAGTAAGATGAGCCTCGAAGAGGCGATGTCGTGAAAACTCTTATTTTAGTGACATCAAATCTAATTCCTCATTCCTAATTCCTTAAGTTCATCGAGGGAATTGGCCCTCTTGGTCAGTTGTCCTTGGTTGTTGAAGATGTAGAAGGTGGGAAGCGATCGGAGATTGTAGTCGGTGGCAACTTTTGTCTTTGATGTCACATCACCGGCCCACACAGTGGTCCAAGGGATGTTTTTGGCAGAGTTGCGCCATATTATGCGGTCTTCATCGAAGCTCACTTGAAAGAAGTCGGCGCTGCCCGTATCGGCCAGCTTTCGCAGCTGCATGTTTAGTTCGGGAGATCCCTGGGTAGTCATATCCGAGAAAATCAGCACTACGGGTCGCCCTTTGCCCACACGGTCGCTGAGACGCACGTTGGTGCCTGTCTCATCCGGAAGTTCAAAGTCGATCAAATCCACTTCGTTGGCCTCGATCACCCTCTGTTGACCTTTTTGGGCATTGCGCCGGCGCAGAGCCTCGGTGCTGATGTTTTCCAGCAGTGCGGTGCGCGGATCGTCCGGTCGAAACTGTCGGAAGCTTGTAGCTACGGCGGCGAAATATTTGTAGTCTTCCTCATTGTTGTAGAGAGGTTCGGTGCCGATGGTCTTGGTAAGAATGTAGTAGCTTACCACCGAGCCTTGTGCGTCTTTGAGGAATTCGGAATATATTCGGCGCTTAAAGCTGCTCAAAGAGTCTGGATTGGAGGCTTTTGGAGAAAAGGCGATAAGCTGCTTCTCAAACCGTTCCATTGCCTTTGCATCATCGCTGCCCTCGAGTGTGAATGTGGTGTCGAAGGTGCGTGCATCGGCATTCACCGTCACTGTCTCCACCGAATCAATCGGAAAGTAGACGTAGCGGTCCTTGAGCCTTAGGCGGAATATCTCCGGCGCACTCGCGGCAGGACCGGAAAAAGAGAATTCTCCGTTTTTAAGACTGGCTGAGTCGAGTGTGAGCCAGGCCCCGTTTGGATCGGAGCGCTCAAGCACCACATACGACTCGGGATCGGCATTGGCAATCGATCCTTCCACTTTGTAGCCACTGCCGGAGCAGGCTGATAAAAAAGCGACCAACGCGAAAAGAGCGGAAATGGTCGGAATATTCAATCGTTTCATAATGCAAAATTAACAAAAAAAGTTAAAAACGGACCATCCGGACCATCTCGGCACCTCAAAACCGTTGGAAATCGCCAAATATGGTACGGAAATTGCTGATATATGGAAAAATTTCCCTAACTTTGCGCTCAAATTTAAAGCGAAAACGTTTAAAGGACTGTTCCGTTTATTGTCTCTATATGGGATAATATTTAAAATAATCAATCAATTGATTGATTGACAGGACTGTCTGTGATGCAATTGCGAAGAAAACAATAAAGACTTTTATGATTAATTCATTTAAAAAGACCATCGACCTGGGTGACGGAAGAGAAATCACCCTTGAGACCGGCAAACTTGCCAAGCAGGCCGATGGCGCAGTGGAGTTGCGCATGGGCAACACCATGCTGCTTGCCACAGTATGCTCGGCTCAGGAGGCCGGCGAGGGCGTGGATTTCATGCCCCTTACAGTAGAATATAAGGAAAAATACTCCTCCATCGGCCGTTATCCCGGTGGTTTCCTTAAAAGAGAAGGACGTGCCAGCGACTACGAAATCCTTACTTCCCGTTTGATCGACCGTGTGCTCCGTCCCCTCTTCCCCTCCAATTACCACGCCGACACTTTCGTTAACGTTACCCTCTATTCCGCCGACGACAACGAAGCTCCCGACGCTCTTGCCGGACTCGCAGCTTCAGCCGCCCTTACCTGCTCCGACATTCCCTTCGAAGGTCCTATCTCCGAAGTGAGAATCGCCAGAGTGGACGGAGAGTGGGTGATCAATCCGAATTTCGACCAGATCGAACGCTCCGATATCGAACTCATGGTAGGCGCCACCTACGACAATATCATGATGGTAGAGGGAGAAATGAACGAAGTGAGCGAAGCCGAACTCCTCGAAGCCCTCAAGGTGGCTCATGAAGAGATCAAACGCCACTGCGTGGCTCAGATCGAACTCATGAAAGAGTCCGGACATGAGCAGAAGCGTGAATACAACCACGAAATCAATGATGATGCACTCCGCGCCGACGTGCACGACAAATGCTATGCCAAGGCCTACGAGATCGCCAAGGCCGGCAATGCCGACAAGCATTGGCGTGCCGATTCCTTCAAGGCCGTTCTCGACGAATATATCGACAGCATGCCCGAGATGACCGACGAGCAGCTCGAACTATACACTCCCGAGCAACGCGTGGAAATGGTGAAGCGTTACTATCACGACGTAGAAAAGGAAGCCATGCGCCGTTGTGTGCTCGACGAAGGTATTCGTCTCGACGGACGTAAGACCACCGACATTCGCCCCATCTGGTGTGAAGTAGACTATCTGCCGGGCCCCCACGGCGCTGCTATATTCACACGTGGAGAAACTCAGGCTCTGGTCACTGCCACCCTCGGCACCACTCTCGATGAAAAAATCGTGGACGACGTGCTCAACCAAAGCAAAGAGCGCTTCCTGCTCCATTATAACTTCCCTCCCTTCTCCACGGGAGAGGCCCGTCCGCAGCGAGGCGTAGGCCGTCGTGAAATCGGCCACGGAAATCTGGCTCACCGTGCATTGAAACGCATGTTCCCCGAGGACTTCCCCTACACTTGCCGCATCGTGAGCGATATCCTCGAATCCAACGGCTCCTCTTCAATGGCCACCGTGTGCGGAGGCACTCTCGCTCTGCTCGACGCCGGCGTGAAGATGAAGCGTCCTGTGGCCGGCGTGGCAATGGGCCTTATCTCCGACGAGGGTAATGCCAAATATGCCATCCTCTCCGATATTCTCGGCGACGAGGACCACTTGGGCGACATGGACTTCAAGGTGACAGGTACCGTAAACGGTATCACCGCCACCCAGATGGATATAAAGTGCGACGGCTTGAGCTACGAAGTGCTTGAAAAGGCCCTCAACCAGGCCCGCGAAGGACGTCTGCACATCCTCAACATTATCAAGGAAACCATTCCCGAGGCCCGCGAAGACTACAAGCCCCACGTGCCCCGTCTGGTCACCATTGAGATTCCAAAGGAGACCATCGGCGCTGTTATCGGTCCTCAAGGCAAGGTTATCCAGGGTATTCAGGAGGAGACCGGCACCACCATCTCCATTGATGAGGATGAAAAGACAGGCATTGGCCGCGTAGAGATCGCTTCCAAAGACGCCAAGGGTATCGAAGCTGCTCTGGCCAAGATCAAAGCCATCGTGGCTCAGCCTGAAGAAGGCGAGGTTTACGACGGCACTGTCCGCTCGATCATGGACTTCGGTGCGTTCGTGGAATTTATGCCCGGACGCGACGGCCTGCTTCATATCTCCGAAATCTCTTGGAAACGCCTTGAAAACATGGAGGAAAGCGGTCTGAAGGAAGGCGATAAAGTGAGGGTGAAACTCATTGAGATCGATAAGAAGACCGGCAAGTACCGCCTGTCGATGCGTGCTCTCACCGAGAAGCCCGAAGGATACGTAGAGCCCCAGGGACGCCCTCGCCGCGAAGGAGGTCCGCGTGGACCCCGTCGTGACGGCGACCGTCCACGTCGCGAAGGTGACCGTCCACGTCGCGAAGGCGGTGACCGCGGTCCGCGCCATTAATTACGTACGCATATAATCATACATAAAAAATACTTACTGCTTTGGCGGTAAGTATTTTTTTTGATCTATAGCTAAAAGAAAAGGGTATGTCGGGAAGCCGACATACCCTTTTTAGCTGGGATTATGTGAATAGATTATTTCACGATTACAATTGATCCTTGGCCGTTTACGACCTTGATGTACATGCCGCCGGTGGGTTTGCCGTCGAGTTTTACGCCATTGAGGTCATAGTATTCGGTGTTGGCTTCTTCTGCGTTGATAGCCTCAATGCCTGACTCAATGCCTACGGAGTATTCAATCACGTAGTTGTTGAGGATCACACGGTTCTCATCAGTGGCGGCAGACGCTGACTGGGGATAAGCCACGAGGCCACCTACAGGCACTGTGAGAGTATATTTGCCTTCCTGAGAGAAGGTGCCTTCGGGCACTACATAGTAGCCTTTCTTGACGCTGGATCCACCGGATTGCTTCAGGTTGAGGTCGGTGGTGGTGCCGTCGGGAAGAGTGAGAACTGCGGGACGTGCCTTGAATGCGGGAAGTTCCACTTTGGTGCCTTCCAGACGATAATTTTTGAAGTCCACGTTGATCTGGTTGGCAGTCCATTCTTTGTAGAAACCGGCTGCGGGTGTCACGGTAGCGGTAAGGTCAGCTACGGGATAATCGGGAGTGGTGATTGAGAACTGCTGTACGAGAGGCTCGGTGGGGAATACGATCTCCGCACCTTCCGCTGTCTTGGCTGTGATGCCGTCGAAGGTTACTGTGGATTCATAATTGCCTTCCTCAAGGTCGGTGGGCAGTGCCCATGTGATTTTATTTCCGGAAACCACGGGATCCACGGTGGCAACCACGTCACTGTCGGCACGTGTTGCGAGACGGGTCACGGTGAGGAGGGATTTACCCGGAGTGATGGTGATTGCAGCGGCGTTGGATACGAGAAGTTCCACGGCGGTGGGAGCTGCGTAGGGGAGATAGCTTCCGTCGGGAGTAAGCTCAACGATGGCGTCTTCGGGATCGGGAATACCTTTGATCACGATATCGAAGGAGATGTTTTCAAGAATCACTTCATCGGTGGCATCGGTAGCGGAAACGCCGTCCAGACCGGCGATCTTGAAGAAGCATCTGTAGGTGCCTACTTCTTTGAAAGTGCCGGTGGGAACTGTGAACTGGAATTGGTTTAAAGAGGCTCTGCGAAGCGCCAGAGACAATGTCTCATTGGAGGGGGTCACCACTGTGAGGGGATAATTTGAAAGAGATGCCAGGGGTATAGCGGAAGCAAGCTTATAGTCAGTGAGCGATATTCCCAACATTGCCGGGTTTGCCACTTCCGTATCCCAATCGGTGATTTCACGTTCTGCCGGCACGGTGGTGAACTGAGGAGTGACGAAGGTTTTGCCGTCGGTGATTGTGAAGTGGTATTCTCCTTTGGCGGGGAACTTATACGGAGCGTAGTCGGTTGTGAATGCGGAGAAAGTGGAGAAATCAAACTCGATTGTGTATTGGCCTGCAGCCTTATTGAAGTCGTTAGGGAATTCCCATGTCACCACGTTGCCGCTCTTTACACCCGGTTCCATAGTGATCTTGGAGCCGGCGGGAGAAAGCAGGCTTATGCATCCTTCGAGGTCGCCCACGTTGAAGAACTTCGCACTTTCCGCCATGGTGAAAGTCACCATGCCGGGTAGATTGCCGCTGGGGAATTCTCCCTGGGGAGTAACGGTGAATTGAGCGTCTACCGCGGCTTTCGGCTCTGCTACGATATAGGGACCTACCTTGAGATCGTAGATGTTCTCATAATTACGGGGATTTATATAGGCCTGATTGGGCTCGGTATTGCTCTTTCCGGTTGGGAAAATGATGTAGTAGGTGCCCGGAGTAGTGATCTTGTTTTCTTCAGGGATGGTCACGGCCATGTCCAGGAGAGAACGGCCGCCGGCCGGCGTGGCGAATTTGTAGTCACCGGTGAATACGATCTCGTTGCTTTCGTTTACAACATAAACGAAAATCGGATTGTCTCCGCTGATGTGTCCGTTGGATCGAGCGGTTGAGGAGATCTGATAGTAGAGGCCGGAAAGGTCTACGGCATACGTTCCTACCAGTTCGGAATAGACTCCGGGGGATGTGCCGGGATTGAGATAAACTGCATCGGCTGGCACGGGCGTCGTGGTCCCTTCCCATACTTCAGCCTGAACGGCTGGAGCGGAAAGTGTCAACGCGGCCAACAGTGTGTAGAAAGCTTTTTTCATACAGATGGCTTGTTTGGTTAAAAGGTTGTTATTGGAAGTTAATTGTAAAAATAAATTGCGGTTGTATATTCAGAATTTCGGGGTGATATGCTTTCATGTGTAGTGTAATGGCGCATATGAATCCCACGCGCCAAAGATAGCAACATTAATTGAAAAATACAAGAAAAAAGTAAATATTTAGAGAAAATGTTGTACCAATGCCTAAAAAGGTAGCAAAAATAGCTGAATAAGCCTGAATTTTTTTAGAGACGGGCTCTATGGATACTTATATGTCTTTTGTCAGAATCTCCAGCCTGCCGATAGGGTGAGGGATTCGATGCTGTTGAATAGTGAGTATTTGTCCGATCGATACCATTGGCCGTCCATTTTGGCCTGCAGCCCGGCGAAGAAGTCGCCTAAGTTATAGGTGATGCTCATGCGGCCCTTTATGTTGAGAGCAAGAAGGTTGCCTGTGCCTTCCGCCGAGTCTTCATAGCAGTGGGTGACTCCGATGGATGGCATAGCGGTGATATTGAAAAGAAAATGGGGGTTCCACACCCAGTTATAGCCGTAGCCGAAGAGAAGACAGTAGCTGAAATAATGGAATTTAAGGAAATATCTGTCAAGTTTGAGATATTTTTTTAGGTCAGCGTTGAGTGTGGAGAAGTCAATGTTGATGTCTTGATCGGAGTAAGAGAGTCCGGCCATGAACGATCCGGCGCTCAGGCGCTGGAATTTGCCGAAGCTATAGGCTGCCCCTTCGGAATATTTCCGGTTGTTGAAGAAATAATAGGCGGCTATCTGCATATCCTGCATGTTTAGCCCGGGAAAGTAGCTTTTAAATAGACGTCCGTTGTTATAGTCGCCGAATTTTCGCATGTAGTTGCCGCCGTCGCTCTTGGTATATGAAAATTCAGCGTTGAAGCGTGCGCAGCTGAAGCCGAATTCAAGTTTTTTGCGGTCCATAGGTTTGCCGAAGAGCACGTGGTTGAGGTTGATGGAGTAGCCCACGCTAACGGCCATGTAGTGGAGGTATGCTCCGAAGTTGGAGTATACGTTGTTCATCATGCGCATCGACATCTTTGCTGGGAATGACATGGCGTAGGAGTCAAGCCAGTTGTCGCTGGTGATTCTTATTTTCCAGCGCTTGCCGGTGCTTTGCACGTAGCGCGGATCCACCGAGTTGAAGAAGCGGTCGCCCCAGTTGTATACGTCCACGCAGAATCCTATGAATTTGGGGTAATGGATCGTGGTGTCGTTCATCGCCAGCTTGTGTTCCCGTCGCAATACGTTGGTCCACCAATGGTCTTCGTTCCAGCGCGTGTCGTGCAAGCCATTCAAACTTCGGACGGTGTCGGAAATCATCGGCTCTGAGGCTGCGGTCGATTCTGCAAGAGTAGCGGGGGAGACGGGCAGGGGCTTGTGCAGGGAGGTGTCGGGTAGGGATGCAAAGGATGCCACGACGGTGATAAACGTCATGACTGCAAGTGCGGCAAACCTTTGTATACCTGTCATTGCTTCAAATGATATGTCTACGTGGTCAGATCTGCGGATTGGTTATTTAATACCCCTACGGTCAAGTTCGTGCTGATATCTCAGAGCGTTCTTCATATGCTCTTCGTAGGTGCCGGCAAAGTTGTGGTAGCCGGAGAAGTCTTCGCGGGCGCACATATACAGATCGTCGGTGGGGGGATTGTTGATGATTTTCTGCAGGGTGACGGTGCTGGTGGTGCGTATCGGTCCCGGCGGCAGACCGTCTATACGGTAGGTGTTGTAGGGACTGTCTACGGTGAGATGTTCCTTAGTGACGCGTTGTATCGAGAAATTGCCCATGGCGAATCTTACCGTGGGGTCGGCCTGAAGGCGCATGCCGGTGTTGAGCCGGTTGATGTAGAGCATTCCGATTCGCCCTTTTTCGTCGGTCTTATTGGTTTCTTCATCGGTGATGGAGGCCACGATCATCAGTTGGGCCGGCGTGAGCCCCATGTCGCGGGTGTCCTTTACGTTTTGTGGCGTCCAGAAGTTTTTATAGTTGTTGCCTATTTTGGCTATCACTTCCTGAGGAGTGTTGCTCCAATACACTTCGTAGGTGTCTTCAAGGAAGAGGGAGAGCACTTGATCGGGTGTGAGTCCGTATTGGGAGAGAGTGGCGGAGTCGGTGGCGGCTTCAATGAAGTCTTCCGCGGAGAAGTCAAGTTTCCGGGATATGGCGGCCGCCAGGGTGTTGAAGTCGCGAAAATGGTTTATGACGATTCTTTGAGGAGTCTGAGCCCTTCTGGCAATGGTGCGCATGGCCGTAAACGGACTTGTGCCTTTGGGAATGAAGTAGGCGCCGTGGCGCTTTGAGAAATCTACGTTGCGCACTTTGAGCAGGCGCATCACGTTGTCTGAATATGTCGGACTGAAGTATTTGCGCAGGGTGTCCCGTACGTTTTCTATTGTGGCGTCCTTGGGTATGTAGAACGTTACGTCCCGGTCCGATCTATAAAACACCATCGGGGTGAGTGCGGCTCCGGCGAGTATTATTATCGCAACCGATAGCCAGAGGAGAATCCGCGCCGGGCGTTTCCCTCCCTGATGCTTGCGGTGAGGTTGCTTTTTATTCTTTGCGTGAGACTTGTTTGTGTTTTTTTCGGTCTGACTCATTTCTTTAGGGTAGGTCTGAAGGAATTTATAACTCCGGCTATGTATTCGGCTTGGGCCGGGGTGATGTCTGAAATGGGGAGGCTGATAAGAGTGTCGGCCATTTGTTCGGTGAGGGGGTAGCGGCCGCTGAATGTATTCTCGTAACAGGGCTGACGGTGAGGGGGCACTGCATAATGTATGTCGGTGGCTATGCCGTTTTCGCTTAGATACGTACGCAATGCGTCTCTATAGGGAGTACGTATCGGAAATTGATGCCATACCTGTACGGCGCGGGGCAGTATGGCCGGCAATGCCACCGCCGGATTGGCGATCTTGTCGAGGTATGCGTTTGCGGCTTCTTGCCGGCTTCGAGTGATTTCGTTGAGATGCGTGAGCTTTACATTGAGGAAGGCCGCCTGCATTTCATCGATACGGCAGTTATAGCCCCGGTAGATATTGTGGTAACGGCGGTCCGAACCGTAGTTGGCGAGTGCCCGGATTGTCTTTTCAAGGGCGGTATCGTCCGTGGTCACCGCTCCTGCGTCACCAAGTGCGCCTACGTTTTTTGTGGGATAGAAGCTGAAGGCGGCGGCGTCGCCAAGTCCTCCGGTGGGTATGCCTGATATGGAGGCCCCTATTGCCTGGGCGTTGTCTTCAATGATGATTACGCCCTGTCGCTGCAGACGGGCGGCTATGTCGGTATCCCAGGAGGGATTGCCGTAGAGGTGCACGGTGAGGAGCGCTTTGATTTTTGTTGCCTCTCCTGCCTTGTCGGCGCTTTGCTTGCTTTGCGATGTCTCAAAAAGTGTGAGCGCTTGTTCCCAGTTTATCCCGAAGGTGTCCGGATCCGGCTCCAGGAGAACGGGGACGAGGCCGAATTCGGTGATGGGAAGAATGGAGGCGATGTATGTGTTGGCGGGTACGAGCACTCCGTCGCCCGCGGATAGCCTCCCGAGTTCGATGAGGGCTCTGAAGATAAGGCGGATCGCATCAAGTCCGTTGCTCACGCCTATAGCATGGTTGCGGCCCGTGAGCTCCGCGAGGTGACTCTCCAGTTGGCGGGTCTGTGGCCCGTGCAGATACCATCCGGAGTCTATCACACGCAGTGCGGCTTCCCTCAGTTCGCGGCTAAGGGGTGCGTTGGTTCGGCTGAGCGACAGAAACGGGATGTTTTTGTTCATCAAGAGGTCTTTTTATGAGATGGACTCTTATTTAGTGACGATTGAAAATATCATGGTAAAATTTTCGTACGTGTTTAAATCACTTCATAGAAAAGTTTGCCAATGAAGTTGTCTAAACTTATTTACGAAAGTTAAAATCAGTTTTAAATTCTTTCTTGTCATTAATCTTTGGCAATCTTTCGGGTGAATTTTCATCATCTTATCAG
>JAMPGE010000014.1 GCA_023664085.1 Muribaculum sp. | reverse complement strand
CCCAAATATTCAATTCTCAGAGCATCTGTAAGGGGTAGTTCTGCAACACCCTCTCGCTCCAAAGCCAAACTGTCTCAAAAATAAATAAGTTTTATATGTTCATTAATTTTTATCAACTACTTATTTTATGGGTGAATAAATTGTCTTTTCATACACACAGGCATGAATCGATGGGTTCAGAGACTGTGATGTAGTGTGAGGAAAGGTTGAAGGATTCTGGCAATGCCTCTTCCTCCGGCTTTGCGGTAAAGGTAAGCCAGCTTGAGGATAGGGGCGCACGGCTTATGATTTTTTGAGAGGGAGTCTCCGTATATTAAGGAAGGGTTGGAGAGGAGATCGTTAAGGAGTTTTTTGCCGGAAGGAGAGTTCTCTCTTGCTGAGTCTGCGGCGAGAATGGTTGTTTTGAGATCGATCCAAGATAATTTTTGATGGCCGAGGGTGTTTGCAATCAGGGAGAGGGCGTGGAGAGCCTGAGGGATTTTGGAAGAGAAGAGAGGACCTGTGATTGAATCGTCGGAAGAGTAAATAGTGACGGGAGGAGGGGCAATAACTTTGACTACACGCGGGTTAAGATTCAGGATCCGGGCGCCGAGTTCGATGTCGTCCCAGTAACGAACGGAAGGGTTCCAACCGCCGGCTTTCCGAAAAAGGGCGGTTCGGGCCATGTAGCGTTGTGTGCCGGTGGCTCCGTGGAACAGGGAGTGGAATTGAAGGTTGTTTACAGGGAATTTTTTAATGGAGCGATTTCCGGATTTGTCGATGATATTTACGTCCCAACCTACGAGATCGGCGTTTTGTGCCGAGTACAGGGCCTGTCGGCAATGATTGGGCTCCATGGTGTCGTCTGAGTCGAAAAACATTGTCCATTGCGTTCGTACGAGTTCAAGGCCGTGTTGACGGGCTGCGGCGGCTCCGGGAATTTTTTCCGAATCAATGATAACGTTGATGTCGGGATTTTGGAGTTGCCATTTTTTCATAATGGACAGGGAGGAGTCGGAGGAATTATTGTCGATAAGAACGACGTCGAGAGGGCGAAGAGACTGTCGGCTTATGGATGACAGGGTACGCTGAATCAGGGCTTCGCGATTAAATACGGGAATTACGATTGTAAGGGACGTCGGGGACATGACTGCAGACACGAATTATAAGGAGAGAAATTAAAGAGGTTTCAAATTTAAGGAAATATAACGATATGGGCAAATTTGGACGGCGAAAATTCAAGATGAAATTTTTAGGGAAGTAATATACAGGTAAAACAGAAAATATATGCACATTTTATGAAAAATCCTTTTAGTTCACTTCGCCATCTCTCATCAATCATAATGGAGCCCCATTACTCATTCTTCGAGCTGCCAAATTGAATATAAAATTATATTCCCTAAAAAGCACATATAATTTCTGTTCTACCTATAAATTAGGATTGAAAGGAACAAGGGATTTCCGAATAAGAAAAAAATGCTTAATTTTGCCGGACAAACAATAGTATGGTAATAATGAAAAGTCAACACAAGATCCTGCCGATGGTAATGCTCATATGTATTGCGGTAGGCATGGCGGTATTGTCAGGCTGTAAGGGCAAAACCGGCACGGGGGAATTTCCGTCGGGATTCAATCAGAAGACAGATAAAGAGAAGGTGGAATATCTGATGGCGAATTATCCGCCGGATTCGGTGGCTCGAATGCTGTGTCGGGGAGCGATAGGGCTAGAGCCCGAAATGAAGATCGACACCCTTGGCATGGCTACCGTCTATGCCTATGAAAAATATACTGGAGAGGATCTTGATCGCTTTCAGCATGAGTTTGACAGTTATGGAGCATCGTTGCCGTTGCCGTTGAAGATGAAATTATACTTCAAGGCAGCCATAAATGATCCGATGCAGCTTGGCTATCAGCTTGGTCTGGAATACGTGAGTCAAATCCGGGAGCAGCACAAGAGTGTGGCTCAAATCGAGGAGGAGATAAAGGAATTTCGCAAGGCCTGCGGAAGCGATACGGAGACTTATCGACGATTCATCACCGGATTCCATATAGCACTTGAGGAAGATCACGGCAAGGATCTTTCGGAGGATGTATACCGAAGATTTATCAATTATAATTAAACGGATTGGGGCCTTAACCCCTACACTTTAATTTTTGGAAGAAGGGAAAGGAAAAAAAGCTATGAAAAAGATATCAGAATTTGTGGCAATCGCAGAAAAGGAGATGTCGGCAATGGGTCTGGGCGACAAAGAGCCTGCTACGCTGTATGCACCGATAGAATATTCCCTTAACGCCGGAGGAAAGAAGCTGCGTCCGGCGTTGCTGTTGATGACAGCCGGAGTATATGGCGGTGAAAAAGGGATAGAAGATTCCAGGGCAGCCGCGGTAGGCATTGAGACGTTTCATAATTTCACGCTGTTGCATGATGACGTAATGGACCATAGCGATATGCGCCGCGGTCGACCTACGGTGCATGCCAAATGGGACGAGAACACGGCAATACTATCGGGAGATGCGATGCTGACACTTGCCACGGAGTATATGATGGAAGTGCCGGACGAGAAATTGCGCGGAGTGCTTGCAGCATTCAACCGGATGGCAACGGATGTATATGTGGGTCAACGGCTGGATATAGATTTTGAGACGCAGAGCCAAATATCCACCGACTCCTATATAGAGATGATCCGTCTGAAGACGGGGGCGCTTCTGGGAGCCTCGGCAAGAATAGGAGCAATGCTCGGGGGCGCGGCTGAAAAGGATTGCGAGGCCATGGATACCTTTGGAAATATGCTCGGTATCGCCTTTCAGATACAGGATGATTGGCTTGATACCTTCGGCGACTCCACCACGTTCGGCAAGCCGATAGGAGGGGATATCCTCAACGACAAGAAGACATTTCTACTGGTTACGGCCTTGGCAACAACCGACGGCAACAGGGAAGCCCTCGAGTCGGCCTTGAAGCTAAAAGGGGAGATGAAGGTACGTACGGTGACGCGTCTTTTCGAAAAAATGGGCATAAAAGAGCAGGCCCGTAAGGCCGTGGTCTACTACAGTTCGAAGGCTGTGGCCGCATTGAAATCGACGTCGATGAGCGATTCCGACAAGGAAGGATATCTGCAGCTTGTGGAGAAACTCACAGGGCGTCGAAAGTAATAATGAAGTAAGGGCACAGGCTCGTAGGTCAGGGCCCCGAGAAAAATCATCAGAATAAACAGATGATAGACACGCATACACATCTTTATATGCAGGAGGCATATGCCGATGGCGGAGAGGGAGCCGTGAAAAGGGCATTGGCCTCGGGAGTGAGCCACATGGTGCTCCCGGGAGTGGATCTAAACACTGTGGAGCCGCTCCTTGCGCTCCACGGCAAATTTCCGGATCGGACATCGGTGGGAATAGGTATCCATCCCACGGAATTAAGCGTCACATGGCGTCAGGATATAGAGAGAATGAGGGAGCTGTATGCAGGAGTGTCATACGTGGCGTGGGGCGAAATAGGAATAGATCTTCATTGGGAGAAGGACAGTCTGGTTCGGCAGATGGATGCCTTCGGATATCAGATGGATCTGGCCGGCTCAGAAGGGAAACCGGTGATCATCCATTCGAGAGACGCATTGGATGAGACGCTTGAGGTGATACGCATGATGGGCTCCGGTCGTCCGGCCTTATTGTTTCATAGCTTTACGGGCGGTGTGGAGTCGCTTGATAGGATACTCACAGAGGTTGAAGACGCGATGTTCGGCATAAATGGAGTGGTCACATTTAAGAATGCCGGGGAGTTGCGGGAAGCCGTGGCAAGGGCAGGTCTGTCAAGGATAGTTCTGGAGACTGATTCGCCATATCTGGCGCCTGCGCCCCATAGGGGAGAAACCAACGAAAGCAGATATCTGAATCATGTGCTTGATGCTGTGGCCAACATAACGGGCACCCCACGGGATGAAGCCGAACGTCAGACGGATGAGAATGCGATAAGGTATTTTGGCCTGAAGACGTAAGTAAGACGGATATTACACAATACACTCGAAAACAGACAAGATGCATTTGCCACTTACACACCCTGTAGCGATATTTTTTGTAGTGATGGTCATCATCCTGCTGACGCCGATAATATTCCGTCGGCTGAAGGTGCCGTATATAGTGGGATTGATATTGGCGGGAGTGGCAGTGGGTCCGTATGGATTCAATCTGTTGGCCAGAGATGCGAGTTTTGAGATATTCGGACAGGTAGGCATACTGTTTTTGATGTTTTTGGCGGCCATAGAGATAGATATGTACCACATGCGCCGCAACCTGCGCAGCGGATTGATATTCGGGTTAGTGACGTTTCTGATTCCCTTCGTGGCGGGCACGTTTGTGATACGCGGTGCGTTTGGCAGTTCGTGGGCCACGAGTGTGCTTGTGGCGTCGATGTTTTCTTCCCATACGCTTGTGAGTTATCCGATAGTGTCGCGATTCGGAATAAGCAACAATCGGGGAGCGGTGATAGCAGTGTGCGGCACAATAGTGGCGGTGTTGCTGTCGCTGTTTGTGCTTGCGGAGGTGGTGGATGCACGCGAGAAAGGGGGCTTTGATGTAGTATCGTTGCTTAAGTTGCTTGGCTACATGGCGATATTCGCGGTGGGGATAGGATGGTCATTGCCGCTGCTCACGCGCTGGTTTTTCAGAAAATTCAGCGATGGAGTGACGCAGTTTATCTTCATATTGGCAATGCTTGTGATGACGTCGCTGGCGGCTCATCTTATAGGGCTGGAGTCAATCTTGGGAGCATTTTATGCCGGACTGGTGCTGAATCGTTATATACCGGGCCGCTCGGCGCTGATGCGCAATATCTCCTTTGTGGGGAATGCTATCTTCATACCGTATTTTCTAATAGGAGTGGGAATGCTGATCAACGTGCATGTGGTGACTCGCGGATGGGGTGTATGTCTTACAGCAGTTGTGATGACTAGCACGGCACTTCTCACCAAATGGATATCGGTGCAACTGGCGGGAAGAATTGATCATTTCAAGGGTGCGGAAAAGGAACTGGTGTTCGGACTGACCTCGGGCAAGGCTGCCGCTACAATTGCCGCTACATTGATAGGATATCAGTACGGACTTCTGAGTGAGGATATGATGAATGGCGCAGTAGTGATGATATTGATCTGCTGTATAGTGGCTTCCATGATCACGGAGCGTTCGTCGAAGATAATCCGCAAGCATCTGATGGAGGAAAAGCTTCAGAAAGAAGACAGGCCGTCGCCGGGTTTTGCCCGTCAGGTAGTGGCGGTGAGCAATCCCCTTACGTCGGAGGGCCTAATGCGGATGGCGGTGTTTATGCGAAATCCGGACAATACGGAGGCGATCACAGCCCTGTATGTTCGCAACACTGAGGAAGGCCGGACAGTGATGATGGGACAGGCAGCATTGTCCACGGCTGTAAAGGCGGCATCGCAGATGGATGTGGCGGTGAATGAAACGGAACGGTACGATCTCAATATAGTTGCGGGCGTATCAAATACGATGCGTGAGCGAAAGGCAACCGACGTGATTATCGGGCTTCACCACAAGAGCAATATTGTAGATTCTTTTTTTGGGTCCATGACGGAGAATTTACTGAAGACTACAGACAAGATGGTGATACTTGTGCGGTGCTTCGTGCCGGTGGATACGATAAGGAAGCTCGTGGTCTACGTGCCGCGCAATGCAGAATATGAAAATGGATTTCATTCGATGCTTGCGCGGATAGCGAATTTGTCGTCGCAACTGGGGTGCAGGGCGGTTTTTTTAGTTTATAAGGAAACCACCGACTTCATTGAGACGTTTATAATCGAGGAAAATTTCTCATTCCGTCGTGAATACAGGGAGATGGAAACGTGGGATGACTTCATAATACTGTCGTCGCAGGTAGGCACGGAAGATCTGCTGATAGTGGTGGGAGCGCGAAGAGGTTCTCTATCCTATGGGTCGGATATGGAAAACATGCCGTCGTTTCTGGCCCATAATTTCTCACGCAATAATCTCACGATGATATATCCATCGCAGTTTTCAGCGCCTCAGACGCCGGCATAAGGTAGAAAAATACAGTACTATGATTATACAGATAAAAATCAGGATGGCAGCCGTCATTGCAGTGTGTGCTATTGTCATGGCGGGTTGCGGCGGAAAAGTCGAAAAGCAAACCGCCGACAGCGTTGTGAGCGACACGGAGTTGATATCGGACAGTGTGGCTCCGGTGCCCAAATATTTGCTTACATCGGAAGGAATCGGCCCGGTGGAGGCGGGCATGCCGTCGCGCACGTGGCCCGACAGCATAAGCGGTTTATACGACATGGTGGAGGAGGGTCCCGGAGGGGATGCTGACCAATATGAGTTTTATCTGGAGGGAAACCCAATGGTGACAGTGATGGACTTTGGCGAAGGAGAGGCGGATCTTGTGATAGTGTCGGATCCGTCGATAAAGGCCAGGGTAGGCGATAAAGAATTGGGATTGGGCGATTCATTCGAACTGTTGCTGCGTCAGCCGGGAGTAAGAGCAGAGTGGCAGCAACTTGACGATGAAGGAATGTGGTATTGGAATTGCAAAGGAATATGGTTTGCACCGGAGCAGAACAATCTCCCCAAATCGCTTGCCGACAAACTGTATGATTCTACACGGGCTCCGGAAGCATCTGATTTCCCGGAAGAAGTGGGCATCGGATATATGGGAACGGGTTTGCCGTTTTAAAGACCGCCTCAAAAAATTGAACCTTAGTGGTTGCAGAAGGATAGAGGATGATAAAATATATAAGTTCTTTTTCGGTCAAGACATTGCACAGCATGGTCAACACGGCTCTGCTTCAGATGCTCGTGGCCTTGAGGCCGGCGGAGGAGATTGTGGTGGAGGCCACCGCATCATCGATAGAAAGTCTTAGGCAGGCTACGGAGACGGCGGATTCCGGACTACGATTCAAGAAGCTGTATGTCAATAGCCGATCGGGTAGGGTAGGGTTGCTTTTGCGTTATTTACAGTCGGCGTGGTACAATGTGGTGTCTCTTTTGAGAAGCAAAAAGGGCGATACCTTAATTTATAATTTCAATAACCTATACAGTGTAAAAGCTTTGAATTTTCTGAGCCTTAAAGTTTGCAAGGGGAGGAAAATAATTGTTTTTTGTCATTCCGAGATGGAGTATCTGAGCAATGGCCATAAACATAACAAAGCTTACAAACGATTGATGGTTAGACTCACAAATGGCTTTTTTCGAGATATATCGCCATCAAAAATATCAAAGGATATACATTACGTAGTGCTGGGGGACGTTATCCTTCGGAATTTGAAAAAATATATAGGGAAAGAGATGTGGAGCAGGTTCAGATCGATTGATCATCCTGTCAGGCCAATAAAATCTTTGATGGAATTCAGCTGCGGAGAGGATCGCGTGCCAAGGTTGTCCGACAGAAGGCTAAGACTCGGTACTGTAGGGATAATGAATGAGTACAAGGGATCGCGGGCCTATCTTGAAATGCTCGAAAGATTCAGAGGCGACGATCGGTTTGAATTCAGTATAGTGGGGCAGGTGCAGGATCATCTTGAAGACTTCCGCCGACTCGGAGTGCGTCTCGCCACTCGCCCTGAGCAAGCCCTGCCGGATGAAGAGTTCAGAGAAATGGTGAGCCAATTGGATTATATACTGCTCTTTTATCCATCGGATAATTACAATCTGTTTGTGTCGGGAGCCCTGCTCGACACGGTACGCTTTCACAAACCGTTGGTAGGGATTGAGACAGCATATTTCCGCTATTTTTTCGATAAATTCGGAGACGTCGGCATTCTGGCGAAAGACGAAGCGGAAATGGAGAGAATAATAAGGAGCCTGCCGGATCGGGAGCCCCCACAGTATGATTTCGAAACCGCTATGGTAAGATTGTCGACAGAAGCATTGACACCGCGGTTTGCCGAAATTTTGAGTGATAAAGGATAACTATTTGTGAGTTTCGTTGTTATAGTTTCATAGAGGATTCCACCAATAGAGCCCGCAGTCATAAACAAATACGTTTATGTGGGAACGGAGGTTCAGGTTAATAAACTATGAAACTATAAGATATGAGAAAATATTTGGTCAGCGAGAAGGGATTTGAAGAGATAGAGGATTGGAAGCCCCACAGCTGGATAAGTGTGGAGTGTCCGGACGCTGACGATTATGCGTTTCTGGAGCAGGAATTCGAGGTGCCCAACGACTTTCTGCAGTATACTGCAGACCGGGATGAGGTGCAGCGTATAGAAAGAGACGGTGACTGGATCTTTACTGTGATCCGAGTGCCCGTGATAAGCATGGATCCCGCAATGGAATTCAAGACGGTGCCGATCGGTATCATATCCAACCGGGATGTGATAATTACGGTGTGCAACTACAATAACGAGATTTTGTCAGACTTTATCACCGAAAGCCGTCAGAAAAAAGTTCAGATAAATGACGTGGCCAACTTTACGATGCGTCTGATCTATACGTCGACCAAGTGGTATCTGAAATATCTCACAGAGATCAACACCCGGGTAAATGAGGAGGAAAAGAAGTTGGAAGGAAGTGTGAAAAACGATGATATCCTGCTTCTGATGAAGCTACAGCGATCTCTGGTGGTGTTTACCACGTCGATTAATGGCAATCAGTTGATAATAGACCGTTTGAATACGGTATTCGCCAATTATCTCGATGCGGATCTGCTGGAGGATGTGGAAATCGAACTCAAGCAGGCCGAGAATACGTCGAGTGTGTATTCGGCGATATTAAACGGGACGACAGATGCCTTCGGATCTGTGATCTCAAATAATGTAAACGCAGTGATGAAGCGGCTCACCACGATATCACTTGTATTGATGGTGCCCACGTTGATAGCAAGTTTTTATGGCATGAATGTGAGAATCGGGCTGGCTGATCTTAAATATGCGTTCTGGTACATAATAGGAGCATCGGCATTGATCACCTGGCTGCTGATATGGCTGTGCAACCGTTGGAAACTTCTATCGTATTAAGAGTAGGGATCAAAGAAATGATGGCCGATATAGAAAAAAATTGTAATTTTGCATTCCCAAAAATTTATGAAAACGGGTCTTAATTTCAAAGATACTTACAATCATCAAAAGGAAAATACTATAATTCAAAGTTGTTTAAATGGAAGAATCACTCCTTAAAATACCCTGAAATGCGATGAAAAGACTGATGAGAGCCATATATGTATTTATTCTGTGTCTGATGGGCATGGGCCTTGTCTCATGCGAAGATATACAGAAGATCATCAATCCATCTGAAGATCCGAAGAATGTGGAAGAGGGTATAATAGGAGTGTGGGAGGCAAATTACTACACCACCGGTACTGCAAGCTACCGGGTCTATAATAAGACAACAGGCGAAAGCTACGAGGTGAAACGCCCGCAATGGAGCACGAAGGTGGACAAAGACGGCAAATATTATCTCTCGTTGAGGTTTGAAAAGAATTTCATAGTACCACTGTCCACCAGCATACTTTTTGATATAGGTGGCGTTTCGGATGAGTCAACACAATATCATTTGGGCGACAGCATATCATATGTTTTGCGGAATGATTCAGTGATCCATAGCCCACTGCTCACTTCGGAATATGAAGAATCGGAGTGGGTGATTACCGAGATGAATAAAAAATCTTTTGTATTGAAATGCATTCAGAAAGGAGCGCTTCGCAATCCTAAACCGAATACCGGGCTTGATACGGTATGTCTTGGAGATACGGCCTATCTGCATTTTATCCGACTCAAATAATTAAATAGTTACATATGAAAAACATAATCTTCCACATACGTCATATCGCATTAGCCATAGCAATGGTCTGTGTGAGTGTGAATTCATACGCGGATTTGAACTGGGGCAGACTTCTTAACGCCGCCGTCAATACCATTCAGGCCACCAGCATAACCGATGAGCAAGTGGCAGCCTACGTGCACCAGTCTATTCAGGCTCAAGATAAGCAAAACAAAATGTTGCCGTTGACGGATCCTCTGTCGCAACGGCTGACAAAGCTTACCCAAGGATTGGATGCGGTAGACGGAGTGCCGTTGAATTTCCGGGTATATGATGAAGATATAGTTAATGCCTTTGCATGCGCGGATGGTAGCGTGAGGGTTTATTCGGGATTGATGCAGGTGATGGACGATGACGAACTGCTGGGCGTGATCGGCCATGAGATCGGCCATGTGGCTCATCACGACACACGCAACGCATTCAAACATGCGTTGCTCACTACGGCTGCAATCCAGGGCCTTACTTCGGGGAGCAACACTTTGGCGATTCTTTCCGATTCACAACTGGGAGCTTTGGGGCAAAAGCTTTTGAGTGCCAATTATTCCAAAAAGCAGGAGAGTAATGCCGACGATTATGGCTACGATTTTCTCAAGGCCCACGGTAAGAATCCGGTGGCTATGATAAAGGCGTTTAAGAAACTTAAGCAATTGGAGGAATCCAGTGGCTCGGGAAGCATGAGCGGACTTGCCCAGATGTTTTCGTCCCATCCCGATATTGACAAACGGATAAAGAATATGACAAAACGTGCCCGGAAGGATGGGTATATTAGGTGAGAGGTGAGAGGTGATAGGTAAGAGGTGAGAGGTAAGAGGTGAGAGGTGAGAGAAACTAGCGGCGTGATATCCACGATCCCGTTTGTGATGAGCCTTGCGGGCGAAAATGAGATGGCTCCGGCGTTGACAATAGGTGAGTATACCTATTTTTTGTGCGGAAGGCGGAGCTGCGTGGCTGGACGTGATATATGACTGATTTTACCGTGATTATTTCCAAATTCCGAAATAATGGTTAAATTTGTGGCGTCATATTCTACGGATACTAACTTACAAGCCACATGATATCTTTTACCATAGCCCTGTGCCTGCTTATAGCGGGATATTTTACCTACGGAATTTTTGTATCGAAAGTGTTTGGCGTGGACACTTCCCGCAAGACGCCGGTGCATACAATGGCCGATGGGGTGGACTACGTACACCTTCCGAATTGGAAAATCTTTCTTATTCAGTTTCTTAACATAGCGGGATTAGGGCCGATATTCGGTGCGATCATGGGAGTGATGTATGGTCCGGCCGCATTCTTATGGATCGTGCTGGGTACGATCTTCGCAGGAGCGGTGCATGATTATTGCTCGGGAATGCTTTCGCTTCGCAACGGCGGCGCGTCATTGCCGGAGTTGGTAGGTCAGCAGCTTGGCAAAGGAATCATGAACGTGATGCGGGTGTTTGCCCTTCTGCTGATGATCCTGGTTGGAGCGGTGTTTGTATACAACCCGGCGGATCTTCTGGCCATGCTCACGCCAGATCGTCTTGACCGTATCTTCTGGATAGTAGTGATCTTCGCTTATTACATGCTTGCCACACTTCTTCCGATAGACAAGCTGATAGGAAAACTGTATCCATTGTTTGGCATAGCCCTGCTGTTTATGGCAGTAGGTATAATGGTCATGCTGTATGTGCATTGGGGGAGCATGCCAGAGATGTGGCAGCAGTTTTATAATCATAAGCCCGATCCGGAGGCCAATCCGATATTCCCCATGATGTTTGTATCGATAGCTTGTGGCGCTATCTCGGGCTTTCATGCCACTCAATCGCCGATGATGGCACGCTGCATGGCCAATGAGAAGCATGCCCGACCTATATTTTACGGAGCTATGGTGACCGAGGGAATCGTGGCCTTGATATGGGCTGCGGCGGCAATAGCGTTTACCGGCGGCTATGACGGGCTACAGGCATTTCTCGGATCCGGGTCTCCCGCGATATTGGTAGACCGGCTTTCAAGATCGTGGCTGGGAGCCTTTGGCGGAATACTTGCGATTCTGGGAGTGATAGCCGCCCCCATTACATCGGGCGACACCGCACTGTGAAGCGCGCGTCTCATCGCCGCGGACTTTATGCGCATCAGTCAGAAAAAAATTGTGAAGCGTCTGCTTGTATCTGTGCCCATTTTCGTGATATGCTTCGTGATAATGTTGATGCCATACGATGCATTGTGGCGCTACTTTGCCTGGAGCAACCAGATGCTGTCGGTGTTCACACTGTGGACCATCACCGTATACCTTGCCAAGCAGAAGCGATTGTATATAATCACGCTCGTTCCGGCATTGTTTATGACCATGGTCACCATGACCTCTATTTTCTTTGCACCGGAAGGATTCGGCATAATGCTTCAGAATTGGCTCGGAGTGGACGGAGCTTATATATTGTCGTTGAGTCTGGGCGGCGCGATTTCGGCGTTGCTGCTCATCCTGTACTGTCGCTGGCTGAAAAGATATTGTGTGTAAGGAGTTAAGGAAAGTTATTTCATGTTGTCGAACCTTGAAGGATCACCAACTACCCAAACAATGTCGCCGGGCTTAAGGATCGTGTCGGGCCCGGGCTGAATGAAACCTTCCTGTTCGCGAAATATTTTTACGATCATGCTATAGAAGTCATGCCGTATATCGGTATCGGTGAGGGATTTGCCAATGATCGGGGAGTCTTTGGTAAGCCTGATGCTCTTCAGTTCCACCTTGGGCTGCACCGAAGCCATTGAAAGAGATGTTTTTTCTTCAGATTCAAGGTCATTGTTGAGGTGCTGGATTTGGTCATCGGTGCCGATTACACCGATCAGATCACCCGGAAAAATGCGGGCGTCGCCCGTGGGCAGCGGCAGGGTGTTAAGGCCGCGCTGTATGCTTGCCACACTCACGCCGTAGTCACGGCGAAGGCCGGAGTCTTTCAATCTGTCTCCGGCAAAGCTACAAGCCGGTCCGATCTCGATATAGGCAAGATGGAGGTCATCGATAATGTTGTTGTTGCGTCCGGATCTTACGTTTTCGCGAAGGTTGAGATTATCAATGAATTTCTGCTCCATCCGCTTGTAGGAGTTGAGGATCTTGGAGGATGTCAGTACTATTAGGGCGGCGAAAAGACACACTCCTACGATCCATCCCACAGTGCTTCCATAGAAAAGACCTGCGAAATATATAAGAATAAAGAGGGTGATAAGATATCGGATCACCCGCAGCGCTACAAGGGGCACATCGTAGAAGCTGGCTGTGGAATGCAGACGCATTTTTTCATCGGGTTTTGTAGAGCTGAAGGAGAGTGAAATCAGGAAAGGCGACATGGCCGCAAGAGTAATAGCCATTGCCGACAGACGCCCCCATTCACCGAGGTATTTTTCGCCCAGAGGGAGAACCCATTGATATCCGATAAGCATAATGGCAATGATGACAACGGAATACAGTAGTACGCGCCAAACGTATCGGCTCAGAATATCGCGCCAGAGCTTGCGCGTCTCGTTGGCATCGGAGGTCTGCTTGGAATATCTGTTGATGAGAAATTGCAGCCACTTTGGCAGGTGAGGTTCGAGGTGATTATATGCGGGTTCGGCCAATTTTATAAAATAGGGAGTGGTGAAAATGGTAATCACGGACACCGCCACAATTATCGGATACAGAGACGATTCGAGCACACCGAGCCCCATGCCGAGGGAGGCGATGATAAATGAGAATTCACCGATTTGGGTAAGGGAGAAGCCGCTTTGCATTGCCACCTTGAGGGATTGCCCGGTGGCAATCATACCGAGAGTGCCGAAGATTATCATGCCAACGATCACAACGGCGGCAAGGAGCAGAATCTCCCACCAATATGTTGAGATGACGGAGGGATCCACCATCATGCCTACGGAGATAAAGAAAACTGAGCCGAAGAGATCTTTTACCGGTTTGATGACCACGTCTATTCTTTCGGCGGCAAGGGTGCCTGCAAGAATGGATCCCATCACGAAAGCTCCCAACTCGAGAGAGAAACCGCAAAGCACACTGAATATGGCCATGGAGAAACACAAAGCCATAGCCACCACAAGAAGGGTCTCGTCGTTGAGATAGCTTCGCATTCGGTTGAGCAATGAAGGCAATACGTATACCCCCACCACAAACCAGATAATCAGGAAGAATGCCAACTTTGCTATGGAGAAAGCAAGCTCAGAGCCCTTCACGTCGCCCATAGCCATTGAGGAAAGCACCACGAGCATGATTACGGCAAACAGATCTTCGATGATGAGCACCGAGAGCACAAGGGAAGCAAATTTCTTTTTGCGCAGACCAAGGTCGGTAAGGGCTTTCAGAATAATGGTGGTGGACGACATGGAGATCATTCCGCCAAGAAATACACAGTTGATAACGTTGAGATCCAAAAGTTTGCCAACTCCAAATCCAGCCATGGTCATACCGGTGATGATAATGAGGGCTGTAATCACGGCCGAGCTGCCGGAATTAATCAGTTTTTTGAAACTGAATTCAATACCGAGGGAAAACATCAGCACCACAATTCCGAGGTCGGCCCAGAAGTGGATGTTTTCCATATTGGAAATGGAGGGAAGATATTTGAAATTGGGGCTTGCAAGGAAACCTGCGAGAATATAGCCCAACACCACGGGCTGCTTGAGTTTTTTAAAGAGCAGCGTCACGATAGCCCCGAGAAGCAGTATCCATGCCAAGTCTCCGATCAGTCCGTTGGTATGATCGTTTGTATCGGTGGGTTGCTCATCATTGATTTCGGTATAGACTTTGGCAGAGAGTTGGGCCACAGACTCTTGGGCCATACCCTCAAAGGCGCATGCTAGGGGGATGGATGTCATTATTGCTTTGGCATTCATGTGTGGTCAGAATCGTTTTCGTGATTATAAAATTGAGAGTCCTCTTTGTTTTCTTCTTCTTCTTGGCGTCGCAAGGCTACGGAATGGATCAGTTTTTTGCGTTGCTCGCGCTGAATTACGTAAAGATCATAGTAGGAGAGGAGGAGAGTGGTGAGCGGGAGGGCGATTATCAGGCCCATGAATCCCAACAGACATCCCCATATCGAGAGGGAGAGGAGTATTATGGCGGGGTTAAGCCCCATGGCCTTACCCATTATCTTGGGAGTGAGAAGTAGGTCCTGAATGCACTGCACCACAACGTAGACAGCCATTGACTCCCAAAAGATCACCCAGAAATCGGCACCGTCGCTCACCGTGGCCACCAGACAGAGCACGGCCGTGACGGGCAATGAAATGAGTTGCAGATAGGGCACCATATTGAGCATGCCGATAAATAACCCCAACACTACTCCCATGGGAAGGCCTATGATGAGAAATCCGATGGAGAAAAGGATACCCACCGTAAATGCAATGATGAATTGGCCGCGGAAGTATCTGTTCATGGCGTTTTTCACGTCGTCGAAGATATGAAACACGCGGTGGCGGTGCCGGTATGGCACGAGTTGGCGGAATGAAAGCATGAGTCTGTCATAGTCCAGCATTATGAAGATCAGATACAGCAACACGATCAGCCAGCTGGCGGCTCCGATGATGAAAGCCAGACTTGAACTCAGAAAGGACCAAGATGAAGAGAGAGATTGCTTTATGATCTGGCTCCATTGCTCACGGGTGAGGTAGCGCGAGAGTTCGTCCAGGTTTACGTTATGACGGATAAAGTCGTGTACCTGCCTTGAGATGTATGGTATCTGAATCTGGGTGTCGGCATATTTGCGGATGGCATCGGCCATTTGTGAGGTCTCTTCAATCAGATATGGGATGAAAACGGCACAGAAGACGGCCAGAAGAGTCACCATTTCCAATAGAGTGAGCACCATCGGGATAAATCGTCCCTTGATGTGGGTCCATCTCATATTCCACTTCACGATAGGCTCAAGCATATACGCTATAAGGCAGGCCACCATAAACGGCAATAATACACCTTTCAATATATTAAGCAGATATAGGGTGGCGATGAGGATGCAGACGGTGAAGAGAATTCTCACCACGCGGTCGAAGGTATAAACCTCCCGATTGGGAATATCGTTCATTTTAAAGCCGATTTTTTTGAGATGCGGTCTATTAAGCAAAGGTAAGAAAAATTAGTGGAATTTATGCAATTTATCAAAGTGGTCGAAGTATATTTCTTAATATTTTTGTTAAATTTGCATTTCCGGTGCCGTTCGGCCTGCGATGGCCACAATTATGTCATGGTGCATAAATCGCACGTATAGCCATGGGGATTAAGCCCGGAATTTGTGTTACTTCACAAAAGAATATGATGAGATCAGATAAAAGTTTCCGCCGAAACAAAAGAATAAAGTGGGGAATTGTGCTTACCGCTATGATGTATTCATTCATAGCGGTTGATGCTTTGGCAGCTCCGATTTTGGAGAGGCCTGATTCTGTGATAAAGAAGGCGGTATCGGATTTATCGGGCGCATCAAGCGTAGATCCCGAAAATTTTGCTTTCATGATTACCGATATCGCTACGGGGGAAGTGGTGGCCGAATACGAAGCGGACCGTGCGTTGGTGCCGGCCTCGATACTGAAAAGTGTGTCGACGGCCACTCTGCTCAGCGACAAAGGTCCGGAATGGCGCTATGAGACAGACGTGTTTACGGTAGGGAAAATACAGGATGGCGTGCTTCAAGGCAATCTTCTTGTGGTAGGTAGCGGCGACCCTACGCTCAACTCCCGCAATGAGCCTAAATCCACGGATTTCTTATCTGAAATAGCCGATGCGTTGCGTAAAAAGGATATAGACAGCATCAGTGGTAAAATATTGATTGATCAAAGTGTGTTTCAGGGTCCGTCGCAACCGTCCACATGGGGGAGCGGGGATCTCTCAAGAGATTACGGCACCGGCAGCCATGGCTTTAATTTCGATAATAATACACGGGGAGGAAGTGCGGTAAAGGATCCGTCGGCAGTATTTCTCACAAGATTGCTTTCCAAGCTTCATTCAGCGAAAATCAAGGTTGGCGACAACAATATAGAGGCCGACAGACGCAAGCTTCTGATTCGGCATAAGTCGGCTCCGTTGGAAGATATCATGAGGTCTTGCATGATGCGCAGCGACAACCTTTTTGCCGAGTGCATACTTCGAACGTATTCAGCCCAGAGGGGCGGCGACGGGTCCACTACCGATGCCGCCGAGCGAGAAATGGACTACTGGAGGAAGAAGCATGCTTCAATGCAGGGCGTGAAGATCATAGATGGAAGCGGTCTGTCGCGTTCCAACAAGGTGACATCGCGTTTTATTACAGACGTGCTGAGGAAAATGTCCGACAACGTTGAATATGTATCTTTTTTCCCGTTGGCCGGTCAGGAGGGCACGCTCCGCAGGTTTATGACCGGAACGCGTCTTGACTCATATCTTGCAATGAAGACCGGAAGCATGCGGGGCATACAGTGCTACGCGGGCTACCTGCTGGACGATGATTTCGCACCTACCCATACCATAGTGGTGATCTGCAACAATATGCCAGACCGGGGAGCTTTCCGCAAAGATCTCTCCGAATTCTTCCTCACAGTCTTTTAAATACCAATTCAGCCTGCACGAAAAGGCTAAATCCTTTAAATACGAATATGGCAAATCAAGATTACAGAGAACTCATCAACCGGATATATGAACTCGGAGCATTGATGGAACTGGCGGATTCCCCCTCGGCACCCAAAAGGATGGGCCGGATGTTGAGGGAAAGGCTGGATGCTATCTATGGAGATTGCAAAGAAGTGGCCGATTCAATCCTTGAACGTGAAGAAGATGAAGAAAACGATTCGTATACCACGGGTGATGAGGTCGGATCATATGTCATAGACGACGATCCGGTAGATGAGACCGATTCTATACCTGATGAAAATTCCGAATCAGGAGCTGTGCGGGACAGAAGCACCATACAAAAAAATGATACTGTCGCAAAACCTGCCTCATCGTCAAAGAAACCATCGGGCAAACTGTTTACGCTCAATGACAGATTCCTCTATAGCCGTGAATTATTCGGCGGCAATCTGAAGGAATTCGATAAGTCGATGCTTGCTTTGGCAGGTATGGATTCGTATGAAGAGGCTGAAGCATATTTTACAGAGGAATATGATTTTGACATGGACAATCCCCATGTAAAATCATTTTTGGCAGTCATTGCCAAGATGTATCCCGGAGAAATATAGAAGCTATGAAGAAATCGAAAAAGAATACAGATAAGCCAAAGGACAGAAGCGATTGCAGCATCGAAAATGCGGCGGCACCAATTCAAGAGCAATCGGAAGTAGGGAAATGTGAGACCAATCTTACTTCCGGCACCTTATATATAGTGCCCACACCGGTGGGGAATCTGGCGGACATTACCTTCCGGGCAATCGACACGTTGAAGCAAGCGGACGTGATACTGGCCGAAGATACACGCACTTCCTCCACATTGCTCCGCCATTTCGATATCCATACTCCGATGGAAAGCCATCATAAATTCAACGAACACGAACGTGTGGATTCAGTAGTGGAGCGATTGCGGAATGGAGCCACGATAGCCCTCATCTCCGATGCCGGCACGCCGGGCATATCGGATCCGGGATTTATGCTTAGCAGAGCCTGCCGGCAGGCAGGAATAAGAGTGGAATGCCTGCCCGGAGCCACGGCGTTTGTACCTGCTCTGGTAAGCAGCGGTTTGCCTTGCGACAGATTTGTGTTTGAGGGATTTCTGCCTCCCAAGAAGGGGAGGACCACACGCCTGTCGGTGCTCGCCGAGGATCCCCGCACGGTCATAATCTACGAATCGCCCAAACGACTGGCTCGAACACTGCGACAGTTGGCCGAAGCATTCGGTGCGGAGCGCAATGCCGCCGTATGTAGAGAGATCTCCAAATTGCACGAAACCATCCATCGTGACACACTCGGCGCACTGGCCGCATACTTCGACGTGAACCAAGCGAAGGGGGAGATTGTTATCATAATTGACGGATCCGCAAACGACCGTAACCATAAGACTATAGATAATTAAATTTTAAAATCCTAAGCCTGTAAATATCTGAAATAAATCATATTCGCAGGATTTAGACTAACTAAACTGAAAACGCTATGAAGAAACTTCTGTTATGTATCGGCATCGGTGCCGTTTTGCTTTCCGCATGCAGCGGCAATGAAAAAAAACTTCAGGAAGATTCTGCAAGAATCGTGGATCTCTCCGAGCAGTATAAGGAGGCAACTAATTTCAACGACTCGCTTCTGCTTCTCATGGGCGATATCTATACCGGTCTTGACTCCATCAATCAGCAGGAAGGACTCCTATATAATATGGGGACCGGAGACAATGTGGATCGTCGTGCCGAGATTCGCCATAATCTTGCCAACATCAAGGCCCGTCTGAATGCCAACCGTCAGCTTCTTCAGGAAATGGAATCGAAGCTTAACGCATCCAATGATAAAAACGGTGTGTTGGAAAAAACCATCTCTCAGTTGAAGGCGCATATCGAGCAGCAGGATGCCAAAATCGCCGAATTGCAGAAAAGTCTGGATGAAGCCCAGGGTCAGATCACTCAACTCAACGAACAGGTGGAGCAGGGCAAACAGGATCTCGCAGCTGCCAATACAGCTACCGATGAAGCCAAGGCTCAGGCCGTGGCCGCTGAGAATGAAGCCAACAAATGCTGGTATGCACTGGGCAGCAACAAAGAGCTGAAGAAAAACGGTCTGCTTGAGAAGAAATTCCTCGGTGCTACCAAAGTGCTTCAGGGCGACATCAACACAAATTACCTTACTCAGGCCGATAAGCGTACGCTTAATTCCATCCCCACCAACGGCAAAAAGGTGAAGATCTGGAGCAATATGCCGGAGGGAAGCTATGAAATCGCCGGTGAGAAAGACGGCCCCAAGACCATCAGGATCACCAACAAAAATGCATTCTGGAGCCGCTCCAATATCCTTGTGGTTCAGGTGGATAATTGATATGCATCATCTTGTCAGTGCATTATGCATAGAGAATCTTTTATAATCAATCCATAGCTAAATGATCAGAAAATCTTTAGTGATTGGTTCCGTATTCCTTGCCGCGGCTTCCGGCCTTGCGGCAAGGTTTTCTATTGAATCAATCCAACCGCCACATTGGTGGACAGGCATGAAAGATACGTCGCTTCAGCTCCAGATTTACGGAGAAAACGTGAGGGATGCCGAAATCACATTGAAAAACGCCGCGGGGGTCACGCTCGACAGTGTGGCCCGACTTAACGGAAGCCCGAAGTGGGTGTACGTCTACTTAACCGTTACACCGGAAGCCAGGCCCGGAGAAATTACGCTTCAGTTGAAAAACGACGGCAAGACCATCAATAAAAAGTATCGGCTGATGAGTCGTAAACCACAAAAGGGTGCTCAGGGATTTGATGCATCCGACGTATTATACATGATTATGCCTGACCGCTTTGCCGATGGCAATCCAAAAAACAACGAACTCTCGGAGCTTCGCTATCCGGCAAAGGTGGACCGAAAGAATCTGAATGTGCGCCATGGAGGCGACCTTAAGGGGCTTCAGGATCATCTGGATTATATCGACTCGCTTGGAGTGACGGCCGTATGGCTCAATCCGGTGCTTGAAAATGATATAAAGGGAGGCAGCTACCATGGATACGCCACAACGGATTATTATCGTGTAGATCCGCGTTTTGGCACCAACGGTGAATACGCCGCAGTGATCGATTCGCTTCACGGGCGCGGTATCAAGACCGTGATGGATATGATTTTCAACCATTGCGGAGTGACGCATCCCTGGTTTGACAATCCGCCAGCCTCCGATTGGTTTAATTTCCAAGGTGATTATCATCAGACCAACTACCGACTCTCCACCATCACTGATCCTTACTCCTCCGACTACGATCGCAAACTGACTGAAGACGGATGGTTCGTCTACGGCATGCCGGACCTTAACCAACGCAATCCTCATCTTATGAAATATCTGATACAAAATTCCATATGGTGGATTGAGGAAGCACAGATCGACGGCATTCGTATGGACACTTATCCCTATGCCGATTATGCGGAGATGGGAAAATGGATTGATGCCGTAAACGCCGAGTATCCCGACTTCCAGATAGTGGGTGAATGTTGGTTTGGCGAAGCCGCCGGCGAAGGATTCTGGCAAAGCGGTGCTCCGCTGGCCAAACAAAGGGGAGTGGACACACGCCTGCAGGTCGTGATGGATTTCCCGCTCATGATTGCTTCACGCGAACTTAAGCCCTTCACAGAGAAAACAGATCCATGGAACGGCCTTAATAAGATTTACGACCACCTTGCGCTGGATTACGTGTATGCCAATCCCAACAACGTGCTTCGCTTTCTGGATAATCACGACACGGAGCGTGTGATACTTGAAGTGCCCGAGAATCTCGCCTCATGGCGACAGGCGGTGGCTATGCTGCTCACGATCCCCGGTATCCCGCAATTGTATTACGGCACGGAACTTCTCATGGCCGGCGATCGCAAGAAGGGAGACGGCAATGTGAGACGCGATGTGCCCGGAGGTTTCCCCGGCGACACCGTCAATAATTTCGTGAGGGGAGGACGCAGTCCGCTTCAAAACGAGGCTTACGACTTTATTGCGAGGATCAATCAATGGAGAAAAGACAATCCCGGGATATTAAAGGGAGGGATGAAGCACTTCATGCCCACCAACGGACTCTATCTGTACGAACGCAAGGCCAAAGACGGCAGCCGGGCCATCATCATAATGAATGGCGTGGATGAAGACAACGTAGTGGATATGAGTCGATATGAGGAGATAATCGAGCCTGGAAGCCGTTGGACCGATGTGCTTACATCAGAGACAATAGTGCCGGTGCCTAAAGAAGGGAAAACCACCTTCACTCCCCGCCAGACAATGATCCTTATGCCCGAAATATCCGGTAAGTAGCAGGTAAGTAGTAATTTATATTACAAGCTATTAGACCCCTCAATCATAAAAACGTGAAAGGGGTCTAACCTTTTTAAAAAACGATATGATGAAACGAATCAAAACTGTATTGCTTATAGCAGCAGCCTCTCTATATATAATAGGTGTGGGAGGGTGCAAGCCCACGGAGAAAAATTACAAAGCGGCATATGAGGCTGCCGATGCCAAACGCCGAGCTGATCTTGAACAGCGTGGGCTTGGAAACATGACGCTTCAGAACGATCTTAACATAAGCAAACGCCCTGTGGGAGAAAAGGGCGACAGCATCTGGATATGTCATGACCTGCTTACGCTTGAGGCGGACGAAATATCCGGGCTGTCTGAAGGAAGATACGGAGTGGCAGTGGCCATGTTCAGGATGCCGGCCAATGCAAATGCCATGAGTGAAGATTTGCGCTCCAGGGGCATGAAGGCCGCGGTAGGAAAAAGTGGCAACGGGAAATGGTTCGTACTCAGCAATATCTTTACCACGCTCAATGATGCGGCGGCAGGAATCCAAGCCTTTGAAAGAGAAAATCCCGATTTCCTCTACGTAGGATTGCCGGCTCCGGCTATTGTAAACATCAGACGATAGCAGAGGTGTGGAAATTTTCATGAACCGTTCGGGTAAAAAAAATGGTCAAATAATAAGAAGAAGGAATGGGGAAGAAGGGATGATGAGGAGTAAAAATTGCAGAAAAAATGATTAATTTTAGTTAAGACCTATTGTATTTATTAAAAAAATAGTAAATTTGCGTTAAAATATCTTTTGAAATACCATCAACCTTTACAATCTAAGCCTTGAAACTCATATCAGACACGGGAGTCAGCACGACGCGAGCCATGCGGTATTTTCCCTCATGTTGAGAGATAGAGGATTGGTATTCGGTAAATTAGAACAATTTTTTTGTTTAAACACTTATAGTATGAGAAAACTGTTTTTAATCCTGATGACGCTGATGGCGTGTACGTGGAGCATTCAGGCTCAGACGCACACCTATCATGGCACCGTTGTGGATGCGGCCAATAACGAGCCGCTGATCGGCGCCACCATCATGCCCATCGGAGGCGGCCAAGGCGCCGCTGCCGACATCGACGGCAATTTTACCATCACAGTTCCTGCTAACGTGAAAAAAGCCACAGTATCTTATGTAGGCTACACGAGCAAAACTGTGGATCTTACACCCAACATGAAGATCCATCTGGCATCTACTTCCACTTCTCTCGACGATGTGGTAGTGGTGGCTTATGGTACCGCCAGCAAGGAATCTCTTACGGGTTCTGTAGCTGTGGTAGGCTCCAAGGAGATTGAGGACCGCCCGGTAATCTCCGTTACTTCGGCTCTTGAAGGTAACGCTCCCGGTGTGCAGGTCAATAGCTCCGTAGGTCAGCCCGGTGCGTCTCCTACCATTCGTATCCGTGGTTTTAACTCAATCACCGGCGACAGCTCTCCTCTGTACGTAGTGGACGGTGTGGTTTACAACGGCTCTATTTCCGACCTTAACCCTGCCGACATCGAGTCAATGTCCGTACTTAAGGACGCCGCATCTTCCGCACTTTATGGTAACCGCGGTGCCAATGGTGTGATCCTTATCACTACCAAGAAAGCTAAATCCGTAGGTAAAGTCGACGTCACTCTGCAGGTTCGTCAGGGTATGTACAACCGTGGACTGCCGTTCTACGACCGTCTCGGCGTAAACCAGTGGATGCAGACCCAGTATGACGCTATGGTAGCCACCGTGGAAAGCCGCGATACCTTCGTAGGTACTCATCAGGATGCCATGAGCCGTGCAAGGACCCTCCTTATGCAGGATAAGAACATGGTAAACATCTTCGGCGTGGCCGACAATGATCTATTCAGTGAAGACGGTAAGTTCCTTCCCACAGGTCCGCTTCCCGGATACGATGGAAATCTCGACTGGTGGAAGGCCATCTCACAGAACGGCTACCGTCAGGAATATAACGTGAATGCTGCAGCCGCAACCGAAAAGTTCAATATCTTTGCTTCCGTAGGTTATTTGAAGAGCAACGGTTATACACTGATGACCGACTTCGAACGTTTCAACGGCCGTATCAACGCCAACTTCGAACCGGTAAGCTATCTTCGCTTCGGTGTGAACCTGTCTGCCGTAGCTCAGGAACAGCAGTATGGCGGTGCAGGCGACGGTGCAGGTATGATCAATAACCCATTCGCCACCCAGTACTACGCTCCTACATATTCATACTATCAGCACGACGCTGACGGCGCCATCTCAAGAGACGCCGACGGCAATCCGATCTGGAACCATGCCATCTATCTTCAGAACGACAACGTAGCTGAATCCCTTTGTCGCAACCGCAAGAATATGTCGGCTAACGTAATCGACGGTTCTATCTACGGTACAGCAGTGATCCCTTACGGTTTTGAACTCACAATCCGCGGCAATATCCATCGTGACAAGACTCACCAGATGGAATACACCAACAACGTGGTTGGTTCCGGTAAGAACTACAACGGTCTTCTCACCGAAGGCTTCGGCGATTATCGTTCCCACACATTCATGCAGACATTGACTTGGGACCGCAACTACGGCGATCACCATATCGACGTCCTCCTCAACCACGAGAATTACTACTACAAGACCAACAACAGCGGTGTCACAGTAATGAATCAGGTGTTTGATGAAGTATATGCCCTCAGCAACTTCCAGACTACACAGCCTGCTTCCCAGTCGATCGCAGAACTCGCTTCCGAATCTTATCTTGGCCGCGTACGCTACAACTACGACCAGAAATACTTCGGTGAACTTTCCCTTCGTCGTGACGGTTCCTCTTACTTCAGCAAAAAGCACCGTTGGGGTACATTCTGGAGCGTCGGCGCAAGCTGGATCATCACAAAAGAGAAATTCATGCAGGATCTTCTCTGGCTCAACTACTTGAAACTCCGTGCCGCCTATGGATCCGTAGGTAATGACGCCACTGCCGGTGCTTACTCCTACTTCAGCCTCTACGACGGTCTCCAATACGGTCCTGTAAAAGTTTATCTCCCCGTCAACGTAGCTTCCGACGACATCAAATGGGAAGCAACAAAGACCTTCGACCTTGCATTGGAAGGTTCGTTGTTCAACGATCGCTTCAACTTCACAGTTGGTTACTTTAACAAGCGTAACTCCGACCTTCTTTATCCTGTGACTCTTCCCGCTTCTGTAGGTACCACAGGCAACAGCGGCTACAACCCCTCCATTCTGCGCAACATCGGTACGATGCAGAACATCGGTTGGGAACTTCAGTTTGGTGTAGACATCATCCGCAACCAGGAATTTACTTGGTCTGCAAATCTTGACGCTACCTTCATGAAGAATAAGATCCTCGCTCTTCCCAATGGACGCAGCATTCCGGGTCAGGCTCTCTTTATCGGTAAGACTATCTACGAAAAATATACTTATGAATTCGCGGGTGTAGACCAACTCACCGGTCAGTCTCTCTATGCGATGAACGAAGGTTCTCCGGACGACTGGGTGTTTAATGACAACAACCAGATCGATACTGAAGAAACAGCCAAGGCTTACAACACCCGTGTGGAAAACGCCAAGAAAGAAGGCGCTTATGTAGAGATCGACGGCAAGGCCTATACTACCAACAATACTTACGCAGGACGTAAAATCATGGGTTCCGCACTTCCTACCGTATACGGATCTTTCGGAACTCAGCTCAGCTGGAAAGGCATCAACTTCAGCCTTCTGTTCACCTATAGCCTCGGCGGTAAGATCTTCGACTCCAACTATCAGCAGTTGATGTCGTTCGGTTCACAGCCCGGCGCTCTTCACAAGGATATACTCAACGCCTGGACACAGGCTCCCGAAGGTATGACCGAAGACAGCCCCAACCGCATCGATCCCAATGGTGTGCCTATCATGAACAAGGATAAGAACACTGAACTCAATGCAGAGTCTGACCGCTGGTTGACAAGTGCAAACTATCTTACTCTTAAGAACATCAACATCAGCTACGACCTTCCCAAAAAGTGGGTTAATGCCCTCAAACTCCAGAACATCAACCTTGGTGTATCAATCGACGATCTCTTCATCGTGACACGCCGCAAAGGTATGGTGCCCGGTTCCTTCAACGGAGTGCAGTCACAGAGCTACGTTCCCGCCCGTGTATTCTCCTTCCAGCTCTCCGCAAGGTTCTAAGAGTTATTCCTAACATAATTACATAAGGAAGAAATCAAAATGAAAAGTAATATATTTGTAAAGGGCATTCTCGGTCTGATGGTAGCCGCCGGCATGGCATCATGCTCAAGCGACTATCTTGAACTGGAGCCCATCACAAACATCGACGAGACAAAGATGTTTGAGAACGTGGACAATGCCCAGCGTGCATTGTGGGGTGTATGCCGCTCCATGTACATGGGTTATACCACCGGCGAGAACATTCAGTTTATGAATGGTGAATCATGGATCAACACCATGTATGGCGAGGTCTATGGCTCAGATGCGTTCTATTATCGCTGGCAGCTTTACGGCACAGACTTCATGAAGGGCAACTATCTGCGTCAGGCCAACTACTGGATGCCCCAGATGCCCTGGATGTACAGCTACAACCTCATCGTGCAGTGCAACCGTATCATTGAAAACATCGACAATTGCGAAGGCACAGAAGACGAACGCAAATATGTAAAGGCTCAGGCACTCACAATCCGTGCGCATGCCTACACAAAACTGCTTCAATACTTCGGTCCCCGTTTCGAAGAATCAAACAACGGAGAGGCTCTTGTTTGCCCCCTGCGTCTGAAATACGGCACTGAAGATCTCCCCATGGCATCCTTCAAGGATGTGATGACCCAGATCTACAATGACCTTGATGTGGCTATCGGTAACTTTACTTCAGTTACTTACAACCGTACAGCCCTGTGGGAACCGAACGTAGATGTGGCCCGCGGTATTTATGCACGCGCCGCTCTGCTCAACCATGATTGGGCTAAGGCTCAGAAGATGGCTCACGACGCTCGCGCCAACTACGAGATCATGTCCGCCGACCAGTATTTGGCAGGCTTCTGCGATGCCAATCAGGAATATATGTGGAGCAACTACAATGACACGGAAGACAAGTATATCGGCCTGTTTTGCTGGGGTGCTCTGTATGCCTGCAACGGCCCGTATGTATGGACATGGGGTATCGGTGCCGGTGCCATCAACTATGATCTCTACAAGCAGATGGACAAGAAAGATATCCGTCGTGATCTTTATTTCACCCCGGATTCTCCGCTTCCCCCATTCGTAACCAAATCTACTTTCTGGAACCCCGGATCAGTAGAAGCAAGTACAATGAACCTGAACATTATTAACGATGGCAAAGAGACAACTCTTGCTACCGTGGCCCGTTCATTCTTCAACCGTGTGCCTTCCGCCGGCATCGACTATTTCCAGAACCTCGCTTACCGAGAAGGTGCAGATACCGAAAAACAGATGTCGGGCATCGTACCTTTCGGAGCACAGCAGAAATTCTGGGGTACAGGTGCGTTCTCCAATTCCAATGTGCCTTTCATGCGCGGTGCAGAGATGGCCTTCATCGAAGCTGAGGCTGCATACATGCAGGGTGATCCAACCACTGCTCAGAATATCCTTAAAGAAGTCAATGGCAAACGTATCACTGGCTATGACTGCACAAAGACCGGTGAAGAATTGCTGAAGGAAATCCAGTTCAGCAAACGTATCGAACTCTGGGGCGAAGGCTTCTGCTGGACCGACCTCAAGCGTTGGAAACTCCCCATGATCCGTCGCGAATGGAAGGAACGTGATGTGAAATCCGGCAATATCCCCGAGGGATTCGGTTGCGAAGTTAAGCCCGAGGACCTGAACGGCTGGCGTATTATCGTACCGCAGGTTGAGAGCCGCTACAACGACCTTATCGAAAAAGGTATCTATTGATTCTCATACCATAGTCTATAATAATCGGGGCCGCAGATGCATTCTGCGGCTCCGCTTTTTTTATTCATCTGGCGATTACGTAACTGTTCAAATTTAAATACATACAGTATGCATTTAAATTTGAACAGTTATTTAATTAACAATTTTTTTAAACTTTTAAATTTGCATAATCTACTAAAATCTTATATATTTGCGTTTAGAATGTAACCGATGCCTTTTACAACTGTTTTTTCTTAATCAAGAGTAGGGGAGAATGCAAGTCCTTCTTGAAGATTCAGAAATGAGTTGGCGCTTCCAATTACCTGCCATACAGTGGGCTAAATCGGTTAACAATATAGTTTAAGAAACAACAAACAACCCTTCACATAATGACAATGAAACGATTTTTACCTCTGGCTATGCTGATGGCACCCGCATTATTGTGGGCGCGTCCGGCAGATCCCAGACCGGCAACCTTCACCAATCCTGACGGAACTACTGTAAAGGTGCGTTGCTTTGGTGACGAACATTTCAATTATTTCACCGATCTGGATGCCAACTACATTTATGAACTTGATAGAAATGGCTTCTGGAACAAAGCCGTAAGAAACGGCCGTGTACTTACCTTCAATGAACACAACGTAAACCTTCTGCGTGCCGAAGTTACTCCCGTGCGCCTGGAAATGGACAATGCCGCGCGTGCCCAGCATCGTATGGCCGCTCTTGATAAGGATGGTCGGACTACATACCCTACCGTAAGCGATCAGCAGATTCCCGCTCTCGTAGTGCTTTGGGAGTTTGCCGACACCCCTTTCAGCTTTCCAGACATAGTGGAACGCTACGATAAAATGCTCAACGAAGAAAACTATTCCGATTTCGGTGCGGTAGGATCTGCCCGCGATTACTATCTGGCATGCTCCAATGGTAAGTTCAACGTGCATTTTGATGTGGCTCCGGTAGTCAAACTTAAATATGCGCGTACATATTATAACGGCAATGATCTTGATCCCACCGGCACAAACAAGCACCGCAGAATCGCCGAGGCTATTCAGGAAGCTATCGAGCAGCTCGATCCCGTAGTGGATTTCTCCAAGTATGATCTGGATAAAGACGGCTTTATCGATAATATTTTCTTCTTCCATTCCGGATTTGGCCAGGCCGACTCCCATGATATCGAAACTTTCTGGCCTCACCAGGGAAGCTATTACAATCACCAGATTCAATACGGCGCCCCTGAGCTTCTGGTAGACGGTGTGAGAATGCGTACATATGCATGTTCCAATGAGTTGAACTTCCCCACCACTAAGGAGAAGAATGAGCCCTGGCTCGACGGTATCGGTGCCTTCTGTCATGAGTACGGCCACGTGCTCGGCTTGCCTGACCTCTATGATATCTATTATACAGGCACAAAGTCTCCCGGCATCTACACTATCATGGACCATGGCAGCTATAATGATGACTCCACACGCCCTCCCTTGTTCAGCGCATATGAAAAATGGCTTTGCCGTTGGCTTGAGTATGAAGAAATGGAAGCCGGCAAGGAATATACCGTGAATTCAATCTCTGTACCCGCCGACAATCAGATCGCTTATAAAATGAAGTTGCGTCGCCCCGGACCGGTGGATCGCTATTTCAGCGAATATTTCCTCTTCGAGACCCGTCATAAGACAGGTTGGGATTCGTCTCTGCCCGAGGAGGGAATGTTTATCTGGCGCATCAACTATTCCAAGGCAGTATGGGAAGGCAATCAGGTCAATGTCAACGGCAACGCGCGTCTGGAACTTATGAATTCAACCGGCAAAGACAAATACGGCACATTCGCATGGCCCGGCGCAAACAATATTATTTGCTCTATCCCTTCTCAGAATCCTCTCACTCCGGACAATGTCGTAGACGGTGAAATATGGCTGACCAACATTGAGTATGATGTAGAAAACCACGCTACAAAATTCGGTTACAATGTCAGCACCGAACTTCCCGACTACAAGACCGTGCTTCACGACAACATTAAGTTTGAACCTGAATATTTCGGCAACAAGCTTCTTGGCTATTCCTTCAATCTCGAATGGGACGAAATTCCTGAGGCTACCGACTATATGGTGACCGTGACCCGCCGCGGCATCGATGGCAAAGAAAAGATAGTAGACGGTTACGATGAGAAGAAGGTAGGCAAGACTAACACTTGCTATGTGGCCAATATACTTGAATCACAGGTCAACGATGATTTCGAGGCCTACGTGAGGGTATTTACATTTGCTCCTTCTTCGGAAATTTCCAATGTGGTATCCTTCAAGAGCAATCTTGGAAGCGGTGTAGGCGAGATCTTCGACTATGATGCGGCCATCTACGGCGGCAACGGTGAAGTTATCGCACCCGAAGCAGCAGAAGTATACAACGTCAACGGTGTGAATACCGGGAAAACCAACCTTGTGGCCGGTGTCTACATCGTAAGATATGGCGACAAAACCGTGAAAGTCGTAGTGAAATAATCATATTCCGACATTCGCTGTGAACTATAAAAAAGTGTGTCGGATCGAAATATCCGGCACACTTTTATTTCTATTCCTATTACTATACATACAAAGATCGTAAAATGAAGACCTATAACAGATGGTTGCTGTGTGCATCTCTGCTGGCAGCGATCACGACGCAGGCGGCCCCTGTGGATCCTTCCAAGGCTATGGAGGAAGCCGAACAGTTTCGCAAAGAGACAGTGCGCCGACAAGCCAAAGGCACCGAAGGGCAGCCCGTTAAGCTCACGCTGGCTTATACATCGACTTCCGCCGAGGGCACTTGTTATTATATTTTCAACGACAACAAAGGCGGCTTCACTATAGTGAGCGCCGATGACCGTTTGCCGGCCGTGCTCGGATATTCCGACAACGGCAATTTCAATCCGGATAGAATACCCGACAACTTCCGGTGGTGGCTTTCGCAGTACGATGGAGAAATCAGCGGTTTTCTCAAAGCGGATCCGGAACTCGGAGATGCCGCAAGCCGGGTAAGCCGCCGTGCCAAAGAAGCCGACAGAGCATCTATCGCTCCTCTGCTGAAAACAAAATGGGACCAGACCTCACCGTATAATGACTTCTGTCCGGTAGGAGAGACGGGGCAACCCTCGGTCACCGGATGTGTGGCCACGGCCATGGCCCAGATCATGAAATATCATGAGTGGCCTGTTCATCCCAAGGGCACCAACGACGGCTACATGTTTACGGGCACCACGCTCGACTGGGCCAATATGATCGATGAATACGTGGCCGGAAAATACACCAATGCCCAGGCAGAGGCGGTAGCCCTGCTGATGCGTCAGTGTGGCGCCGCCGTCAATATGATGTACTCCAACTATGCAAGCGGAGCCTACTCCTTCGACGTGCCTAATGCCATGTCTACATTTTTCGACTATAACAAGTCCATGACAATGCACTGGCGAGACTTCTACACCCAACGCAATTGGAACCAGCTCGTGTATGATGAATTGGCAGCCGGACGCCCGGTGTATTATTCCGGACAGTCCTCGCAGGGTGGACATGCATTTGTGTGCGACGGTTATCAGGGCAACGACATGTTTCACTTTAACTGGGGCTGGAGCGGATATCAGGACGGTTACTTCCGTCTGAATGCTCTTAATCCCTCGGCCGGAGGCACAGGTTCATACGCCGGCGGCTACAACTCTGACCAGAGTATCATCACCGGGATGAAGAAATATGAAGGGGAGACTAAGTGTCAGCAGGCGTTGGTATCCACCGGAGCCATTGAATACAACTCCGCCAACGGATATTTCGAGGTGACAGGAGCGGGCCAGAATCTCATCTACAATCCACTGCCATATGCACTGGAGTTCAATCTGGGCCTGCGCATAGCCAATGTGAACAATCTTGAAGAATCCCAGTATGTCAAAGCCACCCAGAAGACCACGCTGCAGGGACTGTATGGATTCACGGAGGCAAGCTTTTCGATTCCAACACTTGCCGATGGAGAATACCGCGTATATATGGCCTTCTTCAATTGCTATGATGAATGGCAAGACGTACTCGTGCCATACGGGAAACAGAATTTTGTGACTCTGAGAGTGGCAGGCGGCAAGCAGACGCTTTTGAATGAGGGCCCGTCGGCGGAGACACGCTCAAACATTCTCTCCCCCGAAGCTGATTTTGTAAGCCCGATCTACGCAGGAGACGGCCTGGCATTCCGCTTCAACCTTATCAATGTGGACAACGGAGACTTCTACGGAGACCTGAACGTATGCGTAGTAGGTGATGACGAATGGGGCGATGCCACATATATGTATTCCACTGCAAGTGTCTCCGGACAGTCCTCATCGGTGATGGAAGTATCCACTCCATCTTATGTAACTGCCGGAAAATATAAAGTGGATGGCGTGGATGAAAGACTGGATTATGTATGGCCTACATTTACCGTAGACATACTTGAACGTCCGGAAAACCTCAAGGCACCCGAGATGCTTAAATCCAAACTCCAGCTTGAGGCGATGGATCCGCTTTTCCAGAAATTGGGCGGAGAGATGGGTATCTCACTTTCAATGAAGAATTCCTCTTCGGAACCGATCAGTACCCCGCTGGTAATTCGTCTGTACAAGGCTTCGGATATGTCGATAGTGAAGGAACTGAAATCGGAGACCATCGAATTTGAAGCCGATAAGACCACATCCCTGAATTTCGAACCACGCAAACTTGATATAGTGGCAGGGAATTACTATTGGAGCGTGCAGAATGAGGAAGGAAAAGCCTTCGGACCGCTTATGCCGGTGATGTTTACCGGACCGGAACTGCGTCAGGGCCACGGTATATTCGAGGTAACCGATGAGGAAGCCAAGACTGCCCGAATGACGGGTTTGGTAGACGAAGAGCATCCTCTCATGGAGGTTCCGGACAAGGTTGGCGACTACACGGTGGCATCCATCGCTTCGGATGTGTTTACATTCGATGAGTCCGTAGAAACAGTGGATCTTCCCGGAACCATTAGAATTATTCCCACCGGACTCTTCTACCGGGCTGCGAATCTAAAGTCAGTGTCGATGCGCGGAGAAAATCCTCCCGTATTGCACGAAGACGCGTTTGATCCGGCGAAGATATCCGAAATACTTGTAAGCGGTCCTTACGGATACACCAATCTCTATGTGGCAGATCCATCGTGGGCACCTTTCAAGTACTCATCATGGGAGATCAATGCTGACTCCGGCATCAAGATAACAGGATTGCTTGAGAGTCCACAGGGCGGTATTTATTCACCTTATTATTATGAAGCGTCGGAATGGCTGATCATAAATGTAGAGACGGCGGCCGACAAATGGGTGGAGGCCACATATACCGTGGGTGGAGAAACCAATACAAAATACAGCGCTTCGAAACTTGACTTCCCGCCGCTTCGCGGTTCTTCAGGCTCGATCAATCTAAAACTTGTGGACCGAACGGTAGGAGTGAAAGCTCTGGGTGAAGAAAATGCCCGCCATGATGTGTATACACCACAAGGTATCGTAGTGCTTCGAAATGCAGACAACGAAATGATCCGCATGTTGCCAAAAGGCATCTACATTATCAACGGCAAGAAAATCGTGAAGTAGATTCGGAAATTTGACAAATCGACTTCAAAATAGGAAAACTCGCAAAAAACATTATGTTTTTTTGCGAGTTTCATTTTTTGTTAATATATTTGCGGAATCAAAGCCCTTATCTGTATGCATCTTTTTTTGAAGTTGTCTTGAGAAATGGTGCAGAATATTGTTGAGATGAGTGAAAAATGGATCAACACGAAGGAAAGGGATAATGTGATTATAAAATTAAAAGACAATATAACAATCAATAATTTTTAATACTAACTAAAATGAAGAAGATTTTTACCCTTCTCGCAGTAGCCTTGCTTGGCGTTGGTTTCGTTCAGGCAAAGCAGGTGGATGCGAACAAGATCAAGTTCGAAGGAGCAAAGGTCGCATTGGATCAGATGCAGCCTCAGTCTCCCGAAGTGCTTCAGCAGCTCTCAGACCAGGGAAAGATTGAACATCGTTCCTGGGTGACCAACAATTATATCTACGACACCTACTTCGCAGGTCTCGGAACCCTTGTGGACGTATTGGGCTTTACAATGAAGGATGAAGATGATTCTACGCAGGACCGTCCGGCTGTGTTTGAGGATCTTCCCTACTATGCAGTGCAGGTGCAGATGTTGGTTTACCGTCGTTCTGATCCCAACAATCCAGTGTCTATTATCAATATGTTTACTACATGGCCTTGCAAGGGTTCTGCCACAACCGGTATGGACTCCGATTGGGATCTCAGCACTCCCGAACTTCGCAAGATTATGACTATCGAAGAGATCCTTTCCACTACAGGCTGTCCTAATGACTTCATGTACTACGGCTTTGTGGGCGATGATATGATCTCCGCCAACTTCTTCCCTCAGGCAAACAAAGATGGGGAACTGATTGCCTGGCCTATCTGGTCAAACATTGTGGGAGTAACTTCCACAGTGAACGGAGTAAGCGGACTACAGCTTCAATCCGATGACCCGCAGACAGGTGCTGACTGGAAACAGAAATCAATGTTCACCATCGATAAATATGATGGTGCTACCAAAGAGATGACAATGCCTTTCGAGCTGTATTTCACCAATCCTCAAGACCCCACTGCTTCCATCGCACCTCAGGACGGTACATATATCGGCGAGGTTAACCTCATCGACATGTGGCCAGTGGATTACAAATACGATTTCACTCAGCTCCACATCTTCAATGCCGGTATCTCCAATGCCGATCAGACCAACGCTGAAGGCGAACTCGTATGGCAGATGCCTTTCGGTTATCCCGAAGTTGATACATTCGCACCCGTACAGGGATACTATATCTACGGCATCTCTTGTGGCGACATCGTAGTAGACATCAACCCCAACGATAAGGTGCCCTTCGATCGCTCCAAGATTAAATTTACAATGAGTCAGGCTGAACAGCAGGTGGAATCCAACTGGAATCAGGGTGAATTCTTCGTATGGACCAACTCCGACACATACGAGAACCAGACTTATACCACGAAGGAAGTGGTAACAGTTCCTTACCAGTTTGGCAACACTACCATCAATCTTTACACCTGCAACCCCGAAGCCGGCATCATGATCCCCGGTGGCAATCCCTCCGACCAGCCTTTCGAAGGCCTGTTCACTTCCCGCGTAGTAGCCTCTGCATACTACAAGTACATGCTTAACGGCTCATATATCGCCACCAATACAGAAGACGGTCTGGTACTCGATGGTAGAGACCTCGTCGGCAATACATTCAAAGGATCCTTCAACGGCAAGGCCGTATATCACTACGACAAGGATAATATGAACAACACCCGCGAAGTCAGCATCAACGGTACTTACGTGCCTGAGATAAGCGGCGTCGCTTCTGTAGCTGCCGACGAAAACTTTGCAGTGGCTGCCCAGAACGGTGTGATCACAGTAGTATCCGGCGAAGCTGCCGACGTTAAGGTATTCAACCTTTCCGGTGCTGTGGTAGGCGCTGCCAACGTAGCTGCCGGCGTTGCCGCCGACTTCAACGTTGAGCACGGTATCTACATCGTGAAGGTTGGCAAAGCTGCCAAGAAGGTGATCCTCTAATCCAGCAGGATACAATAGAAAAAGCGCATCTGAAAAGATGCGCTTTTTTTTAGTTTAAAAAAGAGGAGAGAGAGCCGATCGGTATTTGACAATCTTCTGAGCGAACTCCGACAATTCTTAAGTTAATGACATTATTCCTAATTCCTGCTTCCTTATTCCTTATTGTGTCAGTACATTGGCTTGAAAGGTTCGGACTTTTTGAGATGTTTGTTGGCCTCGCCACACAGTCCGGTGGTGGTCGACGTGTCGAGTTTCATTACTTTAGCACCCGGGCGTAGATCGCATTTGTTAAGATCAATCCACAGCACCCCGGGCTGGGTCACCATTTCGAAGCCATATACGAGATCACGCAGATCGGCATACGAGCGCCACTGAGTCGACGACAAGTTGGGCTCACCCTCCACGGTGTAGGAATATGGCACGGAGACGTCGGCCACGATGCTGCGTGTGATCATCATCCCTTCGAGCATATCGGCCACAGGCTTCACGTGATGAGCGAAGAAATTAGCACGTACGCAGCGGTCTGGCGATGACATTGTGCCCGGCAGAGCATGTGTGCCGCCGATTTTCTCCCAATAATCTATAATGGCAGCCATTTGCGGCCAGTTGGGATCGTTGGTCATGGCCCGATAGTTGCCCATGTCATAAATATTGATTTTGCCATGGTCAAATTCGAATATCACGCTTTTGCCGGAAGCGTCTGTCACGCCCCAGTGAAGAGCGGAGACGGTGCCCCCGTCGAAGGTGGACGACATTATTGCGAAATCATGTTTCTTAAGCACCTCCACCACTTCATCGGTGGTGGCGTTGAGATCAAGCAGCCAGCCTACAAACATTGCCAGACTCATTGAAGGTTTGCCGGAATCCTCCGATCCGTCATACACAGTGCCCTTGCAGAAAAGACCGTTTACCACAAGCCCCTTTTCGTTCATACCTTCTGTGATGCCTCCATCATAGCCTACGGCATATACGGAGCCGTAGCGTGAAGTCCAAGAGACAGCGTTGGGAGTATCGGAACCGACTTTGGCCATTCCGGCCGGATATACGTAAAGATTTGTGGGGATCGGAGTGCGCCAATCAAGCGAGCGGCCAACAATATATAGAGAGTCAAGACCCTCGTAAAGCACCCGTGAGCAGGCCCCGGCAGATGGGGTGGCCAGCATGGACAGCCCGGCGACAGTGGCGGCGGCAATCATTTTAATCGTTTTCATAGCAGAATATTTTGTTTTGATTTCTGAGAAAGACATTCTCTTACACTTTAATCAACACTGAGAAGCATACTCTTGTTCAATTCGGTAATTCTGACTAACTTTGCGCTATGGAATTGAGCGAAATCAAACAAAAGGTGCTAAGCGGGGGCAGTATCACCCGTGAAGAAGCCGATTATCTTGCCGACTATGAAAATCTCGACGCCCTCTGCGACGCTGCCGATGAGATCAGAGCCCGTTTTGTTGGCGATGAAGTAGACTCGTGCTCCATAGTAAATGCCCGCAGCGGCAAGTGTGGAGAAGACTGCAAATGGTGTGCGCAGGCTGCGAAATATACCACAGGTTGCGACACTTACAATTTTTTGCCGGATAAGGATGTGAAGGAAGCAGCCCGCAGAAACATGGAAGCGGGCATAAAGCGCTTCTCTCTGGTGACCAGCGGCCGCAAAGTATCGGGCAAGGATCTTGACAGATTCTGCACCCAGATCAAGCATCTGGCGGAAACGACCGATCTTTACCTGTGTGCTTCCATGGGACTTCTCGGCAAAGATGAGATGATGAAGCTGAAGGAGGCGGGTGTAAAAAGATACCATTGCAACATGGAGACTTCGTCCGCTCATTTCCGCACACTTTGCTCCACACATACTCCGGATGATAAGCGGGCAACCATACGGGCAGCCCGTGAAGCAGGGCTGGACGTATGCTCCGGTGGTATCATCGGCATGGGAGAGTCTATGGCTCAGCGTATAGACTTTGCATTCGAACTTGCCGATCTGGATGTGGATTCCGTGCCCATCAATATTCTCAATGCCATACCCGGCACTCCGCTTGAGGACACTCCGCCCATCTCAGAAGAAGAGATAGTCCGAACCGTTGCACTCTTCAGATTTATTCTTCCGCGTAAAGCCATACGCTTCGCGGGAGGCCGGTTGCGTCTGGGCCACGACTCCCAGCTAAGAATAATGCGCGGCGGCATGAGCGGAGTGCTTATGGGCGACATGCTCACTACAGTAAGCAACACCGTGGATGAAGACAGACAACTCTTCACCGAGGCCGGCCTTAAGTTCTGAGGGAGAAGTGGTGAGAGGTGAGAGCTAAGAGGTAAGAGTAATGTCACTAAATTAAGTACCGTCGGGGATCGCCTCGTAGAGGCGATATTCGTGGTTAACCCCAGACTTTAGTCTGGGGACCAGTAAGATAAGCAAACTGAGCCTCGAAGAGGCGATGTTGTGAGAACCCTTATTTTAGCGACATTAGAGGTAAGAGGTAAGAGAGACGAGAAAAGAGAGATAGGTTGACTGTTGACTTATCGGCGTTTACGCCAATATATACTTTATTTGTACTTCTGTGAATCGCAGACGGTATTCGATAAACGAATTTTATTGACAATGGATATATCTGTAGTAATACCACTCTTCAATGAGGAAGAATCATTGCCCGAACTTACGGCCTGGATCGAACGGGTGATGGCAGCAAATGGTTTTACCTATGAGATCATTTTTGTAAACGACGGATCATCCGATTCATCGCAAGACGTGATTCATAATCTGGCAGCCTCCAATCCGGCCATCCATTCCATTGCTTTTGCCCGCAATTACGGAAAGTCTCCGGCCCTTAACGAGGGATTCCGCAAAGCTCAGGGCGACGTGGTGATCACAATGGATGCAGATCTGCAGGATTCCCCGGACGAGATCCCGGAACTTTACCGGATGATCACAGAAGAGGGCTATGACTTAGTGTCGGGCTGGAAAAAGAAACGCTATGACCCCTTGTCGAAGACCATTCCTACGAAACTTTTCAATGCTACGGCCCGAAAGGTGAGTGGAATAAAGAATCTTCACGACTTCAATTGCGGACTCAAGGCTTATCGCAAAGCCGTGGTAAAACATATTGAGGTATACGGCGATATGCACCGGTATATACCTTATCTGGCAAAGAACGCGGGATATAAGAAAATCGGAGAAAAGGTAGTGCACCATCAGGCCAGAAAATACGGCACTACCAAATTCGGTCTTGATAGGTTTGTAAACGGATATTTGGATCTGGCCACACTATGGTTTCAGTCGAAATTCGGCATCAAACCCATGCATATCTTCGGGCTTCTCGGCTCCCTGATGTTTGCCATTGGTTTTATAGCAGTGCTTGTGGTGTTGATTCTAAAGATTGTAAGTATGTGTAGCGATAGTTACTATTTCTACGTAACAAACTCCGTGTACTTCTATCTGGCGCTGGCCGCCATGGTGATGGGCCTTCAGTTTTTCCTCACCGGCTTTGTGGGAGAACTGATTACCCGAAATTCACCGGAGCGTAACCATTACCTGATAGCGGAGGAATTTTGATTTTCAAAAGGTTAGGGTTGCTTCCATGATAAGATTTCGTGATATGGATTTCGGACGGTTCGGGTATGGGTACGGATCATCGTCGGGAGGAAAAAAGATATGCGTCGCGCTTCTGCTCTCGGTCTGCTTGCTCATAACAACATCGGGATGCAATTCTTCGGAATGTCTCGAAAACGGCAGCGCGCTTCCGTTGGCCGGATTCTATACCTCCACGATCAATCCGGAAGTGATGAGAGTATCCGGCATGAGGGTTCGCGCGATCGGAGCCCCGGGCGACAGTGTGCTTTCCACCGGATCATCGACCCTGACCCAACTGTATCTGCCTTTCAACCTCGATGAAGATACTACAAGCTATATTTTCGAATATCCGGAAGGCGGGGGACGGGACACAGTAACGTTTCACTACATCCGCCAGCCTTTTTTCGTAAGCAGTGAATGTGGCGCTACAGTAAACTTTAATCTGTCTGGAATCGAGCATACTTCGGAGAGAATAGATTCCGTGACATGTCCGGACGGCCATATCACCAACATCGCCGTGCAAAACATCCATATTTACTTCAAATATGATGAGAATCAAGAGTAACCGATTGCTATTGATTATAGCCATGGTGCCGATATTGGTAGTAATGTCAGCTTCCGCCACATCTTCCGCCACACCGCAGACCGAGATGCGCAAGCCTGAGATTACGTCCGCAGACAGTGTGGCGGCGGATACTCTGCGCGCTGAAACCATTGGTAAAGGGTCCCGCAGGGGATCCATCACGCCGGTGGATATAGACCGTGCAAAACCCGCCGGACCTACCCTTCATTATTACGACAGGCATGGAAATCCTCTGGAGGAGCCGATAATGTTTCTTACCGATCTCGACACAGTAAAGGCACCCGCCGCACGCTCGCCATATCCGGCTTATTGCGGAGTGAATATAGGTCTGAACTTCGCTGATGCAGTGCTCATGGCCGCAGGACAGAAACACGGAAGTTTTGACTTGTGGGCCAACGTATCCATTCGCAATTGGTTTTTCCCGACAATAGAAGTGGGAGTAGGAATGGGCAGCGATCATCCTGAAGACGGTAATTTTCACTACAAAGCCAAGGCTGCCCCATACGTTAAACTGGGTATGGATTATAACTTCCTCTACAAGAGTAAGCCGGATTATCAGGCTTTTGTGGGACTAAGGGCCGGATTCTCCACATATAAATACGACATCACCGATATAAGTGTGACCAACGGCTATTGGCAGCAAACACAACACTACGACATCCTCAACCAGAGCGCCAGCTCTTTCTACGGAGAAGCCGTGGGGGGGTTAAAGGTGAAGATATACCGCAATTTTTCCATGGGATGGACCCTCCGATACCATTTCAAGATCCATACGTGGCAGAAGGTTAAGGCCGGTGAAATGAATCCCGGAGGCAATCCGTGGTTTATACCCGGCTACGGCACCAGCTCCCCGCTGCGGGTCACCTTCAGCCTGATATGGAGCCTGCCGAGCGGGAAATGCAACGAAGCGGTGAAAAAAATCACTCAAAAACTTGCGGCGGAAAGATAAAAATATTAATTTTGCGTGATAATTCCGCCAAGGCAAGTAAAGAAGCGGCGGCGCAAAGCGCGTATCGCTCGCCCAACGGACTCATATAAACTACATTAAAAGTAAAAATGTACGCTATCGTAGAAATTAAAGGACAGCAGTTTAAGGCCGAAGCCGGCAAATATCTGTATGTTCATCACCTCGGCGAAGAAGTGAAGGAAGGCGATGCAGTATGCTTCGACAAAGTGCTTCTTCTGGATGCCGACGGCGACGTAACAGTCGGTGCACCTGCCGTGGAAGGTGCCAAAGTGAATGGTGAAGTGCTTATCCCTCTGGTAAAGGGAGAAAAAGTGATCGTTTTCAAGAAAAAACGTCGCAAAGGCTATCGTCGTAAAAACGGCCATCGCCAGCAGTTTACCAAAGTGATGATTAAAGAAATTGTAAAAGCTTAAACAACCGGAAAGATATGGCACATAAAAAAGGTGTCGGCAGTTCCAAGAACGGCCGTGAGTCAGAAAGCAAACGACTCGGTGTAAAAATATCCGGTGGATCCAACTGCAAAGCCGGCAACATTCTGAAGCGTCAGCGTGGCACTCAGCATCACCCCGGCCTCAACGTTGGTATGGGCAAGGATCATACTCTTTTCGCCCTCATCGACGGAGTGGTAGTATTCACCACAGGCAAAGAGGGCCGCAAATTTATCAACGTAGAGCCCCACAAAGCCTGACTCAGGCAGATGCCGTAAACTATCGGCATAGAAACCACAGAGGAGAATTCGTATTGAATTCTCCTCTGTATTTTTTTCGGTATGTGATCTTTGTGATTCATACTGTTTTTTGCGGGGCCTTAGCTCTCATATTGGATTGCTTTATAAGATAGGCGCCGAGAAGCTTTGCGGGCAGATCTGCGGCGATCGCACAAAATGAAATGGAACAATTTGCGCAGCAAGGTATCGATGCTGTATTTGCCCGGACCTGACAAGCATAACCCAAAGGAAATAATGGCCGCGCAAGCTGAGAAACCGTCGAGTATTCCTGTGGAGATAAATGTAAAGGCCGTAAAATATCCGAACCATAGACAAGAAGCCATGGAAATCAAACGAAGAAAACTGCCGAAAAGAAAAGCAACGGCGGCAATCCACCAAACCTCCGCTCCAAACACCGGCAAGGAAGGCTGGATGAAAAGGGGAGTGCATCCCAAAATGACAGAGAAAGCAATGCGGACAATTAAGATTGAAAACGATCGGGCAGGAGAAACTCGGCCATTCACCCCAAATAAAATATTAAGAGAGTCGCGCAATTTTGAATTTGCCTGAGACGCCACTGTCTTGATGATTCTGCGACGGGGTATGTGTTTGAGCATAGATTCTGGATGAAGCACTCCGGCTGAGGTCTTCATTGGATTTACGGATAGTACAGTAGCGGAAACGTTCATGGCAAGAAAAAAATTATAGGGGAAATCGTAAGATGAATGTACACGGATAACAAAATCCAGATTCAAAATGTATATCCCGGACAATACTCACACATATTGTGAAGTTAAGAATAAAGAACTCTACAATTATAAACAAATAGGATTGGAAAAAGTTTGCATTGCAATTCAAAAAAGTGATATTGAGAAACGAATTTTAATTAATTGAAATAGTGTAGTAAAGCTAACATAGAAGGAAAAGGGGTGATAAAAAAATAAAAAAAAGCGCAAATTTTTCTTGATAAAATTTTGTCAGTTGGAAAAAAGTTACTAACTTTGCATCGCAATTCCGGGAGAGACCGGGAGAAAGCAGGATGGAAGCTTTGGTTGTTAAGGAAAATTAATAATTAAGCCGAGCCATCAATATAAAAAGTAAAAAGGCCTCATAGCTCAGTTGGTTAGAGCATCTGACTGTTAATCAGGGGGTCCTAGGTTCAAGTCCTAGTGAGGCCGCAAAAAATCGAAGATTAAGGTCGGAGATTTACAATCACAACGAGGCCTCATAGCTCAGTTGGTTAGAGCATCTGACTGTTAATCAGGGGGTCCTAGGTTCAAGTCCTAGTGAGGCCGCAAAACTTTTAGGGTGAAAGAGTCACCTTGAAGCAACGATGATTCGCTAGCTCAGCTGGTAGAGCACAACACTTTTAATGTTGGGGTCGTGGGTTCGAGCCCCACGCGGATCACAGAAGGGTCACTTTTAAGTGGCCCTTTTTTCGTGTCCGTAAGTGAC
>JAMPGE010000013.1:39505-44016 GCA_023664085.1 Muribaculum sp. | reverse complement strand
AGCCTGGGGACCGGCAGGATAAGTAAAATGAGCCTCGGAGAGGCGATGTTGTGTAGACTCTTATTTTAGAATCGTAATCTCTCATTCCTCATTCCTAATTTATGAAAGACATACACTCACATAAAGAAGCCCCGCAGCCTCAGGCTGTGATAAATGCGGATCCTCTGGAATTCAAACCCGTCGACGGTCAGTTTTATTCCGTGGGGATTCACCCCTGGCATACAATGGCGGCCCCGTCGCAGGATTTATTGGATGCTCTCGCCCGGGCAGCTCGTCTTCCGATGGTGGTTGCTATAGGAGAATGTGGTTACGATGCGCTGAAGGGCGGTCCCGCATTCCGGCAGCTGCAGGTGTTTAAAACTCAAATCGAGCTGGCCGAAGAGGTGGAGAAACCGCTGATCATCCACGATGTCAAGGCCCATGACATAATCGTAGGACTGCGAAAAGACCTTAAACCCTCCCGACCATGGATAATCCATGGATTCCGCGGAAAACCTTCGGTGGCTCGGATGCTTCTGAATGCAGGTTGTCATATCTCTTTTGGAGAGAAATTCAATCCCGAGGCGCTGGCTTATGTAGTCGATAATTTTCCCGACCGACTTCTTGCCGAGACGGATGAATCGCCGCTGAGTATCGACGAAATCATAAGAGCGCTCAGCGATTCGGCGCACAAGGATCTGATGCCGCTGATCGTCTCCAACACCGACAATATTCTCGGAGCGGTGTGATCCTCAGGGCATTTTTGTCAATATGTCAATATGTCAATTTGTCAATATGTCAAAATGATAAAGTGACAATCTGTCAAAATGAGGCTGCCAAAAAAGCAACTCGGCAGATTGGTAGTCTGCCGAGTGTATGTATGCTCTGAGAAATTCTGCTTATCTAGGATTAATGTCACTAAAAAAGAGTTCTCACGACATCGCCTCTTCGAGGCTCATTTTATTTATCTTGCCGATCCCCAGGCTAAAGCCTGGGGTTAACCACGAATCCCGCCTCTCCGAGGCGAACCCCGACAGTTCTTAATTTAGTGACATTAGATCTAAGATCTAAGATCTAAGATCTCTTATCTCTTACCTCTTACCTCTTACCTCACACGGTAAGGATCTCTTTTTCTTTTTCCGCGAAAATGGAGTCTATTTTCTTCATGAATTTGTCGTGAAGCTTCTGCACGTCGCCTTCGGCGTCTTTCTCGGCGTCTTCGCTCAGACCCTGTTTGATCTCTTTCTTCAAGCCGTCGATGGCATCGCGGCGGGCGTTGCGCACGCTTACCTTGGCGTTTTCAGTCTCAGCCTTGCATTGCTTCACGAGCTGTTTGCGCCGATCCTCGGTGAGGGGAGGGATGCAGATGCGTATCACCTCGCCGTTGTTTTCGGGAGTCACGCCTAAATCGGAATTGATAATGGCCTTCTCAATCTCTTTAAACATGGACTTTTCCCAGGGAGTGATGGCAATGGTGCGTGCGTCGGGCACACTCACGTTGGCCACGTTGGATATCGGGGCCTGGGAGCCGTAATAGTCCACACGGATTCCGTCGAGCAGACGGGCGGATGCTTTGCCGGCACGGATATGCGAAAGGCTGTCGTCGAGATACTCCACTGCGAGTGTCATGGAGTCTTCAGCGTTTTGTAGATATTCGGATACTTCCATATGTAGATTTGTTTTCGTTATTTTCGGTGTAGGTTATGCCTTGTCGTTGCCCTGACCGGGGACATAGGGCTGGTGTGGGAAGAGAGAGTGCGGTAAGCTGTCAGGCTGTGACGAATGTGCCTACGTTGTGGCCGTTGAGCATTCTCATGAGGTTACCCTCCACATCCATATTGAATACGTAGAGAGGCATGCCGTTTTCCTTGCAGAGAGCAGTGGCCGTGAGGTCCATTACCTTCAAGCCGCGACGGATCACTTCATCGTAGCTGATTTCATCGAATTTCACGGCGTTGGCATCTTTCTCGGGGTCGGCTGTATAAATGCCGTCCACACGGGTACCCTTAAGCATTACGTCGGCCTCCACTTCGATTGCCCTGAGAGCGGAGCCGGTGTCGGTGGTGAAAAACGGATTGCCTGTGCCGCAGCTGATGATGGCCACTTTGCCTTCTTTCATTGCCTCGATGGCTTTCCATTTGGAATACGGCTCGCCGATGGGAAACATCGGGATGGCAGTGAATACTTTGGCCGGCTGCCCTGTTGCTTCAAGGGCACTGCTGAGTGCCAACGAATTGATCACTGTGGCGAGCATTCCCATCTGGTCGCCCTTCACTCGGTCAAAACCTTTGGCCGCGCCCTGAATGCCGCGGAAAATGTTGCCCCCGCCGATCACTATGGCTATCTGGGCGCCGGCTTCCACCGCCTCTTTGATCTGACGGGCGTATGAGTCAAGACGGTCACGGTCTATGCCCTGTCCCTTCTCGGCTCCCAAGGATTCTCCCGAGAGTTTGAGTAATACACGATTGAATTTCATAGTCACAAAGGTAAAACAAAAATCCGTAACACCAAAATACTTTTTCTCCCATATCTTGCAAAGCGCACGATTAAGAAATAACTTAGGAGATTAATCAATCAGCATTTGCCGCCACGATGGATTATACGAATCAGCATTTGCCGCCGCGATGGATTATGCGAGCTTGATACATTTGCTCCTTTATGCCGCCGTGGCTGAGGAAATCCTGTTTGCAGCGGTCTATGAGTTTGCGCAGGATTACGTCGGTTTGATGAATGAGTGTTACCGCTATATTGGCAATCGTCTCATCGCTGCGACTTTGAATTGCCTCCCGATAATAAGCTGAATCACTATGCAGTATGCAGACGCGCCTTGTCCGGATTGCCTTTTCGCTATTCACATCCCACAGCTTCAGGTTTCGAACTCTCAGATAATCTTCGAAATCCAGAAGCAACTCCTGCAAACTCGCTTTTGCCACATTCAATAGCTTGATTTCGGTTTCGCTGGAGGTGGTAGAGGCGGCCGATCCTTCAGCAATATTTTGGCGGCCGGAACGGGCTGCCTGAATCATCTGGTCTACGGTGCGATCCCCCGGTCTTAGAAATTTATTGGCAAAATAATAGGTGATATCATAGATGCATTCAGCCTTCTGAAAGGCTATCAGATTACGATAATTGCCCTTTTGAGGGAGGAAGTGCACCGGCATAGCAATAGAATTTAATGATAAGAATAATGGGCCTAATGGGCCTGATGAGCCTAATGGGGCTAATGAGCCTTATGAGCCTGGTGGGCCAGATGGGGCTAATGGGCCTGATGAGCCTGATGGGCCTAATGAGGCTGATGTGGCTAATGGGCCTAATGGGGCTAATGGGCCTGATGGGCCTGATGGGGCTAATGGGCCTGATGAGCCTGATGGGCCTGATGAGCATGATGGGCCTGATGGGCCTTATGGGCCTGATGAGGCTGATGGGCCTTATGGGCCTGAGTATTGGACCGATCGGGCTTATTGGGCTCATTGGGCTTATTGGCCTCATTGGGCTCATTAGCCCCATTGGGCCCATAAGGCCCATAAGGCTTATAAGGCTTATTGGGCTTATTGGGCTCGTAGGGCCCATTCGCCTCCGCAAAATTAGCAAAAAAAATTCATGTCGGCTTAAGCGTCCGGCTTTTTTTGGGCCATAGTTGTTAAAAATCAAATATTTTTGTTAAATTTGCGGCATTATTATCACAGAGCTTAGTTTTGTACTGCCAATTTCTTTAAAAAACTACCCAAATTTAAAAATATCAGTAACTAACCCCAACCATAAAACAATTTTCCAGTAAACGATGAAAAAATTCTTCAAAGTTGTAATGATTATGCTCGCGGTAGCCATCGCCGCTCCCGCCGTTAGCGCTCAGACCTATGGTCTGACCGAGAAGGAAATCAAAGCCAATAAGAAAGAGGCCGAGAAGCAGGCCAAGAAGGCTGCCAAACAACTCAATAAAGAGAAATGGATCTATTCCGGCGCCAATACTCTCGAAAACGAACTTACCAACTATCTTCTCAACACCACGTTCTCCAACGGCAAACGCGAGGAGATGATCGAGAATATCCCTCAGGCTCCCTCTATCCGCCGCGGTGAGTCGGAAGCCCGTTCGGCGGCCGAAAACGACTTTGTACGCGAAATCCAGATTGCCATCAAGGGCGAAATCGCCGAATTGGCAGGCAACGCTTCCGGCGACTATGTAGACACGCAGGTCGACAAATGGTCAAAACGCGTGGCTCAGGAACTCAATGGCGACATCAAGCGTCATTTCTACATCTATAAGCAGAATCCCGACAAGACCTTCCAGGTGCGCGTATACTTCTCGCGCCCCAACGTGGCCGGCAATAGCGCTTTCACCAACAGTCTGAAAAACAATCAGCAATTTATCGAAGACATCAAGAATTCGATGGATTGAGCCCGGCTCCTTTATCGATGATTTTTGTATAAGTGGAGGGTGCATCCCTACATTTTGGACGTTTTGTAAAATCCCCTCAGTGATCTCCGGGAAATCCGAGCTCTCAGAGATCTCCAAGATCTCCGGGAAATCCGAG
>JAMPGE010000013.1:0-39405 GCA_023664085.1 Muribaculum sp. | reverse complement strand
CTCCGGGAAATCCGAGCTCTCAGAGATCTCCAAGATCTCCGGGAAATCCGAGCTCCCAGTGATCTCCGGGATCTCCGGGAAATCCGAGCTCTCAGAGATCTCCAAGATCTCCGGGAAATCCGAGCTCCCAGAGTATTATTCGTCGGACCGTGGGGATGCACTCCTCCATAATCAATAATCACATCTAACCAACTTCTTGGAAATGAAAAGAGTATTGACAACGCTATCAATGGTGGCGGTGTGGTTCGGCATATGGGCTCAGACCCCGGAGCAGGTGGAGCGTATTCAGGAAATCAAATCTCAAGACACTAAATACTTCTACGGAGAGAGCACCAGCCTTGTGAGCAATTCCGACGCTTTTTCGGCCGCCCAGCAGGATATGGCCCGGCAGGTAAAGTCTACGGTGGATGTGGTCATCGTAGATTCCAACGACAGATATGACTGCGAGACTATAATCAAATCCGCCGCCGCCTTCAACAATGTGAACAAGATCGAATTCTCCAATGAGAACAAAGGCGAGACTTCCTTCACCACATTCGTGTATCTTTCCAAGGCCGACTATCTGAGGCAGGTGGAGGATGCCCGGCAAAAAGCCATAGAACGCATTGAGAATCTTATAGAAGAAGGTATCTATCAGGAAGGGAAGATAAATATCGCCGATGCCCTTCGCAATTTCAATTGGGCCCTCCAGTTGAGCAAATTGTATGGTTTCAACCAAAGGCATCAATTGACCGACAACCGCATGGTCCAATCCTGGCTCGACGACAAGATCAAGTCCATCCTCGAAAGTGTGGAAGTGGTGCTCGAAGGAGAAAATGTGGAGTATGATGCAAATGATTACGACCATTATACGGTAAATCTGCGCGTCACCTACGCCGACCGCCCCGTATCGCATCTCGACATTACGTTTTTCAACAACGAAGTGAACCGCGGGGTGATGGTGAAAAACGGCCGCGCGGCCCTGAAATATCCCAGACTCGAAGGTCAGACCAACGTAAACTTCAACATCAGGTATCTTTACGACGATCCCTCCGAACTTGAGGACGACCTTGCGCGCGCTTACCGTATGGCCCCCGTCACATCCTACGACAAGTTCAACAAGAAGATAATCCCGGTGACCGTGAATCAGGAGCAAAGTCGCATCAAGGCCGAAGCCAACGGCGACTGGGGCGTGTCGAATTTCGAAATCGCCGAACGCAGTCAGGGCATTCCGGCCAGAGTGGAGGAACGCTACAAGGAAGTGGACCGGGTTTTTCTGAACGCAGCGACCGAAGGTGCCGACTTGCTTAAAGTTGCTGCGGAGATTGAGGAGGCTCTCAGAAGCCGCGACTACAAGTCGGTGTATCACCACTTCATGCCCGAAGCACTCGCGAAGTTTCAGATGATGACCAATACGGGAGAAATCAGCGTGAGCATGAAGCCCGATTATAAATTCGAGAAGTCCACACACTATGTGAGGTGCACATCCATACCCGTTTCCGTCAAGAACGGCAAGCATAGCCGCAACGAAAGCATTGTGATGAGGTTTGATCCCCAGACGCGTCTGGTGTCGAGTATTGCCTACGCCCTGACCGAAAATGCCGAAAACGATATCTTCCGAAGCGCCGACTGGATGATGGACAGCCGCTACGCCATCGTAAAGTTTATGGAGGATTATCAGACGGCCTACACCACCAAGGATCTTGATTATCTTGACCGTGTGTTCAACGGCGACGCCATAATAATCACGGGCACCGTGCCCAAAAATAAAAAGAAGGACAAGGACTTTATGCAGCGGCTGGTTTCCAACAATGGGCCGATCTTCGTGAACGGTGTGCTCTATGAGCATTTCACCAAAGACGATTTTATGGAAAGACTCAAATTGAAATTCGCCAAAAACAGCTATCTCTACGTAAAGTATCACGATGCCGTACTCACCCGCGCGGTGACGCCGCCCTCCCTGAGCGAGGCCTTCTGGATTCAGCTTAAGCAGGATATGAATTCATCTAAGGCCAACGACAAGGGTTATCTCACCCTGCAAGTGGGCATGAAGACCACCGGATCGCAGATATATACCCGCACATGGACTCCCAACAGGTTGAATCTCACCAAAATGAAAAGCCTTTTTCCTCTCGAAAATTCTCACCCTGAAATATAAATATGAACTTACTTGCAACAAAAATATCTCTTCTTTTGCTGGCTGCTTCCCCGGCGGTGGCCATGGCTCAGGACCTGAAGATCGTGGATAATAAAATATCGGTGAATGCCGGCGCCACGTCCGGTATCACTCCCGAATGGCCCGCTCTCGACGCCGACGGCAACCGCAACCCCAGGCAGGCTCTCATAGTGATCGACTACGACGGTCTGCCCGAGGAAGAAATACCCAAAACGAAGATCCTTCCCGACCTCAACAATCCCAACAAACGTCAGGAACTCAAGGACGCCAACGGCCAGCCTCTTACCTTTCTTTTCGTATCGCTCGACGACCAGTCGCTCACATTCAACAACCCCACCTTCGGCTCCGCCCGCCTCAATCTGCCCCGCCTCAGCAATAAGCAGATCTACAGCACGACTCTTCAGGTGGACAAACGCATGAACATCGACATCGAGCCTCTCACCGATTTTGAGACCGTGAAAGTCTATCTCGACCGCAGCACGTCAAAGGAGACGCCGGCGCGCTTCAACAACGTGACTCTCGGCAAACACTCCGTGATGTTTGAAATGCCCGACGGCCGACACGAGACGCATATCATCAACGTGACGGCCCAGACAGAAAAATTCAACGAGGTGACAAACCCCGAACTCGACATGCGCAAACGCATGCCCGTGAAAATAGAAAGCTCGCAGCACAACGTAGCGGTGTATGTGGATGATCAAAAGGTGGCGTCGCAGGCCCCTTATACGGCCATGCTTCCCGCCGGAAACCACACCATCCGCGTGGTCAACAATAACAACGAACGGGAATTCGACATCACTACCGTCAATCTCAAGCAGGGCGCCGAGCAGCAGACCGTGAAACTCAAGCCCAGCGAACGCCGCAAATTCATCGTCACCGCCAATTTCAGCGGCTACACCAGTGTGCCCATGATGCTCTACGCCGGCAAGGAAGAGGCCTACAAGATCAGCCGCGAGCATGCCAAAGGCGAACAGAGAAGCTATGAATTTGACCTTCCTGTTGGCACAAAATACAAGTTCAGAGCCACTTATCAGGGCAACGAGGGCAAACGCACCATCAAGGTGACACCGGACATCGCCTATTCGCAGGTGATCGATATCAAGAAGAGACGCAAGATCGTCTGGCCCTGGGACCGCGAATACTCCGCCCCTCCCGTAGGGCTTACGGCGGCCTACGTGCAAAAAAAATACGAAATCAAATTCAACGGCGATAAACTCTACAGCGGTTCGCTCGTAAACTGGGACGAAACCGAGGGCGGCAACGGCGATTACCTGCACGGCCTGAAGGTTGGCGTGCAGTATCAGCCCACTTTCAAGTTCGGTCTGGGTCTGCTCACCGGACTCTTCTGGGAATATTACCGCTCGTCCACCGACAGGTTTGATATTGGCGACGACGGACTGAGCGCCGACTTCAACAAGTATCAGGAACACCACCTTACGATGCCCGTACAGGTATTTTACAATTTTCCCTTCGCATCAAAAGTGGCCCTGGCATTCCACGGCGGTATCGAAATGGACTATACCCTCGCACAATCCTACTCGGGATATGTGGAGGAATACAACGGCATTCGGTTTGAAGACAGCTACAACGTGCTCAAGGATGCGGATGATCTTCTGCCGCAATACCCCGGCGTTTTCTCCCTCTATTGGCAGGTGGGTGCCCAATTGAGACTCGGCCCCGTTATGCTCGGCGCCCAGATCTCGCGCCCAATCACCAGCCATAAGTTTGAGCTCGACCAGTTTGAATTCACCACTGTCTCCATCAAAAATTCCTTCTCACTTACCTACGTTTTCTGACACATTATGAAGAAATTACTTGCACTCATAATATTCGCTTTCACCCTCTTCGGCGCCTCGGCCGACATCAAAGTGCTTCAGGATCAGCTCAAGCTCGAATCGCAAATCGTAAAAAATATCGATGCGAATAAACTGATGACTCAGGGCAACAATAACCTGGCCTATCATCAGGACTGGCCCGTGTCGCCCTCCGGCACCGACTATAAGCAGGCCATGCTGATCATAAAATGGATCGGGCTGCCTCCCGAAGGTGTGAAAAACGTCAAGGTCTCCCTCGACTCCGGCTCCCCCTACAAAGTGCAGTCTAATGCCCAGGGAGATGTGCAGACATGGATTTTCATGCCTCTCTCCACCAAATCCGTCACCCTTTCGCATCCAAGTTTCGGCACCGCAAGAGTCTTCCTGCGTGAAAATATGAACCAGCACGATGTGTGGACCGTACCCGTGATCCTCGACAGGCTGGTGAATATCCAGATCAAGCCCGCCACGGACTACGACAAATCCGTAAAGGTAACTCTGATCAATCCCGAAAGCGGCGAAGAACGCACAAAGATGACTCCCGCCACGTTCGATCAGGTGATGCCCGGCAACTACAATCTCCGCTTTGCCGTGGGTGGCCGCAACAGAGACGAGAAGATACTTGTCACTCCTACAAAAACCGTGTTTGGCGCCGAGGATTTCGACTTCCGCAATTTCAAGGACGTGACAATCGAGAGCACCGACAAGGCCCAGATTTTCGTTGACGGTGCGTATCAGGGGGAAGGCACTAAGATTTCCGCCAGACTCCCCTATGGTTCCCACACCCTTACGGCCAAGGTAAACGAAAACCGCAAGGATGAAAAGACCGTGGACATCAGCGCCGATTCAGAAAGCATCATCTATCTCTCTCCTACGGAGACCAAGACTTTCGAGGTGATCGGTCTGTATAACGGCAAGCCCGTGTCCACCTCCATCTATGTGGACGGTATTCCGTCTGACCGCTACAGTTCCGCATCGGCCATGAGCCATTCCTTTACTCTTCCGGCATTGGGCGGCAAGCCTTACCGCTTCAACGTATACTACGACGGCCATCGTGCCTCGAAGGATATCAGCATCCGTCCCGACATGCAGACCCGCCAGGAGATCAAGATCAGCGGCGACCGCAAAATGATATGGCCCTGGCAGCGCGACTATGATCCGGCCGCTTTCGGCTGGGAATTCTCCTACGTGGCCAAGCAATACTCTACCAGCGGCAACCTTTATGAAGACAGCAGCGTGAAGACCACCATCAAGGAAAACGGCGTATGGGACGACGGCTACGACCATTGGCTCCACGGATTCCGCACCGGATTCCATGCCCAGCCCACTCTCAAAATCGGTCTCGGTTTCTACACCGGTTTCTTTATGGAATTCTATTTCTCCGGCAATGACGAGGGCATAGGCTACTACGACAAGTATTTCGAAATGGACCTCAGCATTCCGCTCCATGCTCTCTACCAGTTCCCGCTGGGCAGAAGTCTGGCCATCGGTTTCCATACCGGTCCCACCCTCAACTATGCGGCCGTAGGCAGTTACTACGACAAATTCCTACCCACCGAAAACGACTACGACAACGTGGAGGACTGGACAGACTTCTGGGATGAATCCTGGGCTCCGAGCAGATTCAACGTCACCTGGGACTTCGGCCTGTATATCCGCTGGAAATGGCTGATGATTTCAGGCACCCTCAGCCAGGGTATGACCAACAACAAGATGCACACCGATTTCGGCAGCGATTGCCGCACGGTGATGAATAAGAGGATCCTGGCTTTCAGCATAGCATTCTGATACGGTTATGAAACGTCTGTATGCAGCCCTGTTGCTCACACTTGCGGTGAACGCCCTCACGGCTCAGGATTCCTTCTACGATGACTATAATGACTTCCTGAAAAACGCCCGTGAGGAATACAATAATTTTCGTGAGCAAGCCAACCGGGAATACGCGGAATTCCTTTCCGCACCCTGGACTCCCGTTGAGCCCCTTCTGATTCAAAAGCCCGTGGACAGGACCAGACCGCCCAGGCCCATAGAAGAATACGAACACGACGGCAGGGATCATTCCATAAAATACGACAATGTGGTGAGACCCGCTCCCCCCGTGCCGCAGCCGCAGCCCGTGGAGCCGGTGGTGGTGAAGCCCGATCCTTCCGACAAGTGGCTGGAGTTTTCTTATCTCGGCAACAGCTCCAGAGTGAGAATCCCGGACGCCGCTCCTTTCCGGCTCAGTGACGTCTCCGAATCGGCAACCGCCCTTTGCTGGACATCCATTTCCGACGGATCCTTCGACGCCACCCTCGCCGACTGTCTGGAGCTTCGCCGCAAATACAATCTGCCGGACTGGGCCTACCTCAAGATGCTCGATACGGCGGCCCGGGCGTATTTCGGCTCGAAATGTAATGAATCCACTCTGCTCACAGCGTGGCTCTACAGCCAGTCGGGCTACACCATGCGTCTGGCACGCGAAAACGATACCCGCCTGGTGATGATGTTTGCCTCGGATCACGTGATCTACGGCTCTTACTACACACTCGGCGGTGAGAAATATTTTCCGTTCGACTGCAAGCCTTCGTCACTCAGGATTTCGCAGGCTTCCTTCCCCCGGGAGAAATCGATGTCGCTCGTGCTTACATCGCTGCCTCTCACAGCTCCCAGGATGTCGGAACCACGCTCGCGCAAATCGCGCAAATATCCCGATATGGCCTACGATATCAGCGTGGACGAAAACCTGATTGATTTCTTCAACACTTATCCCAACTCCCAGCTTGGCAATGAGATGATGACCCGTTGGGCGATCTATGCCAACACGCCCATGAGCAGGCAGGTCACCGACCAGCTGTATCCCGCGCTCAGGGCAAACATACGGGGACTTGGCCAGCGTGAGCAGGTGCAGCGTATACTCAACTGGGTGCAGACGGGCTTTGTATACGAATACGACGACAAGGTGTGGGGCGGTGACCGGGCATTCTTTCCGGACGAAACGATCTATTATCCTTATGCCGATTGCGAAGACCGCGCCATTCTTTTCTCCCGGCTGGTGAGAGATCTTGTGGGGCTCGATGCCATTCTCGTATATTATCCCGGCCATCTCGCCTCCGGCGTAGCCTTCGGCACACAGGAGGAAGGCGATTATATCATGTTAAACGGCAGACGGTTTACCGTTTGCGATCCGACGTTTACATCCGGAGCTCCGGTGGGACGCACCGCCACCGGGATGGACAATTCCACGGCCACCGTGATCCTTCTGAGTCGCTAATAAAACAATAAGAGTCAGACCCGCAAAATCAAATTTTTTAAGAGAAGGACTCTAAATTAAAGAAAAAATTCCGTTTTTTTCATTTTTGTTTTAATATTTCGCAAAATTTAATTAAGTTTGGCAAAAAATTTTTCTATACCGTCTAAAAACACAATGACTAAGAAACTCAAGATCCGCGACCTGACCATGCGCGACGGCCAGCAGTCGCTCTTCGCTACAAGAATGAAGCAGGAGAACGTAGACAAACTTCTCCCGCTCTACCGCGATGCCAAGTTCTATATAATGGAAGTATGGGGCGGCGCCGTGCCCGACTCCGTGATGCGTTATCTGGGCGAAAGCCCCTGGGACCGTCTCCGCTCCTGCAGCAAGGCCATGAAGGGCATTTCCCTTCTCTCTGCCCTCTCACGCGGCCGCAACCTCTTCGGATACGTGCCTTATCCCGACAGCGTGCTCGAAGGTTTCTATAAGAAAGCTATTGAAAACGGTCTGAACGTGATGCGTATCTTCGATGCCCTCAACGATATCGAAAATATCAAAGGATCCATCAAGATGATCAACGATCTGGGCGGCATCTCCGACACTGCCGTTTGCTACACTGTAGACCCCAAGGATACTCCCGAAAACGAAAAGATCTTCACCGACGAATACTTCGTGGAGCTCGCCAAGAAAATGGAGGCTCTCGGTGCCCAGATGGTTACCGTGAAGGATATGGCCGGTCTGGTAAGCCCCTCCCGCATCTACTCTTTGATGCCGAAGCTCAAGGCCGCCCTGAAAGTGCCCGTTGACTTCCACACACACTGCACTCCCGGCTATGGCCTTGCCTCCGTGCTCACGGCCATTATCCAGGGCGTGGACATCGTGGATACAAATATCTGGTGGTTCGGCGGCGGCTCCGCGGCTCCCTCAATCGAACTCATCAACATCTTCTGCCAGAAGATGGGCGTGGAAGTTGAAGCCGACATGGAGGCTGTGGCAAAGATTCGCCACGAACTCAAAAACGCCCGCAAGGCTCTCGCCGACTTCGACCTCAACAAAGACAACTGGCCCAAGGACTTCGACGAAGCTTTCGCCGCTATGCCCAAGGAGATCGACGCCGAATTTGACCGCGCCATAGAAGCTGCCAAGGCCAACAAAGAGGAAGAACTCCTCGATGCATGCCACAAGATCGAGGCTTACTTCGGTCTGCCCAAGCCCAACGAGCTCGTTAAGAACGCCGAAGTGCCCGGCGGTATGTACTCCAACATGGTGGCCAACCTCCGTTCCCTCGGTGCCGAGGATCTTCTCGAAGACGCCATGGCCCTCATCCCGAAGGTGCGCCGCGACGCCGGCCTCGTGCCCCTCGTGACTCCCACCAGCCAGATCGTAGGTTCGCAGGCTGTGGCTCTCGCCGTAGACCGCCGCAAGGGCAACGCCGACTATACCAATAAGAACAATCAGTTTATCGGTCTCGTAAAGGGTGAATACGGCCACACTCCCGTGCCCGTGGATCCGAAATTCCGCGAGCAGATCACCGGCAGCGCCGAGGAGAAACCTTACGACGTAAACTCCTATAAAACTCCCGCCAACCCCGAGCTCGACAAATTCGGCGGCGTGAAGCTGGCCACCAACGAAGAGGAATTCCTGCTTCTCGAACTCCTTCCCGCCGTAGCCAAGACATATCTCAACAACAAGCGTAAAGCCGAATGGGAAGCCAACAAGGCCAACGCACCCCAGGCCGCCGAAGCTCCCAAGGCCAATGCGGCCGCTGCCGGCGAAGTAACCGGCGACGTGTTCTGCGCTCCCATGGGCGGCACCGTGATGGAACTCCGCGTGAAACCCGGCGATACGGTTAAACCCGGCGACGTGGTGCTCGTATACGAAGCCATGAAGATGGAAAATGACCTCGCCTGCGACAAGGGCGGCAAGGTGAAGAGAATCCTCGTGGGTGAAGGCGACGTGATGGCCACCGACCAGCCCCTCATCGAATTCGAAGGTGAAGGCGCCGCCGCTCCCGCAGCAGAAGGCATCGTGGCCGCAGGCCCCGCTATGGTGGCTCCCATGGGTGGCACCATCATGGAAATCAAGGTGAAACCCGGCGACGCTGTGAAGGCCGGCGACACTCTGATGGTATACGAAGCCATGAAGATGGAAAACAACCTCGTGAGCGACCGCGACGGCATCATCGCCGCCATCCTCGTGGAGGAAGGCGATGTGATGGCCACCGACCAGCCCATCATCCAATTCGGCGCCGCAGGTGCGGCTCCCGCAGCCAAACCCGCGGCTCCCAAGCCCGCTCCGAAGCCAGCCGCACCCAAGCCCGCTCCCAAGGCTGAGGCCGCTCCCGTCAACGTGCCTTCCGTGCATCCCGTCGACATCAACCGCGCCATTGCAAGCGTTGACGGCGGCACTTCCGGTGTGAACCCCGTGCTCGCCCGCAGCAACGCCAAGGGTGCCGAACTCAAACTCGCCGCAGGCACCACCATGGAAATCAACGTAGCCCCCGACGGCAGCGTCAACATCCGTATCACCACCGGCAAATAATCCCGCAAACGTGAATGGCCGATAATCACATATCGGCATTCCCAATAAAAAGGAGGAAAGTCTTCAACAGGACTTTCCTCCTTCTTTTTTGTGTGAAAGGAGTCTTGAAGAGACGATGTTGTTTATCCCCGGACTTAAGTCCGGGGTGGATTGGCGGAGCAATGCTATTGTATTGATTCTTCGGTATGGATATTAATCTATTTGCGGCGAAAGATTGTTTAGGATAATATAACTTAATTTAATCATTATGAACCACGCTTATATCGAAAGTCTGCTCGGCGACAAGGCCGGGTATCTGCTCAATCACAAATGTACTGCCATAGATAAATCCCTGCTCCATCTTCCCTCGCCCGAAACCGTGGATAAAATCTGGATTGACACAGACCGCAATATCCCGGTGCTCAACAATATGCAGCGACTGCTGGGCCATGGAAGACTCGCCAATACAGGCTACCTCTCCATTCTGCCCGTGGATCAGGATATAGAGCATTCCGCGGGGGCATCGTTCGCGCCCAATCCCATTTATTTCGATCCGGAAAATATCGTGAAACTTGCCATCGAGGGCGGTTGCAACGCCGTAGCCTCCTCTTTCGGAAATCTTGGAGCCATAGCCAGAAAATATGCCCACAAGATTCCTTTCCTCGTGAAGCTGAACCATAACGAACTCCTTACTTACCCCAACAGCTACAATCAGGTGATGTTCGGCACCGTGAAGGAGGCATGGCGCATGGGAGCGGCCGCCGTGGGCGCCACCGTGTATTTCGGATCGCAGGAAAGCCGCGACCAACTCGTAAATGTGGCCGAGGCATTTGAATATGCCCACGAATTGGGCATGGTGACCGTGCTGTGGTGCTATCTGCGCAACTCAGCGTTTAAGAAAGACAATGTGGACTATCATTCGTCGGCCGACCTTACGGGCCAGGCGGATCGATTGGGCGTCACCATTCAGGCCGATATCGTGAAGCAGAAGCTGCCTACGTGCAACGGCGGTTTCAAGGCGATCCGCTTCGGCCGATACGACGAGCGAATGTATACCGATCTCACCACGGACCATCCCATCGACCTGTGCCGATATCAGATCGCCAACGGCTACATGGGGCGTGTGGGCCTGATCAACTCAGGCGGTGAATCACACGGCGCCTCCGATCTGTCCGATGCGGTGACCACGGCGGTGGTCAACAAGCGTGCCGGAGGTATGGGCCTCATCTGCGGCCGCAAAGCCTTTCAGCATCCCCTCAAGGATGGCATCCATCTGCTGAATACGGTGCAGGACGTATATCTCGATCCGGAAATCACCATAGCCTGAGAGAAATTCCTAATTCCTAATTCCTTTTGTGATGGTGATGAATTGCTCCACATCAAGGCGCTCCGGACGCAGACTCATCAGTTCGGTCCGCATTATCGGATTGTCCTTGCCAAGAAGTGTCGAAAGGGAGTTGCGCAAAGTCTTGCGGCGTTGACCGAAGGCGGTTTTCACCACGGTTTTGAACAGCTTCTCGTCGCATCCGAGCGATGTGCGGCCGTTGCGTGTGAGCAGCAGCACGCCGCTTGTCACCTTCGGAGGGGGGTTGAACACGCCGGGGGGCACGTCGAAAAGGTAGCGGCAGTCGTACCATGCCTGCAAAAGCACTGATAGAATGCCGTAATCCTTGTTGCCGGGGGCCGAGCAGATTCGCCTGGCCACTTCTTTCTGAAGCATTCCGGAAATCACGGGTATCGACCGGCGGCAGTCGAGAGCCTTGAAGAATATCTGAGAGGAAATATTGTATGGATAATTGCCGATAAGAGCGAACTCGCCGTCGAAGAGTGAGTCAAGATTCATTTTGAGAAAATCCCCTTCCGCCACTTCCAGCCGGGGATACACCTTGTGGAGATAGTCCACGCTTTCGGAATCGAGTTCCACGGCCTTGATCGGTCTGCCTGTCTGAAGCAGAAACTGAGTGAGTACGCCCATGCCGGGACCGACCTCCAGAATCGGAATATTTCCCCATTCGGAATGATCAGACGGCATGTGGGAGGAATCAATGGTGTCGGCAATTCTGCGGGCCACGTTCAGATCGGTAAGGAAGTGTTGTCCCAGTGCCTTTTTCGCTCTTACTTTATCTGGCATATTGAAGAGATTTAAACTTTTTACGAAAACTAAAGAAGTGTTTAAAATGTTTTCTTCAAACGCAGTATTCAATCATTGAAGTAGTCTAAACTTATTTTGTCGATAAGATTTGGTAAGATTTCGGAGGGAATTTCCTTCAGTAAATAAGTTTAGACAACTTCATTAATAAATCCTGCATTTGAAAAAATTTAAATCACTTCATTACGGACTGTAATGTAAAAAGAGGCGGCCCGGGGGTCGCCTCTTTAATTATCACGGGAAATTACTTGAATTTTTTGGCGATATCCTTGGGAATTGCGTTTTTATTGACCATTACGGAGATGGTCTTCTCAAGGAAGTAGGGTTCGGATACGTAGAAATAACCGCCGTAGAGCTGGTTGGTATCCCAGGAGTTTTTCACCTTATAATATCTGTTGCCTTCCTGGTCGGTGGCCACGCCCATGATAGTCATGCCGTGGTCGTCGGTGGTCTCGCCGTTGTCGAAAGCGATCTGACGGCTTTCCTGAGTGATAGTGCGCTCCTTGGTGGGGCCTTTGATATCGGAGATAGCCTTCTCGCGGTCCTGGTCGGAAAGCTGCACCCAGCGGCTCAGTTCGGTGCCGTCCATGTCGGCTTCGTCCTTGGAAGCGGGCAGAAGGGCATATCCGTAGCGCCATTTGAAGGCGGGCTCGGACACGTCGGCGGCCCATCCGATGGAGTAGCCGTTGGAGAGGGCGTTGTCCACGATAGCCTTCATTTCTTCCATAGGCACGTTCATGGTCTTCTCCCAGCGCCAGTTGTCGGGGATCTCCATGGCGAAGCCTTCGTAGAAGGGATGGTGAGTGTAGGAAGTCACGGCGATGAATTCGCTGGGATCGAGTTTCATCTCTTTGGCGAAGCTTTTGGGAGTGTATTTCTTACCCTTGTAGGTGAATTCTTCGGGAGCTTTGCCGAGATAAGCGTCGAGGATGCCGATGTATCCGGGGAGCCATGCAGAAGAAAGCTTCTTGTTGCCGTTTTTGAGAATGCCGTTGAGGTAGCCGGTAAGGGCATCGGCCATTTCATAGTGGGAATGCTTCTTCTCGCCGTAGTTTAGTCCGGCCATCACCTCTTCGGGCACGATGCCGTATTCCTTGATGGTCTCGGTCACGTCGGCGAAGCCGCCGCCCTGGGCGAAGTTGATGGTGCCGCCCATGCGGATATATTTCTTGGCCTTGTCGATGTAGGCCTGACGTACGATATACATTTCGGAGAGGTCGAGTTCCGGTCCCCCTTTACGCATTATCTCATCTTCCATCAGAGAGATTCCGGAGAAAGCCCAGCAGGTGCCGGACTTGTTCTGGTCCTTGACGGCAGTGGTGGGAATGAGGGTTACGTCGGTAAACTTAAATCCGGTGGAATCCGGCACGATCACTTCGGGATCGGCCTGGGCGGGGGCTTCCATATAAGTGGCGGAAGCGTAGGATGCGCTCATCAACATGGCAAGAGCCAAGGGTGTATAGTTCATGATTTACGTGTAATGGTTAGATTATTTGAGACAAAATTACAGAAAAATTTCCGAAATTTTAATGAAATTAATTTGTGATTAACATTTTTTTTGTAATTTTGCGCCGTAATGGTTGAGGCTTAGGCAAAGAGATGCCTTATATAGTCTCATCAAAAGGGAATCCGGTGAGAATCCGGGACAGTACCCGCTGCTGTATTTCCGCGCGGAGAGTGAAGCGCGACGCATAATGAAATGTATTCGCCACGCTTCTTCGCATTAACTCATATCAAAAGTCATTGGGACAGGTTCCTGAGAAGACAGATACGGGGGAGGATAAGTCAGAAGACCTGCCATTCACACTTTTCTCAGACTTCGCCTACGGGACTATGGGCTACGGAATTCGGCATAAGCCGGCAGCAGGACTGACTCCCCGCGATGGAGCGGCCTGCAGCCCTCCATATGCATACATCTTCAACGATTAATCCGATTCATAACACCCGCCTGCTATTTCTGAGGAAAGAGCAAGCGGGATTACTTTTTTTATACCATGTGCAATTCCATCAGACGCTTTTCAATCATCTTCATGTCATCTCTGATGACCGCCGGCCTCGGAGCCAAGACCGTGATCCCCGAAGAGCATGCCGACACCACCAATCTGGCAGAGCTCATCGTCACGGCCCGCAATTCCGACGGTCAACGCGATGTAATCCCCGTGCAGACTCTCACCGGGGAAGAACTCAGGCGTCTTAATTCCAGCAGTGTGGCCGATGCCCTCAGATATTTCTCCGGCGTCCAGGTGAAGGACTACGGCGGCGTGGGAGGCATAAAGACCGTCAACATTCGCTCCATGGGCACAAACCACACCGGAGTGGTCTACGACGGCATGGAACTCGGAAATGCGCAAAACGGACAGATCGATCTGGGCCAGTTCTCGCTCGACAATATGGAGTCGATCTCCCTATTCAACGGCCAGAAGAGCGCCATCCTCCAGCCCGCCAAGGATTTCGGTTCCGCTGGGTCCATATATATGCAGACCCGAAAGCCTCGCTTTGCCGAAGGCGAAACTTACCATGCCCGCCTCACCCTGCGCACAGGTTCATTCCATCTTATCAACCCTTCGGCTCTGGTGGAAGTGAAACTCAGCGACAGGGTCAACGCCCAGCTCAGCGCCGAATGGCTCAATTCCAGCGGCAAGTATAAATTCCGTTACCGCCGCGTGAATCCCGCCGGTGAACTCGCCTACGACACCACCGCCGTGCGCCAGAACGGCGACATCAACGCCACCCGGCTTGAACTCAACGTAAACGGCTTCCTCAACACCGGCTCTTGGACCGCAAAGGTCTACAATTACAATTCCGAACGCGGAATACCGGGAGCCATCGTCAACAACGTGTGGCGACGCGGCGAAAGGGTATGGGACACCAACTCCTTCGTGCAGGGACGATACACGGGCAATTTCGGCAACTTCACCACCATGAACAGTGCCAAATACGCCTTCTATCGCACCCACTACGTAAACAACGACGACAAGCAGGTAAAAATCGACAATCTATACCGTCAGCGCGAACTCTACATCTCCACGGCCAACGAATATATGATCTTCGACTTCTGGAGAGTATCGTTGAGCTACGACCTGCAGTGGAACACGATGTTTGCCGACATGTACGACTTCACGCGCCCCGACCGCATGAGCCAGTATCTCTCGGCGGCCACGGCCATAAATCTGCCGCGGTTCAAGGCTCAGGCAAGCATCCTCGGCACGTTCATCCACGACCATCTGCGCGGCAAGCAGTCTCCCTCCGACAAGCACGTATGGACTCCGGCTGTATTCATTTCCGGCCGGCCCCTGCGCCACGGATGGCTCACCCTCCGGGCCTTCTTCAAGCGCTCCTTCAGAATGCCTACATTCAACGACCTCTACTATGCCGACATGGGCAACTCCGCCCTCGATCCCGAGCGCGTCACCCAATACAACGCAGGAGCCATCGGCATACATGAAAGCCACGGCCTGGTGAGCGAACTCAGAGCCTCCGTAGACGTGTACTACAATAAGGTGCACGACAAAATCGTGGCCTATCCCAAGGGACAGCAGTTCAGATGGACCATGCTCAATCTCGGACTTGTGGAGATAAAGGGTCTTGACGCCACCGCCTCCGTCACCCTCTCCCCTCTCAAGGATCTAAGCATCACGGGGCGCCTGCAGTATACCTGGCAGCGTGCCATCGACATCACAAATCCGGCCGACAACTATTACCGCGACCAGATTCCCTACATTCCCCGCCACAGCGGATCCGCGGTATGCAACGTATTGTGGCGCCAATGGAGCCTCAACTATAGCTTCATTTACGTAGGCGAACGCTATAACCAACAGGAAAACATCAAATACAATTATATGCAGCCCTGGTATACCCACGATCTCTCGCTGAGCCGCGATTTTGTTTTCGGCAAGGTGCGGTTTCGTGCCCAGCTCGAGGTCAACAATCTCTTCAGTCAGGACTACGACGTGATTATAAACTACCCGATGCCCAAGCGCAACTTCCGAGTGACGCTTACGGCTGAAATCTGACGCGCTTTCCGGTCTTTTCCGGCGGCTGCGTCCGCGGCGGTGGCTCCGCTTCATGCCTCTTCATTGATCATGGTGGAGGATAGACGCGGAAATTCATTGGCCTTCAACCGGATAAGACATGAAAACGTATCTTATATTTATTCTTCTTTTATTTTTGCCGCTCACGTTGAGCATCACGGGCTGTCGGGATGACCAGCTCGTGGTGCCAACCGAGTACGATATTATCCCCGAGGGTATTCCCGAGGGTTCGGATATAAGAGGCTTCTATCTGCTCAACGAAGGCAACATGGGATCCAACAAGTGCACCCTCGACTTCGCCGACTTCCTTACAGGTCTCTACTCCCGCAATTTTTATGCCGAACGCAACCCCCGCGTGATCAAAGAGCTCGGGGATGTGGGTAATGATATCGCCGTATACGGTTCCCGCCTCTACGTGGTGGTGAACTGCTCCCACAAGGTGGAGGTGCTCGACGCTTATACCGGCATTCGCCTGGGGCAGGTGGATATCCCCAACTGCCGCTACATCCGCTTCCACCGCGGCAAAGCTTACGTGAGTTCATACGTGGGCCCCGTGCTTATCGATCCGGAGGCTCCCAAAGGGGCCGTGTTTGAAATCGACACACTCTCCCTGCAGATTACCCGTAAGGTAAGCGTGGGATACCAGCCGGAAGAGATGGAAATCATCGATGATTATATGTACGTGGCCAATTCCGGCGGTTACCGCGCTCCCGATTACGACAATACGGTATCCGTGATCCAGATGATCGACTTCAAGCAGGTGCGTCAGATTCCCGTGGCAATCAACCTTCACCGGATGAAGAAGGATAAGCTGAAGCAGCTCTGGGTATCCTCACGCGGTGACTATAAAAACGTGCCCTCCCGCCTCTATGTGCTTTCGAGGAAACGCACGGGCGCTCGGATGGAGGTCACCGACCGGATCCCCGTGGCGTGTTCAAACATGGCCATCAAGGGTGATTCTCTGTTTTATTACGCCACCCAGTGGAGCGACTACTCGCAGACCAACGAGATCACCTACGGCATCATCGACATTAATACTCATCAGGTAATTTCCAATAATTTCATCACCGACGGCACCGAAAAGGAAATCACTATCCCCTACGGTATTGCCGTTCATCCGGATACGGGCGACATCTACGTGACCGACGCCCGTAATTATGTGAGCTCCGGCACTCTCTATTGCTTCAGCCCCGACGGCAAAAAGAAATGGAGCGTGCGCACCGGCGACATTCCGGCCCATATAGCTTTCCTCCCCCTCGGAAAATAATTCGTTATGAAGAGACATCTCAGAAAATATATATCCGCCCCGAGCAGTCCCCGTGCCTGTGAATTCCTGCACTGTACAGCCCTTGTCGCCCTTGCGGCGCTTCTCGAAGGATGCTCCTCCGAGATTCCGGTGGTGAATGTGGGTATCGACGGTGAATACCGCATCGCACGCATGCAGAAACTGCGGCTGCAACCCGAACTAACCGGTGCCGAATACGTGTGGGAGATCAACGGTGAAAAGGTGGCCGATACCAAAGACTATATATTCCTGGCCGCCGAAGAAGGTACGTATGAGGTGAGCTTCAGGATTATAGACGAGCATACGCCTTACCATCATGAGTTTACCGTAACGGTTCTTCACGAGGAGGTGGAATACAGTCCGTATATCTCAAAAGTATACGAATACCGGCCGGCGCCGGGGCAGTTTATCAACGAGATGCCGCAGTATGAGGAAGGCGACACCGAGGCCGACATGGTGCGCAAGGCCGAAGACTGCATCTCCGGCATCAACGATGTGATGATAAGCCTTGGCGGCTACGGCGGCTACGTCACCTTCGGTTTCGACCATACGGTGATCAACCGTCCCGGAGAGGCCGACTTCCGCATCTGGGGCAACTGCTTCTACGAACTCCTCGATCCCGACCATCCGGGCGGCAGCGCCGAGCCCGGCATCGTGATGGTGAGCTACGACACCAACTGCAACGGCTTGCCCGACGATCCGTGGTATGAACTTGCGGGCAGCGAATACAATTCTCAATCAACCGTTCATAATTATCACATCACTTACCGCCGTCCTGATCCTGATAAACAGGCAGAGCCTGATGAAAGCGGAAATCTTGTGGACACCGCCTACATCCCCTGGAGCGATTCCGGGGGAGCAGGCGGGTATATACCCAAAGTGCGCTTCCATTCGCAGGATTACTGGCCCCGGTGGATCGAGGGAAGTACTCTTGACTTCGACGGCACTCTGCTTCCCTCAAACGGCATAGACAGAAGCGGCGACGGCACTTACTTCGTGCTGTATTCCCTCCCCTGGGGATACGTGGACAACCACCCCAACGATTACGCGGATCTCAACAGTTTCGACATCGACCGGGCCGTGGATGCCAACGGCAACCGGGTGGCTTTGCCCGGAATCGACTTTGTGAGGGTTTACACGGGTGTGAATCAGTTTTGCGGCTGGCTCGGCGAGACCAGTACCGAACTCAGCAAGGCCGCGGACCTTTCCATCAATAAGGAATGAGGAATCAGGAATCAGGATAAAAAACCATAAACCAAATCTATATGAAAAGAATCTACTTCTTGGCTGCGGCGGCTGCGCTGGCAGCTTCGGCTACGGCCGAAACGCTCGACTGGAATAAAATCGAGCATTGGACAGGCTACGGCTCCAACAAGGCGGCCCTCGTGATCCAATTCTACACTCCGGGAGCTTCAAACCCCGGTGCTATAGTATGGGGTTTCCGTTGGGATCCCTCTCAGACCGTTACCGGTGAGGAAATGATGCTCAAAGTGGCTGAAGAGTCAGCCGATCTTACCCTGCTTACCCAGCATACAGGCTGGATGGGCCGTACATTCTGCGGCGCCGGCTACGCTTTGGACTCCAGGACCGTGCTCGATAATCTCGACTACGATTTCGACGGCGCCTCGTCCGATTCCAACATCAGTTTCGGATTCTTCACTCCCAACACCGCTATGGGACAGACCTCCTGCCCGGCCGATGCCTACGGTATGGTCCTTGAGGCTATCGACGATGCCAAGACCACTCATTGCATTGACCATCCATTAAACGACACGGCTTTCGGATATCCCGCCTACGACTACGACTGGTGGAAACTTAAAGCCGACGCTCCCGCGAATACATATTGGAATTCCGGCTGGTACATCGACTACTGGAGTTTCTATACCGGCACATCGATGGATGATCTCAACTATTCCGGTCGGGGTATGACATCCGTAGAACTTGAAGACGGCGATATCCACGCATGGAAATGCCGCCCCGCAGTGCAGGGATCTCCCGAAAACAGCGAATGGCTCGCCTTCAACTACAGTCACTTCAAAGGCACAACTTCGGCTGTGGATACCATCGATGCCGAAGAACCCGCCGCCCCTGTTTATTACCGACTCGACGGCACCCCCGCCGGCTTTGATCCCGCTCCCGGCATCTACGTGAAGGTGGCGGGCGGCAAAGCTTCGAAAGTTGTAGTAAAATAGCGATTTTATACCTAATCTTATATATAAGACAATTAATTTAACTAAACAAACTAATCTAACAGTATGAAACTAAAAAGAATTTTACTGTCGGGATGCTCGCTGGCCCTGAGCCTTGGAGCCCTGGCGGTGGACTTCCGGTCGGGTGATCTGTACTATACGATCCTCGATGAAAGTGCCAAGACTGTGGAGGTAGGCAGCCTTGAGGCTTGGCAGAACGACACTTTCGGGGATCAGTTCGTAAATCTCCAGGAAAATGTGACCAAAGCTGAGTCGAAGTATCTCAACAATGTGGGCGACGGCGTCAACCTGGTGGGCGTATCCTTCACATGGGGCGACACCAAGGCTCTCGACAACCTCGCGTCCGGCGTGTATGCCAAGAAGGGTCAGACCGTAAACGAAGTGCTCGGCACTCTCCTTACCAATGACCGCCGCTACTACTCCATCTACTCAAGCAAAATATCTCAAATGGTAGGTTTCGGCTTCGATACCAACGGCGACGGCAAAAACATCAGCGTCACCGTAGGCGACAAGACCTTCTCCGACGCCAACAACACCTCCCGTTATCTCGGTGCGTGGGACATCATGGACGTGCAGGGTCTGAACGCGGACATCAACTATGCCGATGCCGTCGCCGAGAGCCAGTACGACCATTGGGCCGTGAACAACGCCACCGACCAATGGCACATCCTCGTAAACGGTGAAGAGGCCGACTACGACACCGTAGTGGAAGCCGGCAACATGATTCGGATGGTCTACGGATCCGCCGCTCCCGCCGAAGAATTCCTTCTCCGTCCCGCCGATCGGCAGGGTATATGGATGGCTGAGAAAGTGGTAATCGACACAGCCAACGGCAAACAGGCTTACTTCCCCATGATTGCCAACGTATGCGGCGACAGCGCTTACCTTTACGGCTCCGGCGTAGGCGCTGAAGTTTACGAAACGGATGACACCACCACCGCCAGGTCTTACTCCGCATATGTGGCAGACGGCGCCAAAGGCGGCATGTCGCTGCGTCTCTCGGTAAGCGATCCCAAGACCGCTCACATCCGTCCCTTCCTCAACATCCGTAAGGACTGGGGCACAGGCTCGGCTACCGTGAAGCGCGTTTATCCCGAATACTTCACTGAAGTTACCACTAAAGTTGCCAATCCTCTCACCGGTATCAGCCTCGAAGGCGTGGAGGAAGGAGGCGTGATCGAAGTGGACAACATGGGTGTGGCGATCCTCAAGCCTGTTCTTACTCCCTCCAACGCTGATTTCACTACCTTCTCCGTGAAATTCGACGATGAAAAGATCGCCACTTACTTCGCCAGTGTGAAAGCTGTGGTGGCCCACTCCGCAGGCGATACCAAAATGACCCTTAGCTCCCCCGACGGCTCCGTAAAATCCGAGTATACCGTACGCGTAAAAGGAGTTGACGCCACCGACCGTCCAGAAGGTGATTTCTCCGAAGGCCTTATCTGGCTCAACGAAGAATGGTTCACACACACCAGCGGCTCCCTCAACTTCCTCGACGATGCCGGCAATATCTATTACCGTGCCTACGGCAACCAGAACAACAACATGGCCTTCGGCGGCACTTCCTGCTACGCCACGGTATGGGCCGACAAGCTCATCGTAATGTCGAAGCTGGCCTGGGACGGCGGCGACACCCGTCCGTTGCGTTCCGGCGGCCGCGTGGTTGTGGCCGACGCCAAGACCTTCAAACACATCGGTGCAATCGAAGAGATCGGCGGCGACGGACGCTCATGCTTAGGCGTGACTCCCTCCAAGGTTTATCTCGGCACTACAAAAGGCGTGCGCGTGATGGATCTCGACGAACTCACCGTGGCCGACAGCGATATCGAAGGTATCACAATGGCCCGCAGCGGCCAGATCGGCAATATGGCCAAATCCGGCAAATACGCTTTCGTAGCCAATATCGGCACCGGTCTTGAAATCATCGACACCGAGACCGATACGCACGTGAAGACCATCGACAATACGGGCATCCAGACTGTGGTGCAGGCCGCCGACGGACGTATCTGGTACGCTACCTCCAATACCCTCACTCCCGTGGACCCCGTCACTCTCGAAGCCGGCACCGCCTACAAAGTGCCCGGTTCCATCACGTGCTCTTCAGGCTCCTGGCGTCCCGGCAACCTCATGGCCGCCCACAACAGCAACACTCTGATCTGGGGCAGCGGTACATTCTACCGCTGGAACATCGACGAAGTGGCAGATCCCTCCGCCCTTACTCCCGTCTATACCCATAAATCTACAATTGACGGTAAAAAAGTAGGCTCTGCATACGGTGCCCCCGGTTACGACGATCTGACCGATACATACATGTTTGCCGCTACTTCCGGCTTCGGAGCCGCGGCCCTCCAGAACTGGTACCACTTCGTGGATGCCACGACAGGCGCCATCAGGAAGAGCATGCGCCTCAACGATTACTGGTGGTTCCCCTCCATGCCTGTGCAGACCGACCGTTATGACGTGGAAATCAACATCGACGACATCATGATGAACCCGGGCGCCGAGGCTCGGACCTACGATCTTTCCAAGCTGATCACTGACCGTGACAACCACGACTGCAACATCAGCTACTGGATCGGACAGGAAGGTCAGACCCGTGCAGCCGGCGTAGCCGATGTCACACTCGAAGGCTCCACTCTTACCGTGGCTCCCGTGGGCGAGGGTTCCCACTACTTCACCCTGAACGCCGAATCCAACGGACGAGTTGTAAGCAAAGATATCAACGTGCTTGTGGCCAGCAACGTAGGTGTTGATGCCAACTTCGTGGCCACTCCCGTGGTTTACACCGTCTACACTATGGGCGGCGTGGCCGTGGCCAGCGTTGAATCCACCGATATGATCAACTCGCTCCAGCTTTCCGCAGGCGTTTACGTGGTTCGCGGCAGCAACGGCAAGTCCTTAAAAGCAATTGTGAAATGAGATTCCCCCTTCTTATAGGTTCAATACTCCTTTCCGGGGTCGCTTCGGCGGCTCCGGAAGGAGCTTTCGAGTATAATGACAAAGGCGTGTTCATCGTAAATGAAGACTGGTTCGGCCATCGGAACTCCACGGTCAACTATCTTATGCCCGACGCTACCGACGGTGATTACTGGCACTACCGCGTTTTCCAGACGGAAAATCCCGGCCATGAACTGGGTTGCACCACCCAATTCGGCGCCATCTGGAAGGGACGCTTCTATTTTATCTCCAAGCAGGCCCGGGACCATGGCTCCGCCATAAAAGGAGGCCGCATCACAGTGGCCGACGCCAAGACCATGAGGCTCCTGCATCAAAGCGAATTCATCGATCCCACAGTGGACGAGACCACCGGCAAACGCCCCGCCTGCGACGGACGCGGCTTCCTGGGGATCGACGAGCACAAAGGATATATCTCTACAAGCAGCGGCATCTGGGTGATGAATCTCGACACCTATGAAGTGGAAAAATGCATCGAAGGCACCGGCTCCGGGAGCTCAAGCATTTACCGCGGGCAGTGCGGCACCATGGTGATGTCGGAAGGCAAGGTCTTCGCCGCCCACCAGCAGAACGGCCTGCTTGTGATCGATCCCCTCTCCGACACTCTTCTGCAGACTATTCCCCTTACGATGGTGGCCGAAAAGGCCGGTATCGGCGCCGTGGTAAAATCAAAAGACGGAACCGTCTGGCTCAGCGCCTCGCCCAATTCTTCCGGCGCCGGCGCCGCCCTCAATGTCCTGGTTAAGGTAGATCCCGTCTCCCTTGAAGCCTCCGTGGTGAATCTTCCCGATCAGATATATGGCCCCGCCAATTCCTGGTATGCCTGGACCCCCGATGCCTTCTGCGCTTCTGAAAAGACCAATACCCTCTACTGGAACGGCAGCGGCGACTCATGGTTTACCGGCGTGAATATCTTCCGCTACGACATCGACAACAACAAAGCCGATCTCTTTATCGATCTCAACGACGGCCAGGGCTGGAAACTCTACGGATGCTCCATGAGAATCCATCCGCGCACCGACGAAATCTATATGTCGCTTTATCAGGACTTCTCCAAACAGGATTACATCACCCGCCGCTACAGCGCCGACGGCGAAGTCCTCAACGAGTATGCCATGATAGCCAACTACTGGTTCCCCTCACTGCCTGTATTTCCCGAAGAATCCGCGACAGACCCCGATCCCGATGAGCCCGATCCCGTAGATCCCGATAATCCCGATAGCGGGGTTGATGCGGTATCCGCGCAATCTTCGATTACATTCGATGGAGAAACCGTTCTCGCTGCAGGGCTGCGGGGCCGCACTCTGAATATATATTCGGCATCCGGTGTTCCGGTCAACGCTTATGCCATATCATCCGAAGAGCAGAATATAGATATGCCGACCGCACCCGGTATCTACATAGCCCGTTGTGGCAACCACACTCTCAAATTTATCAGGAAGTAAGAAAGAATGTCGCTAAAATAAGGATTGTCGGAGTTCGCCTCGGAGAGGCGATAATCGTGGTTAACCTCAGGCCTCAGCCTGGGGACCAGCAAGATAAGTAAATTGAGCCTCGAAGAGGCGATGTTGTGAGAACTCTTATTTTAGCGACATTAAAGTAAGAAAGTAACTCTGATTGATGCGGTTAATAATCCGGTATGTCACCGACATCGGCGTCAGACTTTTTTAAAAAAATATGAACTCTAAATTATTTACTGCCCTATTGGCGGAGTGTGCATACAATCACGGGTGTATCCTTTTCAGACGGTACACCCGTTTTTCGTAAAAATATTGATCGGAAAAACTAAGAAAAAATATTTCTGCAGAAATAACGGAATTTTTTCTTTAATTGATTTTTTATTGCTAATTTTGGCGCCAGACTCCTGTAGCCCCCTGCCGCGGCGCAGAAGTTTTCACAATTTTAATTATTTATATCAGCCTATAAGACTTTTTGGTGGACATGACTTCCATTCTACTTCTGATTTTCGTAATCGGCTATCTGTGCATAGCCCTTGAGCATCCGCTCAAAATTGACAAAACCGCCTCGGCCCTTGTGCTCGGCATGCTTCTCTGGATAGTGTATGCATTTGCCTCCGAGGCATTGGTGCCCGCTTATCAGCCGGAAAAATTCGCTGCTTATCTTGCCGAGCATCCGGCCCTTGCAAATGAGGGAAAAGCCCATCAGACGCTCCAGTATATTCTCGACGTGGATATAATCGAGCATTTGGGCGATATCACCCAGACGCTGTTTTTCCTCATCGGCGCAATGTCGATCGTAGAGCTTGTGGACATCCACGGCGGATTCCGCATCATCACCGACAGAATCACCACACGCAACAAGCGAAGCCTTCTGTGGACCATCTGTTTCACTACCTTCTTCATGTCTGCCATTCTCGACAATCTCACCACTACCATAGTGATGATAATGCTTTTGCGCAAGCTTATATCCGACCAGCGCGAGCGGTGGCTATACGTAGGCGCGATAGTGATAGCCGCCAACAGCGGCGGCGCATGGTCGCCCATCGGCGACGTGACCACCATTATGCTTTGGGTGAAGGGCAACGTCACGGCCCAGGCCCTGGTGGGATACGTATTGCTGCCCAGTATTGTGTCGATGGTGGTGCCCCTGCTATTCGTATCAAAAATGCTCAAGGGTGATCTTCCGCCGATCGAAAAGCAGCCCGTGATCGACACTTTCATTACCGATGCGGAGCGCAACACGATGTTCTTCCTCGGCGTGGGCGGACTGATCTTCGTCCCCGTTTTCAAGACCATCACCCATCTGCCTCCCTTCGTAGGGATGCTGCTCGTGCTCGGTATCCTTTGGATCTACACAGAGATATTCTACAACCGCAAACGTGTGGAAAAAGCCAAGGAGCACCGCATACCCCGCGTAATTTCGCGCATCGACATGTCTTCTATCCTCTTCTTCCTCGGCATCCTTATGGCCGTGGCAGTGCTTCAGTCCACCGGTGTGCTCGCCTGGCTGGCCACGAGTCTCGACGAAGGTATCCACAACGTATACATTATCGATACAGTGCTGGGCATTTGCAGTTCGATCGTGGACAATGTGCCCCTTGTGGCCGGTGTGATGGGTATGTATCCAGTAGAGGATCCGGGCGCCACCGGATATGCCGCCAACTTTGTGGTAGACGGCACCTTCTGGGAGCTCCTCTCCTACTGTGCCGGAGTGGGCGGCAGCGTGCTGATCATCGGCTCGGCCGCCGGCGTGATCGCCATGGGCCTCGAGAAAATCAGTTTCGGATGGTATCTCAAGCGTTTCTCCTGGCTCGCCCTCATAGGCTACCTTTGCGGTGTGGGCGTATATCTGGCCGAACACATTGTAATGGGTCGATGACCCCTGTCTCATGGACAAGCCGATAAAAGTATTTGTCACCGGAGGCACCGGCCTCATGGGTATGGCCACACTCGCCCGCATGTGTGAGACACCGTCGAAATACTGTGTCAGGGTACTTGCCCGCCCGTCGAAGAAAAACCAAAAAAAACTCGCTCCTTTTGTGAAAAAAGGAAACGTGGAAGTGGCGTGGGGAGACCTTACGGACCCCGGGGACGTGGCCCGCGCTCTGGGCGACGCCATGATAGTGCTCCATATGGGCGGGATGGTGTCGCCTGCCGCCGATGCTTATCCCGAAGCCACCATGAGGGTGAATACTTCAGCGGCTAAAAACATTGTGGCGGCCGTGAAAGCCCGCCCCGATGCCGACCGGATAAAGGTGGTATACGTAGGATCCGTGTCGCAGACATCCTGCCGCAACGATCCTTATCATTGGGGACGCACGGGCGATCCGATCATGTGTGCCGTAGGTGATTTCTACGGTCTTTCAAAGATATTGGCGGAGCGTATTTTTGCCGAAAGCGGACTGCGACGCTGGGTCAGCCTGCGCCAGAGCGGGGTGCTCCATGCCGGACTGCTGATGAAGGCTACGGATCCCACCGCTTTCCACGTGCCCCTGCGCGGTGTGCTCGAATGGACCACACTCGAAGACTCCGCACGCCTCATGACAGCGGTATGCGAAGACTCCGTGCCCGAATCTTTCTGGCGAAAATTCTACAATGTGGGCAGCGGCGCTCACTTCCGTTTCTCCAATTACGAATTCGAATGCCGTCTCCTGAAGGCTTTGAAATGTCCGCCCCCTGAAAAACTCTTTGACCCCGACTGGTTCACCACCCGCAATTTTCACGGCGAATGGTATATGGATTCCGACAGATTGGAGGAGATACTTCATTTCCGGGAAAATATCTCTTCTGATGAATACTTCCGGCGTATGACACGCACCCTGCCTTGGTATTTCTCACTGGCTCCGATAGTGCCGGCGGCAGCCATGAAGGCTTTCATGCGGAGTGTGGCCATGAAGAAGGACCGCGGGCCGCTTTACTGGGCCTCTCACCCGGAGTGTGAGGAGCAGATCAAGGTATATTTCGGCAATACGGATATTCGGCCCGGAGAGAAGAGGAAATGGAAAGATACAGACGTGTCGCGCCCGTCTGACGAACCCCGCACCATCTCCCATGGCTACGACGAAAGCAAAGATCCCTCGCTATGGGATATAAACGATATGCGTGGGGCAGCTGAATTCCGCGGGGGAAAATGCCTGTCGGAAAATATGCGGACGGGAGATGCCCACACGCCTCTTGAATGGGAATGTGCTTTCGGCCACAAATTCAAATCCTCACCGGCCATGGTGCTGTGGGGAGGCCACTGGTGTGAACACTGCCTGCCGTCACCCTGGCGATATGGCGCCGAGGCGCGACGCAATCGCTACCTTGCCCAGATCTGGTACGCAAGCCACGACCCCGATGAACCGGATGCGGCCCAATGAGCCTGATGGGCCTGATGGGCCGGATGGGGCTGATGGGGCCAATGGGCCGGATGGGGCTAATGGGCCTAATGAGCCCAATGGGCCGGATGGGCCTAATGAGCCTAATGGGCCTTATGAGCCCAATGGACCGGATGGACCGAATGGGCCTGATGGGCCTGATGGGGCTGATGGGCCGAATGGGCCTGATGGGCCTAATGAGCCCAATGGGCCGGATGGGGCTAATGATATAGATTTCTGATTTCTGATTCCTGATTCCTTATTCCTGATTCCCGGAGAGGTATTTGTCGAGCACGAGGTAGGAGATGATGGATTCGCGGCGCGTGTCGAAGAATTGTTCGGCCCATTTGCGGGACTCCTCAGAGATTTTTTCCGCTTCCTCGGGATGGGAGATGTAATATTTTATTTTCTCTTCCACGTCAGAATAATCCTCGGCTATCTCAATATAATGCACGCCGGGAATCATGCGGGAGTGCATCAGCCAGCTTTCCACGGTGGGCCTGTGCATCACGGGCACGCAGTTGCTGGCCATGATCCATTGCAGGGCCGTGGCTACATCGTTGCCCTCGAGAGACAGGATAAACTGATAGTCGAAGTGGTCGGTGAGGGCCACGGGATGCTTGTGGCCCGGACGGTCCCACGGGCGGTTGGTGTCGCCTATATCCATCACTTCCGAATCCTTCCACATTTCAAGAAAACGTTGACGCCGGGGTTTACCCTCCATTTCGCCGCGGAAGAAGAGCAGGGGCTTTTTTCTGGCAAAAGGTATGGGATCCACCGGGCGCAGGAAATGCCTGCGGTGGTTAAGCTTCAGAAGCACGCCGTTATCAGTCAGGCTGTCGATGCGGCGCGAGCGGATGAGGGTAGGCACTTCGGGATTCTCGTGCACCTTAGTGTCGCCGGGACGGTAGTTGATGCGGGTGGAGAGGGGGTATGCGCGAAGGTAGCGCTGCATATCCACGATGTAGGAAGAGGGGCATTTAAGCCGCTCCACGTCGCGGGCGCTGATAGATAGCGGCGATTCGACGAAAGAGCGACGGCAATAAAAGTCGCGACGGGAGCGTATATAATCGGCGTCCGGGCGCTTTTCCCAACCGTGCAGCAGCAGTCGCTTCTGAAGGCTTCTTACCGGGCGGGGAATCATCCTCCTGAGAGCCCCTTTGAGATAATATATAAACGGCAGTTGCTTGCCGCGTTTTCTTCTTTTCGACATAGTAGTGGGCGGCATCGCGATAAATCGGGATTTGACGGGATTTATCGGGATGAATCGGGAAGCATCGGGATTTATAGCGATTGGATCAGAATTGGAGCAGCGACAGGAGCTCCTCAAGTTCGCGGCCGCTCAAACGGCGGCGGCGGGAGATCTCGGCGGCCAGTTCCTTCACCGCGGGATGAATGCGCGGATTCATGAAAATGCGGTTGGCGCGCATCACGGCCCGTTGGAGCAACCGGGTGGATTCATCCTCTTCCAGAGCGCATGAATCGCGACCTTCCTCCACTACGGCGTCGCGCACCCGCGTCATTGCCTCCACCGGCACTTCCGTGCCCAGACGTACAAGCGAGCGGGCCATAAGATTGCCTATCACCATCGACGTGGTGAGATGGAAATTGCGGATAAGATTGTTCCACGTAGCCTTGGGTGAAACCGACGGACTGCCGCTGAAGTAGAAGTCGTGGCTGAAAGTCACCATCGGTCCTTCGGCATCCAGACTCACTTCCGAGATGCGGTCCATGGCATCCAGAGAGGCTATGGATATTGCCATGCCTGCCAGTCCGTAGGCACGGTCATCTTCATTGGTATAGATAATGTTGAATGTAGTTTTGCTCATATCTGACTTTTTTTGAAGCCTGCAAAGATTCCATCGTGAAGAATGCGGCGGTTGATTCAGACTCCGGTTTCTCCGGCATAGGCCGCTTTATCCGGACCTGTCTGTAATATATAACGTCTGAGCCGCCCTTTTGCAATTTTGTCCCGAAAAATTTTACGGAACGTGTGCAAATTTAATCAATTATCTCCACTCATACAAATGGGCAATCTTCGGAAATAAAAGCGACCCGCCCCATAACGGTCTTACGGGGCGGGATATTGTTGGCTTGGGAAATCAATTCCCGGTCAGAGGATCACTTTGACGGCTTTGTTGCCTTGGCGCATAATGTAGATGCCCTTCTGCGGACGGTTTACCTTTACGCCCTGGAGATTGTAGTATTCGGCGGGAGCGTTTACGGCCTCGATTGCCTGCACGCCGGTGGACTCGGACGAGCTTCCCACTACGTAGGAGACAGGTGTTTCAACCACGCCCAAGGCAATGGGCAGATAGAAGTTCAGATTGAGAGTCTCGCCTTCTGTGTAAGTGGCGGCGGTGGTCACCGTGCGTTTGTTTCCATCCATCACGAAGTCGTTGAGTTCGTTGTTGATGAATACGCTTCCGGCTACGAGGCCCACAGGTTCGCCGTCGGGCCAGTTGTAGGTGGCGTCAACGGTGACGGTACGGTCGGTGTTGTAGGTGACGGCATAGTCCAGAGTGTAGGGATAGTCTTTGGCCACTTCGTCCATGGTCTGGGTCACGCTCGAGGTGACGGAGCCGTTGAATGTCTTGGCTTCGGAGGGATTTTCCGGAGTTTCGCCGCCGTTTTCTTTATAGAAGTATACGTTGGCGATATATCCTTCGGCACCGCCGCCGTTATCGAATTTTACCTGGAAGAGATCGGCGAAATCCACACCGGTGAAGGTGCTCAGAGGGATGTCGTAGCTGTTCCATTCGTTCTGCTTTACTACGGGCATCACCTGTCCGAGTTCATGGTCGGGGCTGATGGGCGTGAATCCGAATGAAGTGCCGTTGGGAGTGAAGTAATCCACGTGCATGGTGTCGTAACCGCTGGCGTCGAGATGGCTTACGAATTCCCAGCCGAAGTAGGTGAAGTCTTTCACGTAGGCCACCGGAGCGTTGTCGATGGTGAGGGTCTCATACTTTGTGGGGGAGCCCCAGTTGGCAAAATTGAAAGCCACCGCACCGGGATAAGAGCCGCTGAGCAAAGAGAGTACGTCGGAGGCGTCACGGGTGGGCACGGGCACGGTAGCGGGAGCCGGAAGGGTCTCTGCAGCGGGTGCTTTCCATGACTCGTCAATATTCTTGTAGACGATATTGTTGAAGTAGATCTTTGATCCGGCCTGAGTGTCTTCCTGAATCACTGAGAATACGTAGCCTTTGCCATCACCCTTGAAGGCTTTCCAGTTTCGGGCGATTGTGGGGAACGCTTCGGCAAGAAGGAGGTTGACTGAGTTCCATTTGTTGAGATCCTGCTCGCTCACCTGAATCACGTAGTTTTCTTCGGTGACGCTGTTGTCGGTGAGGCGGATCGTGTATTTGCCGGTTGAGGCGGTATACCAGTCGAAGGAAAGAGTGGCGGTGTTGAGAGTGCCGTTGCTCCAGGAGGATGCGTCGTTGAAGATGCCCATGGAGCCGCCTGTGGCCACTTCGGCGGTGCCGAAGCTGAACACCACACCGGTGCCGTCGGGATTGGGTTCGGAGAAGTTGAAGCCGCTGTTCCACCAGTTGTAGGCCTGTGCGCCGGCGAATAATTGACCGTTCTGATAGATGGTCTGATCAGCGGCACTTGCGCCCAGAAGAGTCAGAGCGGAGAGTGCGAATGTAAAGAATTTTTTCATAAATATTAGGGTTATAAAGAGTTGTTTTGCCGAGGGCCTGGAGTTAAAATCTGAATGTGAGCCGTCCCTGAATGTCGATGCCGGGCGTGGGGAGATTCGGGAGGGTGTGGATGCGACGGTTGAGCAGATTGTCGGCGCGCACACCGATGCTCAGCCGATCGGAGAATTGCCACGAAGCATCGGCGTTGAGCAGCGTCAGATCCGGCAGACGTACGGGGATGACGCTTGTGCGGTCTCCGTTGATTATGGTGGCCCGCGGTGAAGTCCGGTTGTAGATTAATCCGACTTGAGCGGGCAGATCCAGTACTCTGACTCCTTTGTATTCGTATCCTACGCCGATGTGCAGACGGGAAACGGGATTCACCGACACTCTGGCTGAGATGAGCCAGCGGGGGCGGTCTATGCCTTCCACCCATCCGGTCTTGTCGTTTTGAGGCATATAGGCGGCCGCGGCTTCGGCTTTCCAGATGGAGGCGGCGTAGGCGGCGTTCAAGCGGAACTGCCAGCCATGCACGTTGCGTCCCGACGTATTCAAAGAATAATCGGGCTCAAGCGAGGGGTATTCCCCGGAAAGAGAGGGCAACATTGAGCTGCCGTAGTTTAACAGGGAAGGATACCAACCTGCGAAAGGCACGTGGCGGCTTGTGCGAAACGCCAGCCGCAACCCGGCGGAGAAGCCGCTGAACGGACCGAATTCGAATCCAAGGCGGCCGTCAAGGGGAGTGTATACGGGCTGACAGGCTGCAAGAGCGGGCATCCCGTAGTAGTCTTCATCGAGTTGGGAGGCAAGAGTGGAGGGAGTGCTTCCGCCAAGGAGCTGCAGATACATTCCCATGGGGCCGGCCTGCCAGTCGACCTTTACGTCGGGGGCGATGTGAAACACTCCGTAGCGGGAATCGCGATTGGCTCCGGGAGCATTGAAACTCAGATCGATATCCGCACCGATACTGATATTGAGACCGCTTTTGCGGAAACTGTAGTATGGAGTGAAGGCTACACGCCCGTAATTGTCGGGAGCGGCAATGAAAACATTGCGGTCAGGATGGGAGTAGAGATACAGATCGGCTTCCGCGTCGATTCCTATCACGGAACCGTTGTCCCAATTAAGAGAGTAACCTCCGGAGAGGTCCAATTGGGTTTCACGGTCGCCCCGGAAGGCGAGAAGGCCGTCGATGCCCGGCAGATAAAGGGAGCGGAGCGAGAGATGACGCACAGCCGCGGCCGCGTTCCATCTGCCCTTGGCGGATTCCGGGGAATGCCATGCGCCGCGGAAGGCGATGTCGTTGACGGTCTGAGTAGGGGCCTTTGTACCGGCGGATTCCTGATCGGCGGTCTGAACGGGACGGTAGAAGTAGTAGTTGAAGTATCCGAGGCGATACTGCAGCTGCAGATCGAGGATGGATCCGGCGAAGTCGTGCGAATATCGGGCCGCCAGGCTCTCGTCGTATCTGAATCGGGGCGATTCATTCGGGTAAATATCGGCATTGGCCTTCCAGAGAGAGGTGGAATTATGCTGCAGGCTTATATCCAGACGGGATTTCGGGGTATCGATAACGCGGTAGCCGGCACTCAGTGAGGAGTTGAGCCATGATCCGAGGCTTAGATCCAAATATCCGCGGGTGGAGGCCGTGCGCGAGATGCGCCAGCCTGCGATGCCTATTCCGACTATTTCCGAATTGAACGGAGTCACCGACGGACGCAGGTCAAAGTCGAGCGGCGTGGTCTCCATATCGTAGGCGCGGTGCGCGGGGAAGGTGTTGAAACGTTCCGCTTTTACAATGTCGGGACGATAGGTGCCTTCCACGTTTACATTCTCGTGCAGTTCCTGAGAGAATGCGGGGACGGCACCGGCCGTGGTCAGTATTGCTGACAGTATGAGGGTTCTGCTGTAGTTCATTTCAATCTGCTTTGAATCATCTTGCGAATATCGGCTTCGTCACCGGGATAATTTTCCCTCAGGCTTTCGAGATACTGGCGGGCGAGGTCTTTGCGTCCCATGGCCGAATATGCATCGGCGAGAGCGATGTAGCCGCGTGCGAGCCAGTACATATGGGGAGTGCCGGAGTCCACAAAGGCCGTAAGCAGACTTTCGGCTTTGGCCGGCTTTCCGTCTTTGATATAGTATTCACCGAGGATCACGGCGGCTTCGGCCCCGGCTTCAGTGGCGGGGGTGGCGCTGAGTTGGCGGAGTATCGTTTCGGCTTCGGTGCCTTTTCCCGTGGCCATCAATGCTTCGGCCTGAATGAGGCGGGCTTCTTCACGGTCTTCGGCGCTTATTCCAGGAGATTCCGACACCATTCGCGAATATTTGAGTCTGACGGAGGCTTCGGGGGCGGTGCGCATGATTCCGGCCCATGCCGAAGGGAGGTATCGGTTGTCGCCGCTTTGTTCGAGATCCTTCCATGCTTTCAGAGCGTTTGCGGTATTGCCCCGGGCTTCGTATCCCCGGGCCAGATTGTAGCGTGCTTCCGAGGCATTCTCACCGTCGGGAAATTGCTTGAGGTAAGCTTCTGTGAGTTCGATGGCTTTCTCATCTTCGTTGAAGGCATCGGCGGCGGCATCGAATGCCAGTTCCTCCATTTCCGCCGTGTTCAGACGTATCCCTCCCGGGATGGAGGCCAGAAAATCGGAATATTCCCGCAGCTTTCCCTGCGAGGCATATATTCTGCGCAATTCTCCGTCAGCTTCGGTGGCCTGGGCAGAAGTGGGCCATGAGGAAAGGATTTGCCTGTATTGCGATTCAGCCTTGTCGGCGCTGCCGTTTTTGGCATAGGTCTTGGCAAGGGAAAGGGCCGTGGCCGGCGCGTTGCGGTTGTCGGGATAATCGCTGAGAATCTCGGTATATATCTTCTCGGCTCGCGATGATTGTCCGGCGGAGGCATACGCGTCGCCGAGTTCGGAAAGAATGTCGGGCATCCAGCGGGAGCCTGCCTTGGTGCGAAGCTGCTCGAGCTCGGTGATTTTGCCTTTGGTATCTCCAAGCACTCCGGTGATCACGGCGTGTCGCCAGGCGGTGTAATCCTTATCGCCGACCCCTTCGGCGCTCAAAGAGGCATAGAGTGACCGGGCTCCGGCATTGTCGCCGGAATAAAACAGACAGTCTGCCAGTCGCACGCGCGCATCCTGCCGCAGACGCGAATCCAGAGCCTGATCCTGAGAAGCTCTGCGGAATGCTTCTGCTGCTTCCCGATATTTCTTGAGTTGCAGCAGCGTGTAGCCGTTATTGTAAAGAGCCAGAGCCTTGTTGGAGCCGGAGAGATCCTTGAGAGCCTTGGAATATTGGGCGGAAGCTTTGGCAAAGTCGCTTGCGGCATAGTAGGCGTCGCCGAGCCAGAGACGGGCTTCGGGCAGCAAACCTTTGTTGAGGTTGCCGAGGTTTACCGCCTGCAGCAGATGGTTTTGGGCCTCGGCGGTCTTGCCGTTTTGCATTTCCCTCACTCCGAGTTCGTAGAGGATACGCTGCTTTATGCCGTTGATTTTTTTGTCGGGGTTTGATATGCCGTTGATGCTCTGCAGGGCATTGGCATAATCTTTCTCATGATAGTATGCGGAGGCGAGGTATTCGCGTACCTGGGGAGTCTTGTCGGAGGATGGATATTCCCTAAGGAAGCGTTCGAGCAGGTCGATCTGCGGGGCGAAGGGTATACGGCCGCCTCGGGTGCGCGCCGCCACATAGTTGTAGAGGGCCTTTCGGCTCACGTCGCGGTCAAATCCCATTCTGGAGGCTTTTTCAAAGTACATGGCGGCCGCGTTGTCATCGTCGGGGGCGGCTATCTGTCCCAGATAGAGCAATGCACCCTGGGCTATGGCATCCTCTGCACGGCTCACTTCCTCAAAGAGGCTTCGCGCTCCTTCTATGTCGTCGTCTTCATAGAGGAGGGTGGCATAGGCATATTTGGCATCGGGAAGCGCATTTTCACCCGTGGCGCCGATATACTTCGAGAGATGCCTACGGGCCGATTCCGTTTCGTTGAGTTTGAAGCGCGCCAGACCGGCCACTCTTTCGGTATCCTCCTCAAGAAGGGGCACCGGATTGTCGTGGAGAAGTCCTTCGGCCATATCGGCGGCTTCCTCATATTCTCCCCTGCCGTAATGAATCTGCGCCAGATAATAGTCTGTCTGCAGCGCCGGATCTGTTTCTTCAGTGCCGGAAGAGCGTTTCACTTCGGAGAATTTTGCGAAAGCAGTCTCATAATCATGGAGCATATAGTCGGCATATGCCTCGCAGAAAAGAGCCCCGCGCGAATATACGGGATTGTCGGCAAGGTCGGCCAACAGCGGTTTGGCTTCATCGAAGAAGCCGCATTTCAGCATCGCGAATGCCTTATGATAGGTGGCTTCGGGCTTCAGAGAGGGGTCGATGCGATTCAGATCCACATCATTGAAAGCTTCCAGGGCGTCGGAATATTTTCCGGCGTAAAAGAGGAAGTCGGCCATGGCCAGTCGGGCGTCGGGAGCATCCGGTGAGGCCGGGTAAAAAATCGTGTATTCTCTGAGCAGATCCATGCACTGGGGATTGCCGGTGCGGCTGTAGGCCTGTCCGAGCAGAAAGAGCACTTCGCGGCGCTCATCGGTGCTCAGGCGGCTACCCTGGGTGAAGATGCGCTGCAGCTGGTCTGCCACTCCTTGCGGCAGTCCCGTTTGGCTGAAGAGGTCGGCGCGGGCCATGTAGCCCGAAGTAAGGGGCGAAAGCAGCGGCGGCGATCCCGGAGTCTGCGAAAAGAGCGGAACGCTGACCATCCACATGGCCATAGCCGCCAGTGTTTTTGTGATATTATTCAGCGAGTGAGGCGTCATTGTTTATTCTGTCTATAATCATTTGGGGGGAGATGCCGTGCAGGCAATGATAGTCGCCGCGCAGGCAGGGTTTGTTGCCGAATATGGAGCAGGGGCGGCACGTCATGTCGAGCTGCACGGCGTCGGCCGGATTCTGATGCCATCCCATAAAGCCGGCGTAGGGGTGGGTGGCACCCCATACGCTCACCACGCGCGTCCCGGCCAGAGAAGCAAGGTGCATGTTGGCCGAGTCCATCGAGACCACCGCGTCGCAGTGGCTCATCAGAGCCATCTCGGCCGTCATCCCCAGCCGGAGTGCGGAGAGGTCCGTCACCCCGCGGTATTTCTCGCTCCATGCCGAAAGAATCGATCCTTCCTCCTGCCCGAATCCAAAGAGGAAAACTTTAGTATCGGGCACAGAGGCAAAATGGGCCACCACTTCCTCCATCTTCGCCGGAGGGTAAATCTTGCCCGGATGTTTTGCAAACGGCGCGATTCCTATCCAGTGCTCTCCGGGCCGACGTGGAGGCGAGGCCGCCGCGAAAAGCGACGGGTCCGCGCCACTCTCGGGAAAGATTGAGCGGATGGCCCCCAGCTGCGGCAGTCGCGCTTCGATAAAAGCATCGCGATACCTGTCGGTGGTGGCCCGGAGGGGCACAAGCAGTTTGTGGAGGCGACGCGTCAGAGCGCGTTTCGACCCGCGCCCCTTGCGGATCCTCCCTATCCGGACGCCGTCAAGGCGCCCCAGGGCGCGGAGCACCTGCGAGCGGACCACGTCGTGCAGATCCACCATTACGGTGAAATGCCATTTCCTTTTCAGATATCGGTATAATCGGATCAGCCCGATCAAGCCTTTGTAGCGGTCAAGATCCGGAGTCTCCAGATGAAGGTTGGCCGGAGGATTTGCAAAAATACTTCTCGCGTTGGGGCGCGTAAGCATCACGAAGGTAGTGTCCGGACTGGCGATGCACGCATCGTAGAGCTCCGGAATGGTCATTGCCACATCCCCCAGAGCTGAAAACCTTATCGCCAGCACGCACTCCTTCTTATTCGTCATGACCGGCCTCCTCACCTTTTTTTGCCATACAGAGCCGGATTCGTATCCGGATCGTTGTATAGCTTCATTTGGCGATACACCTTCATATATTTCCGCCCGGCGGCGATGTCGTCGAGCAATGTGTCTATGGCCTGTGTCAGATCTTTGCGCTGCTCAAGAAGCACATCAAGCCTGGCCTGACTCAGATCACGGTGATTCCGGTCCACGTCCGTGCGCTCCGCCTGCTCGCGCATATGCCAGATCTTCAGTGCCAGAATCGAAAGCCGGTCGATGGCCCATGCCGGACTCTCGGTATTGATCGTGGCATCGGCAAGAGGTGTGACGTCGGAATAATAATCGCGAAAATAAGTGTCGATTTGTTCCACCATATCCGTGCGATCCTGATTCGAACGGTCAATGCGCCGCTTCAGGGCCACCGCCTCCCCGGGGGTAATGTCCGGATCCCGGATGATATCCTCCATGTGCCACTGGGCAGCGTCTATCCAGCATTTGGCATACAGCGTAGCCGCCGGAGAATCCTGAGGAAACGGATGAGGGGCCGGAGTGTCGATATTGTCTGTGATATGATAGTCTGCCACTGCCTTGTCGAATATATCGTTGGCAATGACTGCAAATTCGGAATGCTTGGTTGAGTCCATCTTTAAAACGTTTTTCAAAAGAAAATCCAAACTTAATAAATTTTGCCGAAAGTAGCAAACTCATGCATCCGGGCAATCCCGCTAAAAAGATGCCTACATTCCTGAAATTTCCGTTGGGAAGCAATGTCCGCTATTTTCCAAGCAGCCATCGCCATGCGGAAATCACACTTATCTTCTTGCCCGATTCAGTCACAATATCCTCGTCCTCTCTGGCTGTTATTATATACAGATTGTCGCAGCCGGTGACAGTAGATGCCTCAAGCAGTCCGGTTATTTCTCGCTTTCTTGTCTCGTCATCAGACATGTCCCATGTGACCTGTATCAAGCTGACGATTTCGGAACCTTTTTGTACCACAAAATCACATTCTCCTTTCCCTTGATAATAATATATACTGTCAATAGGTGTTCGATTTCTGTAAAGATGCAGAAAGACTGTGTTTTCAAGTTTCTTTCCGTCGTCGCCACTTTGTGGAAGCAAGACTGCGTCCCGAAGACCATTATCTACACAGTAATATTTCGGCTGGGAGCTTTCAACTTTCTGAAGTGACCTGTTGAAATTCGGAATACGAAAGAACATGAATATATTGCAAGCGTAACTTGCCCATTCATAAAGATTGTCTTTGCTAACCTTAAGACCTCTCGACTTTATATCGCCATGAATTGCTCTGATGGATGTGGGCTTGGTAAGATTAGACATAATGCGCTTCAGGAAATAGCGGAGCACCTCGATGTTCGACAACTTATAGTGTTCCACTAAATCTTTAAGAAGCATGGCGTCAAAGTATCCTTGTAGTATCTTTGCTTTCGCTAATTGATTTGATGTCAATACGACCTCGGGGAACCCACCTTCATTATTGTAAGCAAAAAACGCATTCTGAATTTTTGCCAAATCTGATTCGAGCCATCCATCCGGATTCACGTCTGTGAAAACGCAGTATTCTCTGAAGGAAAGCGGCAATGTCTCCTCCTCTTGAGGCCAACCTCTCAAGGCGGTTTTGAGTTCGCTGCTCAACATTGTGGCGTTGCTTCCGCTAATGTATATATTCTTAGTATAATGCTTGTAGAGGCGCATAACAAAAAATTCCCAACCATCTATCAGCTGTATTTCATCAAAGAACAAATATACTGATGCGACATTAACATCGGGGTACATTTCTATATAGGCCTCAACAATTTGATTCAGCTCGTCGCAAGACATTTTGACCAAGCGCTCGTCATCAAAACTTACCCACAGTATATTTCGCCGGTCAATGCCTTGGGCAAGTAGCTTGTTGACAACAATCTCCATTTTGGAAGATTTACCACAGCGTCTCACTCCCGGTACGGTGATTATTTTTCCATCCCCCACCGGCAAAGGATTCTCACGAGCAATCAGGTCAACAGGGAATTCCTGTTGACGCATGGCTATCTGGGATTTTATATACAGCTTATCCATGATGTCCTAAATTTTAGGACAAAAATAACACTTTTTATCCTAAAAAAAAAGACAATTTGAATTATTTTTTATTGCGCAACTTAAAACGTTGACAGATAGGCATAAATCGTGACGTGTAATCCTCACGATTCATCGCCCGGTGCAATGCCGGGCGATTGTATTTTCAGCACGACCGACACACACAAAAAAGCGACCCCGAAAATGTGACTTTCGGGGTCGTTTGGTGTACATTTTCGTGTACGTTTTTCGTATCTACTTGATTAACAAGTGAGATCGCGGAGAGGACGATTTTAGAACCTATTAGATATCTATTTAATCCTCAATATCTTAACTATCTGTCGTGCGTTTCTGTTGCACGATAGTTGCATAGACTTGTCGAGTGTCGTCAACCTGCTGTCTAACCATGTTGACTCCATATCCGCTATGGTCACTGCAAATGTACAAATTAATTCTAATGTCACTAAAATAAGAGTTATCACGACATCGCCTCTTCGAGGCTCATTTATTTATCTTGCCGATCCCCAGGCTAAAGCCTGGGGTTAACCACGAATCTCGCCTCTCCGAGGCGACTCCGACAGTTCTTAATTTAGTGACATTAGAATTAATTCTTAAATAGAACCTATCCGGGATGTTAAAAATAGTTGGCGAATTTCGCACTATTG
>JAMPGE010000012.1 GCA_023664085.1 Muribaculum sp. | reverse complement strand
CATCTCATCAGTCACGATGCAGGCATCGCTCCCTCTTCGATGAAGGAAATTCCCTACGAAATCTTACCAAATCTTAATAACAAAATAAGTTTAGACAACTTCAATGAGTTGTACTTAGTTTTATGATAATTGCTATAAATTAAAAATTTTTGCTAAATTTGCATTATGAAGCCATCACGACTGTATAACTACACACTTTCACTCTTGGTTGCATTTATGTTTCTGTTGATTTCCGCATGTGTCAATGCTCAGACCCGCAACACTCAAGACACTGTGAAAGCCACCAGAGACTCCGTTGCAGTAAATGACGTCACGAACTCTCTGCGGCCTGATACCATCTCATTTGCATTTGTCGGCGATATTATGATGGGTACTATAGTGCCGGAGGGAAACCTTCCTGCAAATGACGGCAAAGATCTCTTCACTGATGTTCTTCCCGTTTTCAACTCTGTAGATATCGTGGCAGGGAATCTTGAAGGTCCGGTTTTTGATGGCCCGGCCAAGTCCAAACCGTTGGGCAAAAACAGCTATGCTTTCCGTACACCGGCTCATTATATTAAAAATCTCGTGGACGCCGATTTTGACTTTGTAGGTGTAGCCAACAACCATGCAAGCGACTTTGGAGCCACCGGACGCACGGCTACCCAAAGAAATTTAAAAAAATCCGGAATCGCATATGCCGGTATAAGAGGGGAGTGCGAAACCGCCGTAATTGATTGCAAGGGTCTTAAGATTGGATTTACTCAGTTCGGCCATAGCAACAAGACTCTCAGTATACTCGACTATAACGAGTTGAATAAAATTGTAAATCAACTCCGAGACTCTGCTGACATCGTCGTGGTGAGTTTCCACGGAGGTGCTGAAGGAAAGGCTTTCAGCCATGTGCCCCATACTGACGAAATGGCTTTTGGAGAAAAACGGGGAAACGTAGAAAAATTCGCACACGCTGCGATTGATGCCGGAGCAGATATCGTTTTCGGCCACGGGCCTCACGTGCCCCGGGCAGCGGAACTTTACAAAGATCGAGTTATATTCTATAGTCTCGGTAACTTCTGCACTCCTTATCAGATGAATCTTACAGGCATTTCGGGATACGCCCCTGTAGCCGTGGTGAATGTCGACAAGACTGGGAAATTCCTCGACGGTCGGATTCATTCGTATATTCAAAAACCGGGGAAAGGCCCTAAGATGGATAACAACAATGCCGCGGCAAAATATATCAAACAGCTCACTAAAGAAGATTTTCCAACTACAACCCTGCGGATATCTGACGAAGGCAGTTTAAGTGTAAAAAGAGACTATGCGAAATAATCATAAAAATTCAAGGCGCTCATTTTTCATTTATCGAATAAATCTCTGGGGATTAATATTAATTGGCTCCATTTCGCTTGCATCATGCGGCCACGGCAAAGAAGAATCATTGCCGGAAGCCGAGACCATCAACGCTGAGAGTATAAGAATAGCTGAGATTAAGGCATCTGGCGACACCACCGACATGGGCAATCCTATGGTTCACTTTGATAGTACGGAAGAAGCCTTGGAATGGATGAGGAAGTCGGGCAATTGGGATAAGTACAATGAAGGTATACTTCCGCAAATGGCCCGAGAACAACTAAACTACGCTGAAAAACTGCTGAATAACGAGCATCCACGTTTTATTATAGCCGACAAAGCCACAATGAAAGTATATCTCTATGATAAATACGGCAGACAAGAGGCCTCTTTCCCAATGGCGTGTTCGAGATACTACGGCACCAAACACAAACGCAGAGACAATCGTACGCCAGATGGCTTCTTCACGGCAGAGGGGGTCTATAATTCAGAATCATGGCTATATACCGACGATGACGGCAACACCAGTCAGGCAAAGGGAGTGTACGGTCCGAAATTCATACGCGTAAAAGTGCCGGGGACCAACGCAATAGGCATCCATGGCACTAATGCCCCATGGAGCGTTGGAAGAAGGGTGAGTCACGGATGTATGCGCCTCAATAATGATGACATCAGGTTGCTGGCGGCCAATGCCGAAAAAGGTATGCCCATCATCATTTCACCGTCTTCGCGAGATATGGCGGTAAATGCAAGCGAAGGTTATCATATTCCATCGGTGGCTGTGACACGTGGCGGCAGTAGAGTAGCGGCCGGTGAATATTCTGTACGAAAAGAGTCCAATAATACAATCCACCATCAAGATACTATATCAGGGGATAACTCTACAGAGCAAGATGTCGAGGTTTCCGAGCCATCACAACAAGAAACAAACGCAGAAGAATCAGACACTACGCCGAACTCAGACTTGTAAGACCGCATCTCAAAAACTTAACTTTAGGGGTTTAAGACAGGATGACGTCTGTAGCGAAAAGTATATTAATTGTGGAAAAGGAGTGTAAATCACTTCTAAATTAAATTCCAAATTCAAGTTAAATTATTTTTATATTTTTTTTGAAATTCACATTATTTTTTTCGGTAAAATTTGTTAATTTTGCATCTTGGGTAAGGGGATTTTTGCTATCCTCTTGTGAAACCTATAATCTTCATTTTATCGTCTTATAAAACAACAAGGCGTTGCCCATAGAATTTAAATGGATCGTTACGACAATTACAACCCTGAAATACCATATACAGACACTTATGGCTCCAATGTCGGCAAACAGGATTTACCGGCAGCCCCCGAACCGGAAAAAAAGATCAGCCGAAAGAAGGGGAGTCGTACTGTCGCACCCAAAATGAAGAAGCAACAAAAAAGTGCTTCTTCACCAACCATGCATAAAGCTGATACGAGCCTTTCTCTATCCCAGAAGATAAAGGACTTTGTGCAGTCATCCACTACACGTTGGATCACCGGACTGATAATAGGATTCTTCGGAATCTATCTTTTGATTTCGTTTATATCTTACATGTCGGATTGTTTCGCAGACCAGAGCATCGTAAACAATGCTCCCATAGGTTATGCCCACGGCATTTCCAACAAGGGTGGCGAAGGAGGAGCGCGTATTTCCGAATTTCTGATAAACCAATGTTTCGGACTTGGATCATTCGTAATAATACTATGGCTCCTTGCTATATCCCTCAAACTGCTCGTAGGAAAACCCAGATTCAAGACTGTAAACTTCACCATAAAATGCATCGTGGCCTTGGTCACGGTTAGCCTTATCGTTGGACTGCTTACCATCGGACTCAACAGTACTGTAAACTGGGGTGGATATCACGGTAGATACGTGAATCTTGCCGTAATAGAATTTTTAGGATGGTGGGGCGCTGCCCTTTTATGCATTCTATTGATAGCCATCTTCGTAGTGATTTGTCTGAGAGATGTGATACTTTGGGTGAACCGTGTGAATGCACGCAGACGCGAGCACAAACGTCTAGTTGAAGAAGAAAAAGCCCGCAGACTCGAAGAGCAACGTCTCGTAGAGGAGATGCGACAGGTAGAGCAGGAAGATGATGTACATGCCGGCATGGCACACGGTGCACACGAAGAAACCAACACTGCCGACAATACCGTCAGCTTTAATCCGGAGGAGACATCCCGCCTTTATGACGGAGTAGCCGATATCGATGAATATGATCTATCCAACGGACCACTTACAAGAACAGCCGACAGTTTGGATAATGAGCGGCCGTCTGCTGAGCACTACAGCAAAGAAGAGGTTGAGACAACTCCTGCTGCCGAAGATTCATCCGAATCAATTGAAAGCTCTTCGGAATATTCAATTGTAGACTCAGGCAGTGATTCAGACAAGGCTGCAGACTCTGAATCTACGGATACCGTAAAAGAGTCTACCATGGATTCAAGTGGAGTGTACAATAATCAAATCATATCAAATGGTTTTGAATCGGCAAGCGCAGATGTAGCCTACACCGCTTCGCAGCAAAAGTCACGAGAGGAGGGTTGTGATGCAAGTGCCAATGGAGTTGACACTATGGTGGTAAACGTAAATGAAATCACCACCGTGGATAAAGCTGTAAAAATAGAAGATGATCCCCGCGACCAAAGGTCAAAAATGTATAAATTTCCTCCACTGGAGATCCTGAGGGAAGGAAACGGTATAGTACCGGTAAATGCCGATGAACAAATCGAAAATAAGGAACGTATCCGCAAGACATTGGCCGACTTCGGTATTCCTATCGTAAGTATAGAAGCTACGGTAGGACCCACCGTCACTCTGTATGAGATTCGTCCGGACAAAGGCCAGAAGGTTCAGAAAATAAAGAATCTGGTAGATGACCTGTCGCTTAGCCTTTCAGCTACCGGTGTGAGAATCATCGCACCGATTCCGGGCAAAGGCACAGTAGGTATCGAGGTCGCCAATAAAAATCCCCAGATGGTAGCGATGCGTACCGTGATAGGAAGTCGCAATTATCAGGAATCAAGATTTAAGCTTCCGGTAGCTCTTGGCTGTACTATCAACAATGACGTATATATTGCCGATTTGGCCAAAATGCCCCACATGCTTGTAGCAGGCGCCACGGGTCAGGGTAAATCGGTGGGTCTTAACGTGATCATAGCCTCTCTGCTCTATAGAAAGAAACCGCACGAGTTGAAGTTTGTGATGATCGACCCTAAGATGGTGGAGTTTAGCCTTTACGCAAAGATTGAAAAGCACTATCTCGCGAAGATGCCGGGAGAGGAGAAGGCTATCATTACAGATATGTCGAAGGCCGTGGCCACTCTCAATTCATTGGTACAGGAAATGGAAGACCGATATCTTCTGCTGATGGATGCCGAATGCCGTAAGGTGGAAGAATATAATGAAAAATTCCTCAACGGCATGCTCGACAGCAGCAAAGGCCATAGATTCATGCCTTATATAGTGGTGATTATTGACGAGTTTTGCGATCTGATCATGACTCAGGGTAAAGAAGTGGAAAAACCCATAGCGCGCCTTGCGCAGAAAGCACGGGCAGTGGGAATTCATGAGATTATAGCCACACAAAGACCTTCCGCCACCGTGATTACGGGTAACATCAAAGCCAACTTCCTTACCCGTGTTGCCTTTAAGGTAAGTTCGGGTATCGACTCCAAAACCATTCTCGACACGAGCGGAGCCCAACAGTTGGTGGGCCGGGGCGACATGCTTATAAACTACAACTCGGAAATGATCCGGGTGCAATGTGCATTCATGGATACTCCCGAAGTGGAGGCCCTTACAGACTACGTGAGCCGTCAGCCCTACGGAGGAGGCGCATATATGCTTCCCGAACCGAGATTCTCAACCGATGGAGAAAGTTTTGAAGGAGGAGAAATGGAATCAGGAGCCATACGTGATCCCAAGTTTTATGAGATCGCCACCTTTGTGGTTCAGACCGGCTACGCCTCTACCTCCAATATCCAAAGAAAATTTGAGATCGGCTATAACCGTGCCGGCAAAATCATGGACCAGCTCGAATCCCTCGGAATCGTAAGTCCGGCTCAGGGAGGCAAACCTCGCTCCGTATTGATGTCGCCGGGAGAAGCCATGGAGGTCATAGAGCACTATCGTAGTATTTAAGTGTAATTTCACAACTTTTATTTCAGAACAGGCATAAATGTAAAAAGAAGATACATTGAAATGAAAGATATACTTTACAGCCATAGATGCGAAAACCTACATACGGTAATGCGACTTGCATTCGCTTTGCTATTCATTCTTACTTCCCATTGGAATTCAGAAGCAAATGCTGCCGATACTGCTTCTGCATTTCTGGGCCGGGTATCGACTACTCTTGGAAAATCAGGATCGCTCCAAGCCTCCTTCACATACGCAGGAGCGATGAAAGGAAGCGGCACCATTACGTCGCAAGGAAAGAAATTTTCAGTGGTCACCACATCCGGCGGCAGTTGGTACAATGGAAAGGATCTTTGGAGTTACAACCCCGGTACATCCGAAGTAACCGTGGTAAATCCTTCTTCAGCAGAATTACAGGAAACGAATCCGATGATGTATATCAACGCAGGCAGCCAGTTTAACATAGCCTTCGCTTCATCGAGTCCGGCAGGGACAAAGACCCTAAATCTTACTCCCAAAAGTAAGAAATTGGGGGTAAAGAGCGTTATACTGGTAGTTAACGCCAAGACAATGCACCCCGTGAAGATAACGGTGAACCCCTCATCCGGAAAAGCTTTTATAATCAATGTGAGCAAAATTGTACTCGGCAAGAAATACGGGGCTTCTGCATTCAACTTCCCCAAAAGCAAATATCCCCGTGCGCAAATCGTGGATCTACGTTGATCATAATTGCCCACTACATTTTACAAAAATATAAAAAGAGCAGTTTAGATTGCTTTACAAAAAATTAAAATCAAAAAATCTAAGAAATAACCAATCGATATAACCATGAATAAAGAGACAACAAAAGTACTGATTATCGGAAGCGGACCGGCCGGATTCACAGCCGGCATCTATACTTCCAGAGCCAATCTTCAGCCTGTGATATATGAAGGCAACCAGCCCGGAGGACAGTTGACTCAGACCACTGAGATCGAAAACTTCCCCGGCTATCCCGAAGGAATTCAGGGTCCGGATATGATGAATGAATTTCGCAAGCAGGCAGAACGATTCGGAGCCCGCATAGTAAGCCGCACCATAGACAAAGTAGACTTCTCCAAATATCCTTTTGAATGCGTTGACGAACGTGGTGAGGTAATTCTCGCCGAGAGTGTGATTATATCTACCGGAGCCAGCGCCAAATATCTCGGACTGCCCGATGAGGAAAAATACCGTGGATTGGGAGTGAGCGCCTGCGCCACTTGCGATGGTTTCTTCTATCGTAAAAAGAACGTGGCTGTGGTAGGCGGTGGTGACACTGCATGTGAAGAAGCCCTCTATCTTTCCACGCTTGCCAAAAAAGTATATCTTATTGTCCGCAAAGATTACCTTCGTGCGTCAGACGTGATGAAACGCAGAGTGATGGAAAAAGAAAACATCGAGATCCTCTTCAATTGCAACACCCGCGGACTCTTCGGAGACGGAGGTGTGGAAGGGGCTACCATCGTACGCCATATGGGTAAGGAAAATGAAGAAGAGTTTAAGATCGACATCGACGGATTCTTCTTGGCCATCGGACATCGCCCCAACACAGAAATATTCCGCGGACAGATCGATCTCGACGAGCAGGGATATATAAAAGTGCAGGGCAATACCACACTTACAAACGTGCCGGGAGTATTTGCCGCCGGTGACTGTGCCGACCCGCGTTACAGACAGGCAGTGGCAGCAGCCGGCACCGGATGCCGCGCCGCTCTCGACGCTGAAAAATTCCTCCTCGACCGCAACGAACTCTAACAGAATCCATCCTACCCGACAGCTGCAATCATCTTTCTAAAATGATATGTGGACTGTCGGGTACAACGCACCAAAATTCAATCCGATTATGAACGAAAAGCAATATAAACTCGACCGGCGATATCTCCGTATGGCAAGAATATGGAGTGAAAACTCATATTGTGAACGAAGAAAAGTAGGTGCGCTCATTGTAAAGGATAAAATGATTATCTCCGATGGCTACAACGGCACGCCCTCCGGCTTCAGCAATATCTGCGAATCGCCCGAAGGTACAACATACCCTTACGTGTTGCATGCCGAAGCTAATGCCATCACCAAAGTGGCGCAAAGCAACAACTCCAGTCGGGATGCTACTTTGTACGTCACGGCAAGTCCGTGTCTTGAATGTGCCAAACTGATTATTCAAGCCGGAATAAAACGTGTGGTTTACTCAGAACTATACCGAATTACCGACGGACTTGATCTCCTTAAAAAAGCCGGCATTGAGACTATCTTTGTGAATCCCGATGAAGATTAGTCTGTGAAAGATGCTCTCAACCGAAATGACCAAACGAAACAAAACAGGACTGATACTTTGTCCGACCTTACTCGCCTTAGGTATTATTGCCGGTATCTTTATCGGTAAAGCACTCTATTCTCCACATCTTTCCGTCAATCAGATGAAGATGCTTGAAATTCTGGATCTCATAGAGTCGGATTATGTGGATACTCTCAACACCGATAGCCTTCTTGAGCAGAATTACTCACAACTTATCTCACTGCTTGATCCCCATTCCGCATACATACCGGCAAGCGACCTCACTGCAATCAATGAAGATCTAGAGGGAAGTTTCAGCGGTGTGGGCGTTTCATTCCAGATCATCGGAGACACGGTAAGTGTGATCGATGTAGTGGCCGGGGGTCCGGCCGAACACACCGGTATATTCGCTGGCGATAAGATAATCAAGGCCAGCGATTTTGATCTCACAGGCACTGCTGCCACCAATGAAAACGTCTACAAGCATCTACGTGGTAAGAAAGGCACAAAAGTGACTCTTACGATCATGCGGTCCAACTCCGCCAAACCTCTGAAATTTGAAATCACCCGGGGTGATGTGCCTGTCAACAGTGTGGACTCAAAATATATGGCCGACGAGCGTACAGGTTATGTGAAAGTATCAAAATTCTCTCAGACCACGTACAATGAATTCTACGAAGCCCTCAATGAGCTTTCGGCCAAAGGTGCTTCTCAATTCATAGTGGATCTGCGTGGAAATTCCGGTGGATATATGGATCAGGCGATCCTTATGGCAAATGAATTTTTGCCCAAAGGGTCAATGATTGTTTACACAAAAGGTAAGAACGCCATTAATGAATCTGTGGCTGTGGCCGACGGGCGTGGTTCTTTCAAAGACGAGCCCCTTACCATTCTGATCGACGAATTTTCCGCATCTGCATCGGAAATTCTATCAGGAGCACTGCAGGACAACGACCGTGCGCTTATCATTGGAAGAAGATCTTTCGGTAAAGGTCTGGTACAGAACCAAACCAATCTCCTTGATGGATCCGCACTGCGACTCACCGTGGCAAGGTATTTCACTCCTTCCGGACGCTCGATCCAAAAACAGTATCAAAGAGGAGAAAGCGGTAAATACGAACTTGATATCACCGAACGTCTGAGCCGTGGCGAATTCTATTACGCCGACAGTATAAAGCTGGATCTTTCCCATCCTTTCGCGACACTGTCCGGGCGAAAAGTATATGGTGGCGGCGGGATCATGCCGGATATATTCGTGCCGCAGGATACTACAGGAATCACATCATACTATATCGCCGTCACCAATGCAAATCTGATACAGAAATATGCATATCAAGTAGTGGAGCGCTATCGGGAAGTCCTTAAGAATGCCCATACGATTGAGCAGGTGATCCGGATAATTCCGCGCGACAACACTTTGCTTACGGGTTTCGTGGAATATGCCGCCCGCAACGGAGTGCCCGCGAGATGGTATTATATCCGCCAGTCGCAGCAATTAATACTCAACCAGCTCAAAGCCGTGATTGTGAGAGACGCTCTTGGATACGGGAAATTTATCGAGGCCTTGAATTATAACGACAACACCGTAATAAAGGCATTAGAGCAACTCAACAAAGGAGTTAAACCTTCGGATGTGAATTTTAAATTCAAAACAAGCAAATAAGCAGCATTGACGGATCGGCCAAACCGTAAGCAGCATTGACGGATCGGCCAAACCGAAAATACACATCTCATCAATAAGTGAATCCCAATATAAATCAGATATCACCCGGTCGAACCCAAACTTTTAATAAATAAAAAGTGTTTTATCTTTTGAAAATCTAAACTACTTATATGGAAAAGAAAGAAATAAGACGCAAAATAAAGAATATGCGCACTATGCTTAACGAACTTGAAAAAGCACGTGCTGCGCAACAGGTATTCGACCGTCTGGAGAAAACCGCGGCATTCCTTCTGGCCGATCATATATTAATGTATCATTCTCTGCCGGATGAACTCTCCACTCACAGATTTCTTGAAAAATGGGCCGGGAAAAAGCACTTTTATCTGCCTCGCGTAAATGGCGTGAATCTTGATATACTCCCTTACGATCAGAGCCGGCTTGAACTTGGATCTTTCCATATAGAAGAACCTTGCGGCGATGAGCTTACAGATCCCGATACTCTTGAATTGATCATTGTGCCCGCAGTGGCCTACGACCGCAAAGGTAATCGCCTCGGACGTGGCAAAGGATTTTACGACAGGCTCCTACATACATCTAAAGCTGCCAAAATCGGTGTGGGATACGAATTTCAACTCCTCGAAGATCTCCCGGTGGAGCCGCACGACGTGCCTATGGATATGGTGATCACTCAAGAGACTACGATTGTGATACATGAAATAAAGAATCCCAAAAAGTAAAAACTCTTTATGCCACTTTTCTCAAAAGATTCACGTTTATGTGACGCTCTTATACTCGACTCATCCTTGATTCCTGTTGTTGAGCGGTTTGGTATACGTATAGGGGTAGGGGATAGCTCTATTGAAGATATTTGCTGTCGTCATAATCTAAATCCGGAATTTTTTCTGGCTATCGTAAACACCTTCCTGAATCAGGATTATTTCCCCTCCGGAATGGTGGATACTCTGGAAATCGAATCCCTAGTAGATTATCTTTCGAAAACAAACGATTATTATGCTCTTGAACAGTTGCCCAATATCGAGCGTCATTTCAAATACCTGATGCAGCGTTCGGCCGGCAACAATAACCTGCAGATGATCTATGGATTCTTCTGCGAGATGAAAGAAGATCTGACCGCCTGCGATTCAGCAGATTCTTCAGTATGGTTTCCGATGATACTCAACCGGAGCAGAGATGCCATTTATCTCAATCAAAGTGTGGTGATCGATGAAAAAACTGTGAATCTTCTCCCGGACAATCTTGGTCAGGCATTTAATAAGCGATTGGACGTAGAAGAGAAAATAGCCGATTTGCAGTCGCTATTTGTGCGCCATCTTAAAGGGGACTATGATTGCAACCTATGTCTGGCTGTAGTCAACGCGATATTTATGCTCTATAAAGATATCCGACAAAACAACCGAATTCGAATGAGACTGTTGCTCCCGGCAGTAGGAAAACTTTTTCTATAAACCGTGGATATTGTTGCAAAAATATAAAGCCAGTATATGCGCGTAGCCATAATTGCCCTCCATGTATTACATGCGTTGGCTTTAAAAGATATTCTGCGGAGACACCCGGGTATCAGTGTGGAAACATTTGCCGATATGTCATCAATGGCATCATCTTCCACCGACTTTGATATCTACATGCTCGACGCTGCAACATATCTTTCAAATCTTCAGTTCTTCCTGCCGCGCAAATCAAGGTGTCTGGTTGTATTCGATAATAAAACATCGCGTTACACTGCAAATATCAAAGCCCCTGATACCGCAGATACATTCCAATCGATCTACGCTGATACAGACGACACTGAGATTGAGACCCGAATATCGTCTCTAATCAACGTTTGCAAGAAAGATGATGCTCCGTCTGCCGAACTTTCTCAAAGAGAAAAGGAAGTGCTTCGCGAATTGGCATCCGGACTGACCAATAAAGAAATAGCCGACCGTCTTTGCATCTCGGCCAACACAGTTATTACCCATAGGAAGAACATTTCCGCCAAACTTGGTATAAAATCCGCCTCCGGACTAAGTCTGTTTGCACTTATGAACGGCATTATTTGAAAATGATATAAATCTAAGTAAAACGAGAAAAATTTATCGAAAAACGATAAATTATTTGTTGATTTCAAAAATTAGTTTTACATTTGCGGGGTAAAATAATGTCTGGAAATTTAACTTTAGCAGAAGTTACATGTCGAAACATCATAGAACCCGTGTTTCATCAATAGATTTCTGCATGGAGATAGAGATTCGGAAGAATGTGATTGCACAAAATCAATGATTAACAAAGAGATTTAATATCCGATAAAAAATTTCCGGCATAAACTCATTTATCTAAATCTACGAAACTATTAATAACCTAAAAATAATAACTTAACGCTATGATGAGGAAAATTTTTAGCCTTGCGATGTTTCTGATAGCAGGAATATTCGCACTGAGTGCACAGATGCCTCAGGAGCTTCCTCTGGCACCTCAGGTGAAATCCGGAGTGCTTCCCAACGGTCTGCACTACTACATCCTCCATAATGAGGAGCCCAAAAACAGAGCCAACTTCTATATAGCACAGAAAGTAGGTTCTACTCTTGAAACCCCCGAGCAACTCGGTCTGGCCCACTTCCTTGAGCATATGGCCTTCAACGGCACTACTACCTATCCCGGTAAGAGCATGCTCAACTATCTGCAGTCGAAAGGTATCCGCTTCGGCGCAGATATCAATGCCTACACAGCTTTCGATGAGACTGTCTACAACATCAACAATGTGCCCACTTCAGATCGTCCGCTGATGGACTCCGTGCTGCTTGTGCTTCGCGATTGGAGCGGTTCGATTCTTCTTGAAGAAGACGAAATCGACGCCGAACGCGGTGTGATTCGTGAGGAATGGCGTTCCCGCAACAGCGCCCAGATCCGTATGTATGAATCCATACTTCCCAAAATCTATCAGGAATACCAGTATCAGCAGATGCCTATCGGCAAAATGGAGATTGTAATGAACTTCAAGCCCGAAGTTCTGCGTGCTTATTACAAAAAATGGTATCGTCCGGACCAGCAGGGTATCGTGATTGTTGGCGACTTTGACGCCGACGAAATGGAAACAAAAGTTAAACAACTCTTTGCCTCCATCCCGATGCCTGAGAACGCTGCCGAGCGCACATATCCTACGGTAAGCGATAACGAAAAGCCCATCTTCGTATCCTTCCAGGATCCCGAGCAGCAGTATACTATGGTACAACTCGCTTTCAAATACGACAAAACTCCGTTTGAAATGCGCAACACAGACGCCGCCTATGTAGGAGACGTACTCATACCAAATCTCATCGCTACAATGATCAACAACCGTCTGAGCGAATATGCCCAGAAACCGGAGTGCAAATATTCATTTGCCGGTGTCCGTTTCAGTGACTTCCTTGTATCCAAAACCAAAGGAGCATTCAACGTCACCGTAATCGCCAAGGATGATGTCAAGGCCGCATATGCCGACGCAATCGCTATAGTGGCCCGCGCATGCAAGACCGGATTCTCCGATTCGGAAATGGTACGCGCACGCGACGAAATACTCGCCGGATATCAGAAAAGCCTTAACGAGAAAGATAAAACCGACAACGATGACCGTGCACAGGAACTCATCCGTCACTTTATCGACAATGAACCCGCTCCCGGCATTGAGATGGAAAATTCATTTGCCAACGCAGTATTGACAAGCATACCCGTAAGCGCCATCAACGAAGTATGCGCTCAGCTTCTCACTCCCACAAATCAGGTGATCATCGCTGCCGCTCCCGAAGGTGTGCAACTCATGACCGAAGAAGAAGGCACATCCATTCTCAACAATGCTCTCAATGCTGAATATGAAGCTTATGTAGATGAAGTTATCACCGAGCCCCTTATCGCTAATCTCCCGGCTAAAGGAAGCGTGGTGAAAACTGAGAAAAACTCTGCTCTCGGCACTACTACCTACTACCTCTCAAACGGTGCCAAAGTAGTGGTTAAACCTACGGATTTCTCCTCCGATGAGATTGTTTTCGAAGGTTATTCTGAAGGTGGCAAACGTTCCTTCGCCACTTCCCAGGCCGCTGACGTAGACCTCATTGGCGACGTATTTGAAACTTCAAAAATGGGACCCTTCGATATATCCACTCTTCAGAAATATCTCGCAGGTAAAAAAGTTTCCCTCGGCTTCTCCATCGGTAACTATACAAACGTGTTCAACGGTAAATCTACAGTGAAGGATTTCCAGACTTTGATGGAACTCATCTACACTTCTTTCACATCGATGAGCAAAGATCCTCAGGCTTACGAGGCAAGAATCTCCCAGGCCAAATCCGTTATGGCCAACTACGAAAAAGATCCTTCCTTCGTATTCCAGCAGCAAATCCAGAAGAGCATGTCCGGTGGCAATCCCATGCAGATGCCTACCACAATCGCTACAATCGATAAAGCCAACTACGAAAACATGTTCAACATGTATCAAAATGCCGTATCCAACGCCGCCAACTTCACCTTCCTCTTTGTAGGAAACGTGGATGAAAACACTCTGCTGCCACTTATTGAACAGTATATCGCATCTCTGCCCTCAACCGGCAAAACCTCCAAGGTGAAAGACGTCACCAGTATGAAGATCGTACAGGGGCAGGTTACTAATGAGTTTAACCAGAAGATGCAGACTCCTGCCGTAATGGTTTACGACCTTATCAGCGGCACCAACGTTAAATACAATACTCAGAACTCTATCTACGTAGATCTGATCGGCGATATCCTCGACATCATCTACACAGAGACCCTGCGTGAAGAAGAAGGTGGCACATACGGAGCATCCTGTGGATCAGCCATAAACCCCAACACTGGCCAATGGAGCGTGATCTACACATTCCAGACCAATCCTGAGCAACAGAAGTCTCTGCGTGAAAGAGCTTACAAAGAACTTCTCGAACTCCTCAACAACGGTGCTAAAGAGGATCACTTCAATAAAGTGAAAGAAGCAGCCATCAAGCAACTCGACATCCGCGAGCGCAACAACGGCTGGTGGACAAATCAGATCTTTGCCTGTGAACGTGGCTTCAATACCGTAACGGATTACCGTCAGACTCTTGAAGGCATTACTCTCAATGGACTCAACAAATTCATGAAGAGCCTTTACAATGGCAAAAACAGAATTGAAGTGGTGATGAACGGATCTCCTGAATTCTGATAACCTAACCTCAACAATAAAAAAAGGCATTTTTACGAAAATGCCTTTTTTATTTTTCGCCTCAATTAACTTTTTGGTATAAAGCATGATGAATTTTACACTCGCATCCTTACAAAATAAATAAAGTGTGAAAATTTGTATAAATCGAAAAAACGAATTAAATTTGAAGTCAGAAAAACTTTAAAATATTAAATATATATGGCACTCGAATTTACTGATCAGACTGCCCGTGAGGCAATCGAAAGCGGAAAACCTGTGGTAATCGACTTTTGGGCAACATGGTGCGGACCCTGCATCAAACTCGGCCCCACAGTAGTTGAGCTCGGTGAAAAGTATGCAGATCAAGCAATAGTAGGCAAACTCAACATCGATGAAAACGACGAGATTGCTTCCGAATTCCGCGTTCGCAATATTCCTACCGTACTCTTCTTCAAAGATGGAGAATGCAAAGAAAGAAGCGTAGGACTCGTGAAACTTTCCGACCTCGAAGAGAAGATTGCCAAAATTCTCTAATCTCCGACCAGACAAGAGTTAATCTCAAATTCATTACATGAAAGAACGGGATTTGTAAATCACATAACATTCCGTTCTTTCATAAATGGTTTTCAATGGAAGTCGACCAACGTCAGTCCAAAGTCTGTTAAAATTCAGACTCAAGACCATTACGGCATATTAACCAACTTAACACGTGTCGCTCAAAAAATTATTATCGAGAATGCTTGTAATGCTATGCGTAGGTGTGGCATTGGCATCATGTTCGACCCACAAAAAAACAATAAAGGAGCGGACTGAGATTTCCATTCAGCAAACCAAACTTTCAAAGGAAGAAAAAATCCTCTTAAGTGAGGCGGAATCATGGATAGGCACTCCTTATAAATACGCATGTCAGGAAAAGGGAAGAGGTACCGACTGTTCGGGACTTGTAATGCAGATCTATGACAAGGCCTACGGCGTAAAACTTCCTCGCAACTCAGCAAAGCAGGCCGAGTATTGTGTGCCGGTAAAAGAAAAGGAAGTGAGAACGGGCGATCTTGTATTTTTCTCAATCGGACAAAAAACCGGCAAAGTATCACACGTTGGCATTATGCTTGACAGAGAGAGCTTCATACATGCTTCTTCGTCAAAAGGAGTGGTGATAAGCAAAATGACCAATAATTATTACATCCGTCACTTTAAAATGTACGGACGGGTGCCGGCGATGTTAACGAATCGCTAAAAGGTTTAAATTTTCTTAAATATACGTGTCCCAAATATTGTATTTATAATATATGGGTATTTTTTTGCATTTTATAAATGAACGTACAGTGAATTTGAAACGTTCTATACGTAAAGAATATTAATGTCGATTCTCGGCATAAGTTGAGATTACTATCGTATCTCCCGTTTATAAAAGACAAAAACTCTACACTTATAACATGAAGAAAACATTTCTGATTTCAGCCATAGCTGCCATAGCCTTTGCAGCAAATGGCACCGAGCACCCTCAATCAGACTTTGTAAGGGTTGCTCGCACTCCGGCATTTGAGACAGACTTTACAGAAGCCGCAGAAAACACCGTGAATGAGGTGGTCTGCATTAAGTCATACACCAGTCGTAAAAGCCGTGGCTACGACTCCCAGCAATACGATCCTTTCGGTATGTTCGATTTCTTTTTCGGCAGCCCTCAGTCGCCCCAAAGAAATCAGTCGCCACGAAACGAACGTCAGAACGAGCCTGTGCAAAGCGGTCTCGGATCGGGAGTAATTGTGAGCTCAGACGGATATATTGTCACCAACAATCATGTGGTGGACGGAGCCGATAAACTCGAAGTGCTCCTAAACGACAACTCTACATACGACGCCAGAATAATAGGCACGGATGAAGCTACCGACCTCGCTTTGATTAAAATCAACGCCAACGGTCTCAATGCCATTACTTTCGGTGACAGCGAAGCTGTAAAGGTAGGGGAATGGGTACTTGCAGTGGGCAACCCCTTTGGATTCAATTCAACCGTCACCGCCGGTATCGTCAGTGCCAAGGCACGCAGTATCAGTCAGAATTCCCGGGGTGGAAGTATGGGCATAGAATCATATATCCAGACCGATGCCGCATTAAATCCGGGCAACTCCGGCGGAGCACTCGTAAATCTAAAAGGAGAACTCATCGGAATTAATTCGGCAATATATTCAAACACCGGCAGCTATACCGGATTCTCATTCGCAATTCCAACTACAATCGTAAAGAAAGTAATCACCGATATTCAGCAGTACGGCACCGTGCAGCGTGCAGTATTGGGATGCACCGTAGTGGAACTCGACTCCAAACTTGCCAAAGAGAAAAGCGTGACAGCAACCAAGACCGGTGTGATGGTGGTAAACGTAAACGACCGCAGTACGGCCAAAGAACTTGGATTGCAATCCGACGACGTGATAACAGCCATCAACGGAGTAGCAGTGGCCTCACTGCCCCAGCTTGTTGAACAGATGAATAAATTCCGTCCCGGCGACAATGTCACCGTCACCTTCTATCGCGACAACAAAAAGATGGAAAAATCAGCGGTACTCCGTAATAATCAGGGTAATACTACTATCAGTAAAGCTGCCGACTTCTCTAAACTTGGCTGTGCTTTCATGGCATTGAGCAAAGAGAAGAAAGAAAGTCTTGGCATTAGCGGCGGAGTGGAAGTGACAGGCATTAAAAACGGATTGTTTAAAAGTCAGGGTGTGCCCGAAGGATTTGTAATCACCGACATCAATGGCCGCAAAGTCAACAGCAGTGATGATGTGGAAGCAATCTATAACGATGCAATGCGCGATGATAGCGGCGACAAGGTGTTGTTTATAACCGGACTAACCGCTACTGGCAAGAAGAAATATTTCGCAGTGTCGCTCGCTGATTAACCCCTTGATGAAGGAGAACATAAGATCACATATAAGGTATGTTTAAGAGAGAAAAACTTAAACCATATACCAATGTGAACAAATTCTCTCAAATTATCGTTAATAATACAACGATTAAAGAAAACCAATACACTTACGGAACTCGCCTGCACTCGCCGGGTGAGTTTCGTATGTATATGAGAAAGAATTACAATAGGGGGAGTTATTCAAAGAAGACAACTTCCTGCGGATCAATAAAATAAAAATTGGTTTGCAAAAATCGTAAAATAATGTTAATTTTGCAAAGAATTTTGTACGGCAGAATATGAGACAACTTAAAATTACCAAATCAATCACAAATCGAGAAAGCGCATCGCTCGACAAATACCTTCAGGAAATCGGAAGAGAAGAGCTGATCTCGGTTAGTGAAGAGGTGGAACTCGCACAGCGTATCAAAAACGGTGACCAAAAAGCTCTTGACAAACTTGTAAGAGCCAATCTCCGTTTTGTGGTCTCCGTAGCCAAGCAATACCAGAATCAGGGACTCAGTCTTCCTGACCTAATCAATGAAGGAAATCTTGGTTTGATCAGAGCCGCTCAGAAATTTGACGAGACTCGTGGCTTCAAATTCATATCCTATGCAGTGTGGTGGATACGTCAGTCCATCCTGCAAGCTCTTGCCGAGCAATCGCGTATTGTGCGTCTGCCTCTTAACCAAGTGGGTTCACTTAACAAAATAACCAAAGAACTCAATAAATTCGAACAGGAAAACGAGCGCAGACCTTCTCCCGAGGAATTGGCCGAACGTCTGGATCTTCCAGTAGACAAGGTAGCCGACACTCTAAAAGTGTCAGGCCGATCAATCTCTGTAGACGCTCCTTTCGTGGAAGGAGAAGACAATTCTTTACTCGACGTGCTCCCCAACGAAGACAGCCCGATGGCAGACCGTTCGCTCAATCAGGAGTCTCTTTCAAAGGAGGTGGACCGCGCCCTTCGTCAGCTTTACGATAGAGAGCGGGAAATTCTTAAGATGTTTTTTGGAATTGGATGTCAGGAAATGACACTCGAAGAAATCGGTGCCAAATTTGATCTTACCCGCGAACGCGTACGTCAGATTAAGGAAAAAGCTATCCGAAGACTCAAGGGAAGTAAAAGTCGCCATCTGCAAAGTTATCTCGGAGAGTAACTTCCTATGTCTTAGCTTATCACAAACTATTATAAATTTATTATGCCTATGACTGAAAAATACAGATATCTGTGTCTATTAGTCATAGGCATGTTTTTTATAAGTATTTCATCCTTTGCCTATACTAAAGATGCGTCGGCTTTTGACTATAATGCATCGTATTCGTCTTCCGAATCCATCGCCGATAGCATACAAGATAAGACAGTCATAGAAAGCATCGATAGTGTCGGCGCTAAAGTACGGGAAAGTCTTTTCGACAGTCCTTCACGCGTTCTGACAAATTCCCACTTCACTTGGGGTGCAGATCTGGGTACTTCAATAGATCTTGGCGGACACGACATGTCTACTTTTGACCTTGACGTAAACTTAGGATACAAGTCTTCTCTGATAAGATTCCTGGGAGTAGGAGTGGGAATACACCGTTCGTTCGGCAATGGGAATATGTTTATTCCATTTTACGTTATGTTTCGGTCTTCATTCCGAACAAAACCGTCTTTATTCTTCCTTAATCTTCGAGCCGGATATAGCTTTAACACTGTAGAGAATTCACCTACCTATGGTGATATTTCTGCATCTATAGGTGTAGGTATTAATCTTGCAATGACCTCCCGCATACAAAGCCATATAATATTAAGCTGGGGGTTCCGACATTTTAGAGAACGTCATCGGGAATTATTCGCTCTGGATACCCAAAACATAAATCTGGCGCAATTATCTTTCGGAGTAAATTTCTGATCAGTTTAGTGGCCCTGTAAATCGCCACCAGTCCGACAATTCAAGTAGTTGGATTTTAAGATTTATAAAAATTTAATTTCACCAACTTATGCTTCTGTCGATTTTATTTCTAATAATCGGATTAATTCTTATTCTTGTCGGTGCCAATATGCTCACCGATGGAGCTTCTTCGCTTGCAAAAAAATGGGGAATGTCTGATCTCGTGGTCGGTCTTACGGTGGTAGCTTTCGGCACTTCTGCTCCGGAACTCGTCATTTCTATTATATCAGCCATTGAAGGAAATGCCGGATTGGCAGTAGGCAACGTAGTGGGCAGTAACATTTTCAATGTATGTGCCATTATCGGAGTGACTTCCATGATACTGCCACTCAAGGTGGAGAAAAACATCCTTACCGCAGATATTCCATTGGTGATTCTTTCATCGCTGGTACTTCTTGCGTTGGGTAACGCTACTTTGCTCGATGGCACTTCCAACATAATAAGCAGGGTAGGAGGCATTATTCTGCTGATGTTCTTCCTCATTTTCATGCATCATACCTTCGCGCAGGCAAAGACTCCTTCCGCGTCCGACACTGAGATGGAGGAGAAGCCCATTAAAGATATGCCAATATGGAAAGCCCTACTATGGGTTGCACTCGGACTGGCGGGCCTGATTTACGGAGGCGACAGATTCGTAGCCGGAGCATCCGGAATCGCAAAAAGTATGGGTGTAAGCGATACCGTCATTGGTCTTACGATTGTAGCCGCCGGCACTTCATTGCCCGAACTCGCGGCATCTGTAACAGCAGCACTTAAGGGTAGGGCAGGCATGGCTGTAGGAAATGTAATCGGAAGCAATATTTTCAACATTTTCCTAGTGTTGGGATGCGCCTCCGTAATAAAGCCGTTGCCGTTTGGTGGAATCGGCAACTTTGATTTGTTGACATTGGTAGGAAGCGGTATCCTTTTCTGGCTGTTTGGATGGTTTTTTAAAGAAAAGACAATTACCCGTTGGGAGGGTGCGATTCTTACTGCCGTATATATAGCTTATATAGCCATATTGGTATCCATGGCATAATATGCATACGCACGTAAATATAAAATAACTTCCTATAATTCCGATTGGAATATATAGGAAGTTATTTTTAAGGTTATATTCTTAGGGACCACTCCTTAAGGTGTAATCTTAATTACTTATCCAGCCGCAAAGAAATCAGTGATGTACCACTTACCATCTATTCTCTGGAAACGAGCATGCATTGAGCTGCCGCTCCATTCTGTTTCTTCCTGCATTTCGAAGCATACCTCATTGGCTGAAACGCTATGCCAAGTGCAGAATAGATTTTTTGTCTTCTTAGCTTTAAACAGTGCGTAGCCGTTACCGTTGTTCCATTCTCTAAGACTTTCAAACCACATTGGCATAAATTCAAATTCTTCGGTATTGAATTTAGTACGGCTTTTGCGGAAGGATGTATCGCTGCGGAATTTAGGAATAAAATCCATAAAAGCTTCGTCACCTTGGTTGCATACGGATTCGCGGTTCACGATCTGCTGAGTAGCGCTCTGCAAATATTTGCCGGGCGCTTTCTCAATCCAGTCCTGACCGAAGACCGCGATAGGCAGAAGCATTAGGAGTGAAATCAAGATTGTCTTTACTTTATTCATATTCTAAAAATTGATTTTGATACAAATATAATAAAAAGGAATCGGGACACAAATAAAATTGTATCCCGATTTTGTATAAATTATTAAAAATCCGGTTATTTTATACCGTCTCTATGAAGAAGGGCATCGATAGTTGGCTTTTTACCGCGAAACTGGATATACAACTCCATTGGATCCACGGTACCGCCTGCCTGCATCATCTTACGATATTTGTCGGCTGTTTTCTTGTCGAAGATGCCGTTTTCCTGGAATGCCGCGAATGCGTCGGCGTCAAGTTCCTCGCTCCATTTGTAGCCATAGTAACCTGCAGCATATCCTCCGGAGAATACGTGGGCAAAAGAAGGAGAAATAAGAGTGCCTTCCACCATGTCGAAAATTTTTACAGGTTTCACTGCATTTTCCTCAAACACGGCAATGTCTGCACTTGCACGAAGGGGCTCTTCAATAGTATGGTAAGCCATATCAAGATATCCGAATCCGAGTTGACGCATGCAAGCATAGGCGGCTGCATATTGAGAAGCCTTGATAAACTTGTCGATGAGATCCTTGGGCATCTTCTTTCCGGTCTTGTAATGTTTGGCGAAGCTGTCGAGGAACTCTTGTTCGGTCAGGTAGTTTTCATTGAATTGAGAGAAAAGTTCCACGAAGTCGTGATATACGTTGGTACCGCTGATGCTGGCATATTTTGCCTCGGCGGAAAGACCATGGAGAGAATGTCCGAACTCATGCAGGAAAGTCTCTACCTCATAAGGATTAAGAAGGACGGGATCGTTGCCGACGGGTTTTGTGAAGTTTGTAACAAGTGATACCAATGGCACTGTCTTTACGCCGTTATCATCCTTTTGCTCAGTGCGGAATTCAGTCATCCACGCTCCAGGGGCTTTTCCCGGGCGATAGAAGAAGTCGGTATAGAATATGCCGAGGAGTTTTTTGTCCGGACCATATACCTCGTAGGCTTTGACATCGGGATGATATACAGGAATTTTTTTGTTCTCTTTGAAAGTATAGCCATAAAGTTTGGTAGCCAGACCGAACACACCTTTGATAGTGTTGTTGAGTTCGAAGTAAGGCTTCATATCTTCATCATTGAAGGCATAACGTTCGTTTTTAAGCTTATCGGACCAAAAGGAATAGTCCCATGGCATGAGTATGAAATCAGGACCTTCTGTCTTACGTGCATATTCCTGGATCTCGGCAATTTCGGCCTTCATTGGCTCGGTATAGTTTGTACGAAGATCTTCAAGCATGGCATATATGTTCTTAGGATTGCCGGCCATGGTCTGCTGCAGCTGATATTCTGCAAAGTTCTTCTTACCGTTAAGTTTGGCTATCTCAAGGCGAATATTGGCGATATCTTTAAGTATCTGAGTGTTGTCGTACTCTCCCCCGAGATTGCGTGATGTATACAGTTTGTAGATTTTTTCACGCAGATCCCGATTTGTAGAATATTTTATAAACGGTGAGTAAGAGGGATAGAATACCGTGATGAGATACAGTTCGGGATTATCTTCCTTACCGTCGGCCTTGAGAGCTTCCGCTGCTTCTGAGCGGGCGGCTGTGATGAAAGATTCGGGCAGACCTCCGAGTTGATCTTTAGTAATCCAAAGTCTACGCGCCGGATTACTCATATCGTTTGTTACATTCTGGGCGAATTTAACGTTCAGGTCCGAAAGTTCGCTCATGAGTTTACGATACTTTTCGCGGTCGGCACCGGTAAGGTTAGCACCGTTGAGAGCAAAGCTGAGATAAGTCTGTTCGATAAGTCGCTGATCTTCCGAAGTCAAGTCTGAGCGATCGTTGCGTCGATCATACACCTCTTTGATACGCTGAAAGAGTGGTTCGTTGAGTAGAATGTTCGACTGATGCTCTGACAGAAGGGGAGTCACATTAGAGAGAGCATTCATCAGAAGAGTGTCGCCTAATGCATGCTCAAGGTTGCCGAGTGTGAGTTCCGCACGCCCCAAGAGTTCACCGCTTCGTTCCAAAGCTACTATAGTGTTTTCAAACGTGGGGGTGCTTCGCTGGTTTGTAATTGCAGCGATTTCTTCGTTTTGAATTTTAATACCTTCTTTCACAGCCTCTTCAAGGTCGGATGCCGTGATTTTGTCGAAGGGGATGGCCGCATAGGGCGCTTTTGAGGGGACAAGCAGCGGGTTGGTTCTTGCTGCGTCCGCACCGGTTACTACTGTCATGAGTGAGATTACGGTTAATGTTCCTAAAATCAGTTTCTTCATGAAATATTATTAAGGTTGTTTTAAATATGTCTATAAGAATCTATCAATGATGACGATGCAATTATTTCCCAAAGGTGAAAATTGTATACGGAATTCCCCATTCTTTAAGAGTGTTCTCAGTCTGACGGTCAAGTCGTATTTTTTTCCGACTGTGTATGTTGACCACCTGCTTTCGCTCGTCATCAACGATCTGTAGGTAGAGATCTCCTGTTCTGTCTCCATCCTTCAGTTCTGAAAAAGAGGTAAGCACGCGCATGAAATCTTCATTTTGAAAGTCAGATGGAATGATTATTTTCAATGCATTTGCCACTGACCCTTGAATACGATCGATAGACTCTACGGCATCGAAGCTTACATCCATGAAATTCGGGTTGAAACGTGATTGCTGTATACTTACTTTGATGTAGACAGCATCGCCCTTTACAAATTTATTCTTCAAGGATTCGTAATTGCGTCCGAAAAGTCGCAGGTCGGTTTTGCCGTTGAAATCTTCTATGGTGACTATACCGAATGGTTTGCCACCTTTTCCTGTTTTTTCCTGAACGGAGGTTACGAGACCGCCAAACGACAACTGCGCCCCGTCCACTGACTTTTCATCGAACTCCGAACATGTGCAGTTGCAACCGTGTACCAATTCCATATAATAAGGGTCCAAAGGATGGGCTGAGAGGTAAACGGTGACGAGATTTTTTTCCTCTTCCAGACGTTGCATTCGGCTCCATGGTATGAAGTTGGGATATGGCGGTTTATTTGTTTCGATCGGCTCCAGATCACCAAACAGACTGGCTTGCAGGGAATTTTTGTCGTTTTGAATGTTTTGCCCGTAGCGTACAAGCTGTTCGGTATAGGTGATGTCGCCTACCGGAGCTACAAACATTTCTCTGGGCATATTAAAGCAGTCGAACGATCCGGCTTTGGCAAGGTTCTCAATGCTTCCACGGTTGCACGCGCTCAGATTCACGCGCTCCATAAAGTCGTAGATATCCTTGAAGGGGCCGTTAGCCTCGCGCTCGCTTATAATTGCATTCACGGCATTGCTGCCTACGCCCTTTACCGCACCGAGTCCAAATCTGATTTCACCGGACTTGGATACACTGAATTTTTCAAAACTTTCATTGATATCCGGACCTTTTACGGTAAGCCCCATGCTCTTGCATTCATCCATTATTTTCTTGAGCTTATCAGCCTGCGAAAGGTTGCGACTCATTACCCCAGCCATATATTCGGCAGGATAATTTGCTTTGAGGTAAGCGGTCTGATAAGCTACCCAGGTATAGCACGTAGCATGACTTTTATTGAAGGCGTAAGAGGCGAATTTTTCCCAGTCGGCCCATATTTTTTCAAGCACTTCTGCCTTGTGGCCGTTTGCCTGTCCCTGGTCCATGAATTTCACCTTGAGTTTTGCCATCTTGTCGATTTGCTTTTTTCCCATTGCTTTGCGGAGCATGTCGCTCTCGCCGCGGGTGAAATTGGCAAGCAGACGCGAAAGGAGCATCACCTGCTCCTGATACACGGTGATGCCGTAAGTCTCCTCAAGATATTGCTTCATGATAGGTATATCATAAGCAATGGGCTCACGTCCGTGTTTCCTTGCTATGAACGAAGGTATGTAGTCCATAGGTCCCGGTCGGTACAAAGCGTTCATCGCAATCAGATCCTCAAACTTGCTGGGTTGAAGACCTCGAAGCGAATTCTGCATTCCGGGAGATTCAAATTGAAAAGTTGCGGTGGTGCGCCCGTCGCAATATAGTTTAAACGTCTTTGGATCATCCAGAGGTATATTATCAATATCAAGATTAATCCCTTTGGCATTTTTGATATTGGCGAGTGCTTCTTTAATAATAGACAACGTTTTAAGGCCAAGGAAGTCCATTTTTATAAGGCCTGTTTCCTCAATGACACTTCCTTCGTATTCTGTGGAAATCACTCTTGTGCCATCTGCGTCGGTGGCCATGGATACGGGTACCCAGTCGGTGATATCGTCTCGACAGATGATCACTCCGCAGGCATGAATGCCGGTGCCACGGATATTACCCTCAAGCTGCTCGGCATATTTCATTACTTCTCGCACTTTTGGATCGGGACTTTCCTTTTCAGCCGCGAATTTTTTATCGTACAGAAGTAGATTCTTAAAATTGATTTTCGGTGATTTACCATTTACGTCAGGCAGACGGTCCACCACCAGTTTTGCCAATCTGTTGGTCTCGGGAAGTGGAAGTTCCATGACCCGGGCTACGTCTTTGATGGCCGATTTTGTAGCCATGGTCTGATAGGTAATGATATGTGCCACTTTTTCCTCACCATATTTTTCAGTGACATATTTCAATACCTCGGCACGCCCGTCATCGTCAAAGTCCACATCGATATCCGGCAGAGAGATACGGTCAGGATTCAGAAATCGTTCGAAAAGGAGATCGTATTTTATGGGATCAATCTGTGTGATGCCCAAACAATAAGCAGCCGCGCTGCCCGCGGCGGATCCACGGCCCGGACCTACACTGACTCCGAGTTTCTCTCTTCCGGTATTTATAAAGTCTTGCACAATAAGGAAGTATCCTGGGAAACCCATGGTCTTCATTATGTAAAGTTCAAACTTCAGGCGCTCCATTATATCGTCCGGCACAGGGTCTCCATATCTTTTTTTGGCTCCCTCCATGGTGAGTTTCTCAAGATAGTCAGCCTCAAATTTAATACGATAAAGCTTGTCGTAACCTCCGAGACGGGCGATTTTCTTTTCTGCATCTTCCTGACTTAGAACGACGTTGCCGTTTTCATCGCGTGTAAATTCATCGAAAAGTTCTTTTTCGGTGATACGGCTTCGGTACTCCTCCTCAGTGCCGAAATCCTTAGGAATATCGAAAAACGGCATGATCGGCTCATGATCGATGTCGTAGGCTTCGATTTTGGATAGGATTTCCCCCGTAGTAGCAAGTGCCTCCGGCACATCGGAGAAGATTTTATTCATTTCCTCAGTGGTTTTAAGCCATTCCTGTTTGGTATAATGCATTCTGTCTTCATAAAAGGACTTTTGCATCGATACGCATATGAGTCGGTCATGGGCTTCGGCATCGTCTTCGTTTGTAAAATGCACATCGTTGGTGGCAACAAGCTTGATTCCGTATTTTTGAGCCAGGTCCATCAATTTGGCATTTACGGTCTGCTGCTGAGGAAATGTGTCGCGGTTGGCATTTTCCTTGTAGGTCTCATGCCGTTGCATCTCGAGATAATAGTCTTCTCCAAATGTATCCTTGTACCATTTCACCCGTTCTTCGGCTTCCTTCAAGTCTCCCTCAAGAATAAGTTGGGGTATCTCTCCGCCGAGGCAGGCCGAGCATACGATCAAACCCTCACGATGCGCTGCCAGATCTTCTCTGTCAGTTCGAGGCTTGTAGTAGAATCCTTCTGTCCAGGCCCGGCTTACAAGTTTAATCAGATTTTTATATCCGGTCTTGTTTTTTGCCAGAACAACAAGATGGTTTGAATTCGAACTTTTTCCTTTTTTTTCAAACCTATTGGTTTTTGCCACGTACATTTCGCAACCCATGATGGGCATGAACTTTTGATCATCGGGAAGGCTGCTGTTTTTCTTCTTCACATAATTGAAAAATTCCTTGCAGCCATACATGTTGCCGTGATCGGTCAGAGCAATTCCTCTCATACCGTCGGCAATGGCCTTATCCACCAGTTCCTGAATGGTGGCTTTGCCGTCGAGCAGAGAATACTGTGAGTGTACGTGCAGATGAGTAAATGGCATAATGTTCATTGTATCCAGATTCTTTCGGGAAGTAATATGATGGGTTGTCCCTGCTTTAGAGGTATTGTCAATTGTACGTATTGAATATCACGAAATCCGTCAAGCGGCCGGTCTGTGGATGGAATTTCTCTTGTCAGAGTCACCGGATACGGTGCGGGCATGATTATTCCTTTCCGTGGTTTTAGATCGGAAATGAGAGCTGTGAATTCCGAGTTTTCATCGAGAATGATCGGAGTGCTGTAGGTGAATCCTTGTTTTGAGACTATTGCCAATTCGCTGCCTTCCGGTAGGGGAGAGGCTTCTGTATCTCCACTATTTGTCTGAAATCTGACGCTGACCTGAGTGGGAGAGCCAGAGGCAGGGATGCGCGAGATCTTGTCGGAAACGTAGCGACGTATCACCATCACTCCATCCTGCTCAGGATCGCTTCGGAATTCATACACGGGGGCCTCGTCCCACCCTGTACGCCGTTGTGAAAATTGATAATGGATCGATTCCGGCACAGTCCCCACATCAAGGTTCTCATCACCGTGCATTGGCCATAAAAGTGAATAAGGCATTTCATCATTATCGGGAGCCACATACTCAGTGAGTCCGATATTTCCAGCCACATGCTTCTCTTTTAAGGCTATCTCCATTTGTGCAGTGTCGGTGGCAAGAATATATATACCCGGACTTACTTCAAACGTATTACCTACGGATTTTCCTCCCGAATCTTTGTTGTCATTGACTCTACGGTAGTAAAAATTCTCTCCGAGTTGTGGCAGATTAATTGATATAGGATGCGAACCGAAAGATGTCACTATCTTGGCATCCTTGAGATCTGTATGGCCGAAAGGATTATCGATGATATGAATATCGGGCATTACTTCCAACCTCCATGCACCCGAATTCCCTATGGCATCCAGAAAATACGCGCCACTTCCCGGATAAGTCACCAAGACAGAATTTCCGTGGCCCGCGATCTGTCGTAATGAAGATGGATCACTGGGCTGTGATATTGTAGAGTTGCTATATAGGAATTTTTCCGGAGTGATGTATTCGCTTAGATCCTCTTCATAACTGATCCGGGTATTGCCAAAGCGGGTATTTTCCGGATATGAACCGTAGTCTTCTCCCCGCGGCAACTCTAAAGCGGTCTGTGTGGCAATCATCATACTCAGAGCCTTGGCCGGAGTATACACCAGATTCAGGTAATGGGTGGGATACTCCGTATTGAATGGTGCAAGATCAATCGGATCATAAGCAAACTGCGTAATCCATTGAAATCCCTGTTGGCGAAAAGCCCGCGCCACAGCCGGATAAAGGTGAGAATACAATACGTCGGCCGGATCAAACTCATATACCACACGGGCCAACTTATTGTAGTTCGGCATCGTGTCTTTCCAGGGGATGGTGTATTCATCGAAAGCAGGAAGAAAATTTCCCTGTCGCACCTTACCCGATACCAGCCCTGTAGGATACCATTGGAACGTAGTGCCGTCAATGTCTGCATCGTAATACGCTTCGGTTACCTGTGGATTATGCGTCACATTGTAAAGTATCGGCTTCTTGAATCCGGCTTTTCGCAATGCTCTTGCCATGCGGTTGATATAATCGGTCACCTGACGTTTGCTTCCTGAATGACAGGGCTCATTGTTGATCTCCATAGCAATGATGGCATTGTCGTTGGCATAACTTTTACCCGTATAAGGATTCTTGTGTGCTGACAGTTGGCGAAGATATCTCTCCTGAATTTCCTGTGCATCCGGATCTTCATGAATGTTGCACTTGTCAAAATCATAGGTAAAAGCGCCGGTATCTATATTTTTCTCGGGATATCCGTTGCCAAAGTTGGTCTGCGCGGTCAGGATTATGTCAATGCCTCTATCTTCAAGGCGGGCAATCAGATAATCAAGCAGATCGAGATGCTCATTGTTGAGAATATTTCCTGCAGAGTCTGCCAGTTCCGCATCCCAAAGATGCAGCCGGAAGGCATTGATTCCCATTCGAGCCATGTGATATACATCTCTGTCGATGGCTCGTTTGCGATCTTTGCCGAGATAACCCAGCGCCCTATAGGAATAAGCGAAAGGAGCGGTATAGTTGGTGCCGAAATATGACACCTCCTGATTATTGTCCGATCTGCGCATCACTCCCTCCTTGTCGACAAAAATTTTAAATTTTTGTCGATCAAGATTAGTCATTGTCGTAACTTTACCGGCAAATGCCACTGGCATTATTGCCAGTGCTGAAATCACAAAACTTGAAAAATATCTTGACAACATCGTGCAATAGTATTTAGATTCATGTCTAATCCAGACCAAAAGCCCTACGTATGGGGTTGATGTCTGCGAAGTTATAATCAGTAAGGGATCTACCTGACGGGTTGCGGGGCTCCCAGTTTTCATTGATCATCCCATCATCATCATACATGGACGATTCATATATTTTTGATTCATGAAGAGAAGAACCATCCGTGGTGATACGCCATTCCATCGCCGTGCCCATATGCATCATATATAGATATACGGATTTATCGCCTCCGGTGATTCCACCGTGACCTGTGCCGAAGGTGCCAAGCTTCTTAAGTACGCCGTCAGGAGCCGTAAACACATGCATTGTGGCATCAGCCTCACACGTTCCGGTGTTGGCAAATAGTTCCGGTTCACCGTCACCGGTGATATCATAAAGCATATAATAACTCATGTCGGTCATCGGCACTATCTTAAGAGCCGACACAAGTGAATTGAATTTATTTACCCGTGATTCATACTCCTTTTCGCGAGCTTCCTCTTCCATACTCAAAGAATCTTCACGTGCCTGCTCCAGACGCTCCAGAGCCTCTTCTCTATCTATCTGCTCCATTCGCAGGGCATGTTCCTGCCGCTTTTGTCTGTTGTGATAGATGATCACTCCTACAACTGTGGCCACGAGTACAACGCCAAGCACAATGCTGCCGATCAGAATGCTTCTATCCTTTTTTGGCGCTTCATGTGGTATATTGGGAGGTATATTATTTGTATCTTCCATTTGATGGTCTTATACCGGATTGAATTCATTTCGCATGTTTAGCCTACAAAATTAATAAAAAAATTTTTTTATTTCAACTTCAAATGCATTCATGATATTCCATAATAGAAGTGATTTAAACTTTTTTCAAATGCAGGATTTATTAAGATTTGGAGCAAATTTTCATTATTGAAGAGGGAGCATAGCGGGCTATGTGACCGATGAAATAACGAAAAGATGCCCAAATATTAATCAATATTGCGTTTGAAGAAAACGTTTTTTTAATGTTTCTTTGGTTTTCATAAAAAGTTTAAATCACTTCATAACCCGGTAAGTATTTTTTCATAAAGATTAACGTAGAAACAAAGATTTTTTGCTAAATTTGCGAAAAATAATCCATAAAATTCTCATAATACGAAATGACCATGAAAAATAAGAGAATTCTTCTTGATGCCGAATGGCCTGAAATGCCTGAGTTTCAAGAAGGTATCCGTAGAGCACCGGACCGTGGCTATACTCTTTCTCCCGAAAAGACCAAAGTGGCGTTGGCCAACGCACTTAGATATTTGCCCACAGAGTTGCACGAAAAGGCTGCCCCGGAATTCCTGGAGGAGTTAAAGACCCGCGGCCGTATCTATGGCTACCGTTTCCGTCCTCAAGGTGATCTTGCCGCCAAACCTATCGACCAATATAAAGGTAATTGCATAGAGGGCAAAGCTTTTCAAGTAATGATCGACAATAATCTTTGCTTCGATATCGCCCTTTATCCCTATGAACTTGTAACTTACGGCGAAACCGGCCAGGTATGTCAAAACTGGCTCCAATACCGCCTTATAAAAAAATATCTTGAAGAACTGACTGATGAACAGACTCTCGTGATAGAATCGGGTCATCCTCTCGGACTTTTCCCTTCGCGCAAGGATGCACCCCGCGTGATCATCACAAACGCCATGATGGTTGGTCTTTTTGACAACCTATCCGATTGGCATGAAGCTATGCAGATGGGTGTAGCCAACTATGGACAGATGACTGCCGGTGGCTGGATGTACATCGGTCCTCAGGGTATCGTTCACGGCACTTTCAATACCATTCTCAACGCCGGCCGTATGAAACTCGGCGTGCCTCAGGATGGTGACCTCCGTGGCCATATCTTCATTTCTTCCGGTCTTGGCGGCATGAGCGGCGCCCAGCCCAAGGCTGCTCAGATAGCCGGTGCGGCCGCCATCATCGCAGAGGTGGACGCTTCCCGAATCGCAACCCGCAAAAACCAGGGTTGGGTGGAAGAAGTTACCGACAGTATTCCCGAGGCTTTCGATCTTGCGGAAAAAGCCATGGCCGAAAAACGCCCCATCTCTATCGCATATCACGGCAATGTGGTTGACCTGCTCGAATATGCCGTGACAAACAATAAGAAAGTGGAACTTCTCAGTGACCAGACGTCCTGTCATGCCGTGTATGAAGGTGGATACTGTCCTGTCGGACTCAACTTTGAAGAGAGAACGGAATTACTCCACAGCAATCCGGAAAAATTCCGTCAACTCGTGGACGAATCCCTGCGCCGCCACTATGAAGCCATCAAGGCTCTCGTGGCCCGCGGCACATATTTCTTCGACTACGGCAACTCTTTCATGAAAGCCATTTACGATGCCGGAGTCAAGGAAATATCCAAAAACGGACATGATGAAAAAGACGGATTCATTTGGCCCTCATACGTGGAAGACATCATGGGCCCGATGCTTTTCGACTTTGGTTACGGTCCTTTCCGCTGGGTATGCCTGAGCGGCAAGCACGAAGATTTGGTCAAGACCGACAAAGCCGCCATGGAATGCATCGACGTAAACCGTCGCGGTCAAGACAGAGACAACTACAACTGGATCAGAGACGCAGAGAAGAATGCTCTTGTAGTAGGCACTCAGGCCCGTATCCTTTATCAGGATGCCATGGGACGACTCAAAATTGCCCTTCGTTTCAATGAAATGGTTCGCAACGGCGAGGTCGGACCTATAATGCTCGGCCGTGATCATCATGATGTGAGCGGCACTGACTCTCCTTTCCGCGAAACTTCCAATATCAAGGATGGATCCAACGTAATGGCAGATATGGCCGTACAATGTTTTGCAGGAAACTGCGCACGCGGCATGAGCCTTGTGGCCCTTCACAATGGTGGCGGTGTAGGTATAGGCAAAGCTATCAACGGCGGCTTCGGCATGGTATGCGATGGCAGTGAACGGGTAGACAATATTCTGAAGCAAGCAATGCTTTGGGACGTGATGGGCGGTGTGGCACGCCGTTCATGGGCCCGCAACGAAAATGCCATGTCTACCGTAAAAGAATGGAACGATACTCAAGCCGACAACGGATTTGTTATCACCGAGCCCTTCGTGGCAGATGCCGATCTGCTCGAAAAGGCCGTAAAAAATATGTGATCCTAATTAGACAGTAATGAAACAGATTATTGAATGCGTCCCCAATTTTTCCGAAGGACGCGACAAAGAAGTAATCAACAAAATAGTAGATGCCATAGAGAAGAGCGGTGACGTTAAAGTGCTCGACGTAGACCCCGGAGAAGCCACAAACCGTACCGTTGTAACTTTCGTTGGCGAACCCCAGCCAGTGATGGAAGCTGCCCTCGCTGGAATGAAAAAGGCAGCTGAACTCATCGACATGACAAAACATCACGGCGCTCATCCCCGTATGGGTGCCACCGATGTATGCCCTCTCATCCCGGTAAGCGGTATCACTCTTGAAGAATGTGCGGACCTGGCCCGTCAGCTCGCCAAACGTGCCTCCGACGAACTCAACATTCCTTGTTACTGCTATGAAGCAGCTGCTTTCACTCCGGAACGAAAGAATCTGGCAGTCTGCCGACAGGGTGAATACGAAGGCCTTGCAGACAGAATGGGTAATGAAGACAAAGGTCCCGACTTCGGAAACCGCCCTTTTGACGAAGGTGTGGCCCGCACCGGTTGCACCGCCGTTGGTGCCCGCGATTTTCTTATCGCTGTCAACTTCAATCTCAACACGACTTCCACCCGTCGTGCGAATGCCATTGCTTTCGACGTGAGGGAAAAAGGTCGTCCGAAACGTGAGGGAGGCAAGGTAACCGGCAAGAAAATGAAAGACGAGAACGGCAACGTAATCTGGCTCCCGGGTACATTGAAAGGAACAAAGGCCATCGGCTGGTTTATCGATGAATACGGCATTGCTCAGGTTTCAATGAACATTACAAGTATTGCCGAAACCCCTCTTCATGTAGCCTTCGATGAAGTGAGCCGTGCCGCCGCCGCCCGCGGCATACGCGTCACAGGCACTGAAATCGTAGGTCTTGTTCCCAAAAGTGCCATCATCGATGCCGGCAAGCATTATTTGCGTCGTCAGCAGCGCTCCGTAGGTATTCCGGACAGTGAAATTATCAAGATCGCCATCAAATCAATGGGACTTGACGAGCTCAAGGAATTCCGTCCGGAAGAGAAAGTGATTGAGTATATGCTCAATGACAACTCATCCAAACGTCTGGTTGATCTTACATGTGTAGGATTTGCCGACGAAACGGCTTCCGAATCACCCGCTCCCGGCGGTGGCTCCATTTCAGCATATATGGGTGCGCTTGGTGCAGCTCTGGGCTCCATGGTGGCTAACCTTTCTGCCCATAAACCCGGATGGGATGACCATTGGGAAGAATTCTCCAACGCAGCTGAAAAAGGTCGAGGCATTCAAGACCGACTGATTCATCTGGTGGATGAAGACACCGCCGCCTTCAACAAAATCATGGATGTATTCGCCATGCCGAAGAAGACGGATGAGGAGAAGGCCGCGCGCGCCAAGGCCATGGAAGAAGCCACTCTGTATGCCACACGCGTGCCTTTGGAGACCATCAAGACCGCATATGAAGCATTCGATCTTCTCGAAGAAATGGTAGAAAAGGGCAATCCCAATTCCATCACCGACGTTGGCGTAGGAATTCTTGCCGCCAGAGCTGCAGTATTGGGCGCCCAACTTAACGTACGTATCAATGCCGCCGGTCTTAAGGATCGCCAGATGGCAGAAACTCTTGTGGGAGAAGCAGCTGAATACGCTGCCAAAGCAATTGAAAGAGAGCAGCTGCTTCTTGAGCGCGTTAGCAAAATGATCGATAAAGAATGAATAATCTAATTATTCTTAACGCCACTTTGACCACCCCTCTGGGCCACGAAGCCCGGAAGGGTGGCCTTATGGATAAATTACACACCGTAGAAAACGCGGCTGTAGTCATTACCGACGGCATCATTGATTTCGCTGGTCCCAAGGATGAAATGCCTTCGGTAGACAGGAATGCCTACAAGGTGATTGATGCCAAAGGAAAAGCAGTATTGCCTGGTTTTGTCGATTCCCATACTCACCTTATTTTCGGAGGTTTCAGGCCCGATGAATTTGGCTGGAGACTAAAGGGTGACACTTACATGAGCATCATGGAGCGTGGCGGCGGTATCCAGAGCACCGTGAATGCCACTCGCGAAGCTTCGCGTGAACATCTGGCGCATAAAGCACGTTGGTTTGTAGAGCGTATGGTGGAAATGGGTGTCACTACGGTGGAAGCAAAAAGCGGTTATGGCCTTGATCTGGAGAGCGAAATCAAGATGCTCGACGCCATTGCCGACGTAGCCAATGATCCTGAAACGAAAATCAGAGTAGTCTCAACGTTTCTTGGTGCACATGCCGTGCCAAAGGAGTATAAAGGCCGTACTGAAGAATATTGCGACCTGATCATAAATGAAATGCTCCCGAAAGTAAAGGACCGGGCACGCTTTTTCGACATTTTCACGGAAAAAAACGTTTTTGAGATTGAGGATTCTCGCCGTCTTCTGCTCGCCGCTAAAGAAGCCGGAATGGATCTAAAGTTGCATGCTGATGAGATAGTGACTCTCGGAGGTGCTGAATTGGCTGCAGAGGTTGGAGCCGTTTCGGCTGACCATCTTCTTCACGTAAGCGACAAAGGAGTCGAAGATATGGCCAAAAACGGAGTGGTAGCCACATTGTTGCCCCTCACGGCATTCACTCTTAAAGAGCCGTATGCTCCGGCCAGAAAATTCATAGAAGCCGGTGCCCCGGTGGCTCTTGCCACTGATCTTAATCCGGGTAGCTGTTTTTCCGGTTCGATACCTTTAACCATTGCCCTTGCCTGCATTTATATGAATATGACCATCGAAGAGACCATCACAGCTCTCACTCTTAACGGAGCCGCAGCCGTGGGATTGGCTGATTCCACCGGTTCTTTGGAACCAGGCAAATCCGGCGATGTGATTATTCTGCACTTCGACAATTACAGAATGTTGCCTTATTATGTGGGTATGAATTGTGTCAAAACTGTAATCAGCAAAGGACGAATAGTCTCCGACTCTCAATATATTGAATAATAAATTAATCCTAAATATGGCAAAACTTGAAACTTACGCCATCGGTAGTTCCGAACTTACCTATAATCTGATCGAACAGATTCTTAAAGATGGCACCAAACTGGTTCTCTCTGACGAGGCCATAGCTAAAATTCAGCACTGCAGAGATTATCTTGACAGAAAAACCAATGAAACAAATGTACCAATCTATGGTGTGACCACCGGTTTCGGCTCTCTGTGCAACAAGCATATCTCCGCCGACGAACTCTCGACTCTTCAGGAAAATCTCGTTAAGAGCCATTCCTGCAGCGTCGGGGTGCCCGTCGACAAAACAATTGTAAAACTCATGCTTCTTCTTAAGGCTCACGCTTTGAGCATGGGGTTCAGCGGCGTGCAGGTGCAGACCGTGCAGCGCATCCTTGATTTTTACAATAACGACATTCTTCCGGTGGTCTACGACCGCGGTTCGCTCGGTGCTTCCGGTGACCTCGCTCCTTTGGCCAACCTCTTCCTCCCATTGATCGGTGAGGGTGAAGTGGTGTTCAAAGAGAAAGTGATCAAAGGTAAAGAAGCCCTTAATATTTTCGGTTGGGACCCCATCAAACTTAAATCCAAAGAAGGCCTTGCACTGCTCAACGGCACTCAGTTCATGAGCGCCAACGGCATTAAAGCCCTCATCGATGGCTGGCATATGGTGAATTGCTTCGATCTCTTCGGAGCTATGAGTCTTGAGGCTTTCGACGGCCGTATCGAACCCTTCTGGAACCAGATCCAGCAGGTACGTCCCCACCCCGGACAGATCGAGACAGGCAAAGTATTCAGGGCTCTTCTCGACGGAAGTGAAATTATCAAGCGCGAGAAAAAACATGTGCAGGATCCTTACTCTTTCCGTTGTATTCCTCAGGTGCACGGTGCCGTAAAAGACGCGATGTGCCATGTCACCGACGTACTTCACATTGAGATCAATTCCGTTACCGACAATCCTACGGTATTTCCCGATGAAGATCTCGTAATCAGCGGCGGCAACTTCCACGGCGAGCCTCTCGCTCTTGCTTTCGACTATATGGGAGTGGCTTTACATGAACTCGGCAATATTTCCGAACGCCGTGTGGCTCAGCTAATTCTCGGTCTTAGAGGTCTTCCTGAATTCCTCGTGGCAAAACCCGGCCTGAATTCTGGATTTATGATTCCTCAGTATGCCGCGGCTTCTATGGTCAGCCAAAACAAAATGTATGCTTGGCCTGCCTCCTGCGACAGCATCGTAAGTTCCAATGGTCAGGAAGACCTCGTATCCATGGGTGCCAACGCTGCTACCAAACTGCATAAGATCATCGCAAATCTTAAATATGTCGCTGCTATTGAACTTATGAATGCCGCCCAAGGCATCGACTTCCGCCGTCCGCTCAAGTCTTCTCCTTATATCGAGACTGTAATGGAAGCATACCGCAAGGAAGTGCCCTTCGTTGAAGAGGACGTTGTGATGACCGACTATATCACCAAGACAATGCGCTTCCTCGACAACTTTGATGTTGACATCGAATCCGCTAAAAATTAATTCAAAACTTCTCATAAAGAGGGGAGGACTCTATTTTCTCCCCTCTTTCTCAAGTCAACCATATATATCGCCTGCTAATCAAAGTTTGTAAAGATTTTTTGCAAAAGAGGCATCTTTTGCAGATAGACATGAAATTTAGTTTGAATATATTTGATACTTGTTTCATTTACTTATTTTGACTGCGGCAAAGACTTTAAAATCATTTAATCAATCTTTTATGAGACACCTTTTACTAACCATCTCGGTTGTAACGCTGGGACTTACCTCTGTATTCGGGCAGACCAACGAAGGTCTTGACCAGTTCAGCAGTTTTTCTCCAGCCGCCGGCAAAATCACCCGCTACTTCGACTCTGAAGGTCTTTACAGCTGCCTGTTCAACTTCAAAGATCCTCAGGCCGAGCCAAATCGCGATGCCGACGTATTCGCCACTCTCTACTACGAAGAGACTCCTATAGCTGTAGTTCCGGCCAGCAACTACAAGCTGCTTAACTACGACTCGGTGATGGACTACGTATGGCAACTTTCTTTCTTCCGCGTACGTCCATATGAAGCACCGGGTAATTACTCAATCGTGTTTGACGAAGGATTCTTCCTCCTCGGCAGCGATAAGACCCCATCCAAGAAAGTTGTAGCAAACTATACTATTGCCCCGTATGCCTACACATCTGTACCTGCGGAAGGTGTGGTCACAGAGCTGTCTGATATCGCTTTTACACTCAATGGTATAAAAGAAATTAAAGTTGCCGACACCTCTATCGAACATCCTGTTGAGGTTTTCGATATGTTTGCGGCCCCCAACCCCGACGGCACCACCAATTCCTATTTTCCCGATTATGAAATCAACGGAAATGTTCTGTCTGTATATCTTTCCAGACCAATCCGCACTGCCGGCACTTGGAAGGTATGCGTAGCCTCCGGTGCTTTCACCGCTGTTAACGAAAATGGTGAGGATGTGGAAATGCCAGAAATCAATTCTACTTTCGTAATCAAACAGACTCTTAACGGAATCCCGTCCATCGACCCCGAAGCCGGTGATATCGACATTATTCCGGGCGTATTTACCCTTACACTTCCCAATGAGGAGCAGGTGGCCACTCTCAACACTATGTGTTCCGTATATCTGTATCCCGTGATGGAAGACGGTTCTTTGGGTGCAAGCATTGCCAGATATGTTCCCTCTTTCCCCAAAGACACAGAAGACAAAAACCGCATCATTCTTACCAACATGAAGGGTGCCGACCAATCCATCAAACCTACTCCCGGAAAGTATAGACTCGCCATAAGCGATAAACTCTACCGTATCTCTTCAGGCACTCAATATATGTCTGCTTTTGGTTATGACTATACAGTGCTTCCTTCAGAAGTGAATTGCATTGTAACTCCTTCTTCCAATGAAGAAATCGAGGCTTTGGGTGAATTCACCGTTGAGTTCCCGGGTGCCACTTCCGTGGAGATACTTAATTCCGAACCTTCATGGCTCTACAGTTCGGTTGCCAACTATATCTTTGGTGTTTCGAAAGTTAATGATAACACATTGAAATTCTCAACTCAAGTCCCCGTCACTTATCCTGGTGAATATACTTTCGATGTTGCCAACAACTCTATTAAGGTAGACGGAGAAATCGTAGCCATTGATGCTTCTTTCAAAATCGGTAAAGACCATTCCGGCGTTGCTAAAATTGAAACGGAACTTCCCGCTGCTTTCAATATTTATACCATAGATGGCCGTATCGTTAAGGCCAACGCTTCGAATAAAGATCTATATGATTTGGAAGCCGGATTATATATCGTGGCAGGTAAAAAGATTATCGTAAAATAATATCTCTTAAAAAACTATCAGCCCGCAGATTATTTAGGATGTGAAACACCATCCTAATTACTGCAGGCTGATTTTTCTTATACAACGTGGTTTAAACATTTTTTCTCACTTCTTTAGTTTCCAAAAAAAGTTTAAATCACTTTTACAGGATATATATTCTTTTTTTACAGGTATATGGAAAATCTGCTTAAGAGACATGGCATAAAATCCACACCAAACAGGCTCCTTGTGGCTCGCGAACTTTTTAAAGCCACACATCCCATAAGTATGGCTGATCTTGAAGAAAAACTGGATTTTTCGCTGGATAAATCGAGTATATTCCGCGTATTGGAGTTATTTTCCACCTCACACCTTATTCATGTCATTGAAGACGGTAGCCGTTCGCTGAAATATGAATGGTGCAGAAGTGATGATCATTCCGTTGCGTCAGACGAACACCCCCATTTTTTTTGCGAACGCTGCAAGGAGACTTTCTGTCTCTCCAACCAAAAGATTCCTACGGTAGATGTGCCTAATGGATTTGAAATCCATACCTACAATTATCTGGTGAAAGGAGTGTGCGGTAAATGTGCCGCCGGCAAAAAGTAGTTTTTCTTTCAGCCTCTCTTAATGATCACACACACCGGATGGATTCAGTCGTGATGAAAACACGCCCCATTCCCCCAATCGAAATATCCTTCCACAACCTCTGAAAAATTACACTTCGCGATACCCAAATCAATGTACTGACGTTCCTTTATCTCCGGAATACCTATGCGCACTATCGGTTTGTTTTCCGTGGTCTGACCTACCCAGATTCTTACGGGCCGTTTGTTAAGCGACGACGGTGCACATGCCACTGCCATCAGTCCGTCTTTCAGCCATTTAAACTCTTTTAATGCCTTTTCTACAGGCCAGCCTTCACGCTCTACGTAGAAGGATTCATAATCCATCTTCTTTCTGTGGGCTATTTTCATTGCGAGTCTTGCCAACGGACGCTCGGCCTCTATTGTATCGGGATATCCGATCACGATAATAAACAGTATTTCCTGTCCTGCCCGGATCGGGGTATCTATTGAATTCCTGTCGTATGTGCCTCCTACAAAGCAACTGCCTATTCCCATTGAGGTGGCCTTAAGCACTACTTGTTCCGCACAATAACCAGCCCGTTCTATGACATCGGTATAATTCCGGTCTATTATCACCGCTATATAATTACGCGCATTTCGAAAAAAACCATAACTCTTGTTAAAGTGACCGAATGGATCGGTATTATCCGTAAACAACCTAAATATCAACCCTGATTCATGAGTATTGATCATGGTGAGTTCAGCTTTCAAGGTATCAACATCGCTTCGTTTCAAAGGAATCTCCCTGAAACTTCTCACTGAATGTCGCTCTTGTATCTCTTCAAGTTTCATATTACTCATTTTTTAGGGGTTGAAAGGCCATTGACTTCCTTTAGTTCCAATCTGCAAACGTTTTCTACATGCTGCGTGTGAGGAAACATATCCACAGGCTGAATGTGGGTCACTCTGTATTTCTCATCCAGAAGAGCAATGTCTCTTGCCTGTGTAGCCGGATTGCAACTTACGTAGACTATCACCTCCGGAGATGCTTCAAGTATGGTTTTTACCACATCCTCATGCATTCCGGCCCTTGGAGGATCCACAATCATGACGTCAGGTTTGCCTTCGCGCGCTATGAAGTCTGACGTCAGAATATCTTTCATATCACCGGCGTAAAACACCGTGTTGCCAATCTCATTGACTTTTGAATTAAGACGGGCATCCTCGATAGCCTCCTCCACATATTCGATTCCCACTACTTTTGAAGCCTCCCGGGCCACGAAATTAGCAATGGTTCCCGTGCCGGTATATAGATCATACACCAATGGCTTTTTATTTCCCGAAGAATTGAGATCCGGATCCAGTCCGGCATATTTTCGCGCCACTTTATAGAGATTGTAGGCCTGTCGTGAATTGGTTTGATAGAAAGACTTGGCATTCACTCTGAAACGAATGCCTTCCATCTCCTCCTCTATATAATCATTTCCTTTGAACGGGATTATCTCCAGATCCTGCAGCGTATCGTTCGCCTTGAGATTTACTGTATATACAATGCTGGTTAACTCCGGGAAAGACTCGGACAGGGCCTCAAGCAGTTTTAGACCCTCCTCAATATGAGAATCTCCGAAACTTATACATACCATATTTTCCCCTGTCGAAGCCAGGCGAAGCATCAAAGTGCGAAGCAATCCTTTATTTCCCCGGATATCATAGAAACTCAAGCCGTGGTTTTCTGCATATTCAAAAATGAAATTTCTGATACGGTTGCCAAGATCTTTCTGGAGCCTGCAATCTTCTATATGCAGCACCTTGTCAAATGCTCCGGGGATATGAAATCCCAACGCATTCGGAGTATCCTTAAAATCTTCTCCGGATTTTATCTCATCCCACGTACGCCATTTCTTATTTGAAAAAGTATACTCCATCTTATTGCGATAGCTGAAAATTTCCGCTGCTCCGATGATAGGGGAGATGGGAGGTAATTCCACCTTTGAAATCCTTTTGAGAACTTCCTCTACCTGCTGCTGCTTATATCGAATTTGAGAATCATAATTAAGATGCTGCCACTTGCAGCCGCCGCAAATTCCGTAATGTGGACAGGGAGGGGACACCCTTTCCTCCGAGGCATGATGCAGAGCGGTGATTTCACCTTCGGCATAACTGTGCTTCTTCCTTCGCAGTTTGATATCAGCTATATCTCCGGGAGCTGCATATGGCACAAACACTACTATCCTATCGTCAGTATCCGGACGAAGTGCCACTTTGGCCACCGCCTTTCCCTCCGCTGCAAAACCAGTTATCTCTATATTCTCAAGTGTAGGAAGTTCTTTTTTCTTTCTCGACATTGTAAATAAATTGACGGATCCTCCACGTTGTCATACTCTGTAGTTGCCAATACTGTTTTTTATTCTGACGGCTACATGACAGAGCAATACTTCCACGAAGAAAATCTATAACGAATTTACCTGCAAAATTACAAGTAATATATAATAATAGCAAAAACCTGCGAATATTTGTTTATAAACGCAACTTTTATTAAATTTGCATTGTTATGTGAGAGGAAGAGCAGTATTTTCGTCTGTTCCTCCTCTATCCATGTCACAGAAAGTATACTCAAAATTTTTAGTTTCAATATTTTAACCAAAATGGCACAAAAAATTTACACTTTCGGCGACGGTAAAGCCGAAGGAAATGCCTCGATGAGAAACCTCCTCGGTGGCAAAGGCGCCAATCTCGCAGAAATGAATCTGCTTGGTATGCCCGTACCTCCCGGTTTCACCATCACTACTGAAGTTTGCACCGAATATACTCAATTCGGTCGTAACAAAGTGGTGGAAGATATCAAGGCCGATGTTGAAAAGGCTATCGCCCACGTTGAAAAACTCACAGGTAATAAATTTGACGACCCCACCAATCCTCTTCTCGTATCGGTCCGTTCCGGAGCACGCGCTTCTATGCCCGGCATGATGGATACTGTTCTCAACCTCGGTATGAACGATGCCACTGTAGCCACAATGGCAGAAAAAAGCGGAAATCCCCGCTTCGCTTGGGATTCTTACCGTCGCTTCGTCCAGATGTACGGCGACGTTGTGCTCGGTATGAAGCCTGCAAAAAAAACCGATATCGACCCCTTCGAAGCCATTATGGATAAGGTGAAAGAAGAAAAAGGTATCAAATTCGACTCCGAACTCGACGTTGACGATCTCAAAAAACTCGTCTCTCTGTTCAAACAAGCAGTCAAAGAACACACCGGTAAGGATTTCCCCACTTCCGCATGGGATCAACTCTGGGGCGGTATCTGCGCCGTCTTCGACTCCTGGATGAACGAACGTGCCATTATCTATCGCCGCATGAACCAGATCCCCGAAGAATGGGGCACCGCTGTCAACGTTCAGGCAATGGTCTACGGCAACATGGGCAATAATTCTGCCACCGGCGTAGCTTTCAGCCGCGACGCAGCCACCGGAGAAAACATCTTCAATGGTGAATACCTTATTAACGCACAAGGTGAAGACGTAGTGGCCGGTATCCGCACTCCTCAGCAAATCACAATCGAAGGTTCCCGCCGCTGGGCAGCCCTTCAAGGCATTTCCGAGGAAGTTCGCGCTGCCAAATATCCCGCTCTCGAAGAGACTATGCCCGACTGCGCCGCAGAACTCATCGCCATCGCTCATCGCCTTGAAGACTACTACCGCGACATGCAGGATATGGAATTCACTATCCAGGACGGCAAACTCTGGATGCTCCAGACCCGAAACGGCAAACGCACCGGTGAAGCTATGGTTAAAATCGCAATGGATCTTCTTCGCGACAACATGATCGACGAAAAGACTTGTCTGCTTCGTATGGAGCCCCAGAAACTCGACGAACTTCTCCACCCTGTTTTCGACAAAGCAGCTCTCAAACGCGCTGAAGTAGTAGCAAAAGGTCTTCCCGCTTCTCCAGGAGCCGCCACCGGACAGATCGTATTCTCCGCTGAAGATGCCGAAGAATGGGCTGAGAAAAAGAAAAAAGTCGTTCTCGTTCGTATCGAAACTTCTCCCGAAGATCTCCGCGGTATGGCCGTAGCTCAAGGCATCCTTACAATGCGCGGCGGCATGACTAGCCACGCAGCCGTAGTGGCACGCGGTATGGGTAAGTGCTGCGTATCCGGAGCCGGAGAAATCAAAGTGGATTACGAAGCCAAAACCGTAGTTATGGGTGGCCATACTTATAAAGAAGGTGACTGGATCTCCCTCAACGGTTCTACAGGCGACGTTTACAACGGACAAGTGCCTACCGCAGAACCCGAAATCGGCGGTGACTTCGCAGCCATCATGAATCTCGCAGCAAAATATACCAAGACACTCGTACGCACTAACGCCGACACTCCTCGCGACGCAACTCAAGCCCGCAAATTCGGCGCTCAAGGTATCGGCCTCTGCCGTACGGAACACATGTTCTTCGAAGGTGACCGTATCAAAGCAGTGCGCGAAATGATTCTCGCAAGCGACGAAGAAGGACGCCGCGCCGCTCTCGCCAAACTCCTTCCCATGCAGCGCAGCGACTTCGAAGGTATTTTCGAAGCCATGGACGGTCTCGGTGTGACTATTCGTCTTCTCGATCCTCCCTTGCACGAATTCGTTCCTCATCAGACAGCTACTCAGAAAGAACTCGCTGAAGAAATGGGACTCACACTTGAGCAGGTGAAAGCCAAGGTTGACTCCCTCGAAGAATTCAACCCCATGCTCGGTCACCGCGGTTGCCGTCTCGGAATCACATATCCCGAAATCACCGAAATGCAGACAAGAGCCATCATAGAAGCCGCACTCAACTGCAAAGCTCGTGGAATCGACGTCCACCCCGAGATCATGGTGCCCCTCGTAGGTGTGCTCAAAGAGCTGCAGAATCAGGCCGCAGTTATCAATATCACTGCCAACAAAGTGTTTGAAGAACGCGGAGAAACCGTTCCTTACAAGATCGGCACTATGATTGAAGTGCCCCGTGCAGCGCTCACGGCAAACCAGATTGCCGAAGTAGCCGACTTCTTCAGCTTCGGCACAAACGACCTCACTCAGATGACATTCGGATATAGTCGTGACGACGCACCCAAATTCCTTAAATTCTATAAAGAAAAGGGAATTATCAAGGTAGATCCGTTTGAAGTCCTCGATCAGGAAGGTGTCGGTCAACTCGTGAAAATGGGTGTAGAAAAAGGCCGTGCCACCAAACCCGAGCTCAAAGTAGGAATATGTGGAGAACACGGAGGAGAGCCATCCAGCGTAAAATTCTGTGCCAAACTCGGCATGAACTACGTATCCTGTTCGCCCTTCCGAGTACCCATAGCCCGCGTAGCAGCGGCCCAGGCCAATCTGGAGGATTAAAGAGACGTAATTCTCCAACATAAGACATTCAGTCAGTTAGGCTGTAACTCACCGATAAAACGGTGGTTACAGCCTAACTTGGTCTTAGGGGGTTGGTTCACTTGGCCACACAAAGTGAGTCCAAATGAGCCTATTTGTTGACCAATTGTTGACCAATCTGAACAATGGTGTTGACCAAATGTTTACCAATTGTTAACCATTGTAAGTTACAGATAATGAGTTAAATAACAAACATCAAATAAACATTAAACAATATGGCAAATCTCAAAGCATGTGTGCGCCGACCCCGTAAGGATGGCTTTTGGCAGGTATACATCCGGGTCACACACCAAAGGAATGTCGGCTTCATCAAGACCGACAAGATGGTCACAAAGAAAGACCTCACGAAGGAGAAGGAAATCAAAGACCCCTACGTCCTGAACTACTGCTCCGATCTTATCATCCGCTACAACTCAATGTTGAACACTCGCGACATTGAGAAGTGGTCAGTTGCACAGGTTATCGAGTTTCTGACAACAGAAACCGATGACATCTGTTTCAGCGACTATGCCAACATCCATATTGCGCGACTGATTAACAAGGGTCAGGAGCGCAATGCACGGAACTACCGTATGGCGGTCAACAACTTGGAGTTGTACTTGGGAACGAACAAGGTGATGTTCTCACAACTGACTTCCTCGACAGTCAACAAGTGGATTGACTCTCTCGCCCACACTCACCGTGCAAAAGAGATGTACCCTGTTTGCGTCCGTCAGATATTCAAGGCCGCAACGAAGGAGTTCAACGACTACGACACCGGCTCGCTCCGCATCAAGACAAATCCGTGGATTAAGGTAGAAATACCTCAATCCGACACCACAACGAAGCGGGCAATCTCCCCAGAGGCTTGCCGCGAGTTCTTCGGTGCCCCACTCCCGGAGACGAAGATGTTGGAATCACTGCCCGAACTGGGGCGTGATGTGGCTCAAATGATACTCTGTCTCGCAGGTATCAACACAGTTGACATGTTCAACTTGCAGAAGTCCGACTATAAGAATGGCGTGATTGGCTACCAACGTGCCAAAACACGCCACAGCCGTCGAGACTCTGCATATATAGAGATGAGGGTCCCTGCCGTGCTCAAACCTCTGTTTGAGAAGTATGCGGCAGAAGAAAGCGACCCTTACCTTTTCCGCTTCCATAAGCGTTACTCCACCTCTGACAGTTTTTGCGCCAACGTCAACAACGGCATAAAGAAAATCTGCAAGTCGATGGGCATGGCGCAAAAGGACTGGTACTGTGCCTATACGTTCCGCCACACATGGGGAACGGTGGCACAGAACGATTGTGGTGCCACAATCTCAGAGGTAGGCTTCGCTATGAACCATAGCCACGGCAACAGAGTGACCCGTGGCTACATCAAGATAGACTTTACTCCGGCATGGGAACTGAACGAGAAAGTCGTAGACTTTATTCTGTTCAGCAAGGCGCGGAGCAAGCAAGGTCTTGCCCAGGACATCGACGAGTCAAAGGAAAAACTTTTCCGACTCTCGCCGAAGATGATGGTTTATGCCAGAGCCTATTATAAGGGCGAAGTCCTTGCTGAGATTACCGATATAGGCTTTGGCACTGTTGATGCCGTCATCAAGGCGTTGGCCTCGAAGCTACCCGACACCATACCCAATCGCGCAGCCGTACAGTTCCGCATCAAGAACGTAGACTCGGGCCGTGAGGCCGTCTACGAGCGCACCAAAGGCAAAGGGTTCTAACCCTCAGCTTTCTGACACCGGGTAGAAAATTCCTTTGATCAACTGCGACATGCCGTTTTCGGTGAATGTCGCAGTTATTTTTTCACAGATATAGCGTTTGCCTCGGACGTAAAAGATTGCTCGGACATCGGGGATTGTGTCGGAGATAAATTTGAACGTGGTCTTTTGCGTTGGGTCTACCGCCGGGGCAACCTGACTGTTGACAAGGCGGTCGTTGATGCGCAGTGAGAAGTGGGCATAGGTGAAGTTGCTCCAGTCATCCTCGATGATGATATTCTCAGTCCATGGGTACGGCAGTTTGCCATGGGTGTTCTGTGCGCCATCCCAAAAGCCGACATAAATCCGGTCATAGTATTCAGCCTTTTTGTCCTTCTCCCCGGCTTTCAGAGTCTCTACGGTCTGCGACTGCAAAAACGGATATTGGCTCTCGT
>JAMPGE010000011.1 GCA_023664085.1 Muribaculum sp. | reverse complement strand
ATTTATTTTAATGAGTGTCAATAAAATAAATATTATTCAGCAAACCCTAATTATGTTTGCAATGATTTCGGCGCCGATTTTCGGCGCCGACTTCAACGCAGGCGGTCTGGCTTATAACATTTCCGATGAGGAAACGGCCAAAGTGGAAGTGGCAGGATTCACGGCCGGGGCCGAAGTGCCCGAGTCTCTCAGCATCCCTGCCACCATTGTCAATGATGGAGTAGTGTACTATGTGACATCCGTAGGCAGTTCTGCATTTGAAAACAATACTGTGGTCCGTGAGATTACATTGCCTCAAATGGTATCGTCCGTGGGAGACTACGCCTTTGCCGGTTGCGTGAATCTTGAGAATGTATCACTTTCGGAGCGTCTTGCCATCCTTGGCAAAGAGGCCTTTCGCGGTTGCACATCACTAAGGGAAGTTGTGCTCCCGGTCCTCATTACTGAAATTCAGGCCCGCACCTTCTACGGATGCTCCTCTCTGAAGACGATCAGCACCCTACGGGAGATCCGGCAGATTCGTGATAATGCTTTTGCTTATTGCACCGAACTTACTTCAATTCCTTCGCTTCAAACAATTCAGCAAATAGGCAACTACGCCTTTCAAGGATGCACTTCGCTGACTGAAGTGGAAATCGGCTCTGCCATTTCATTTATGGGGAACGGTATTTTCGAAGGATGCACTTCACTGGAGCACGTGGCATTGCCCAACGATATCCAAGAGCTTCCGGAGTCAATTTTCCGGGACTGCCCGATGCTTCAGAATGTGGAAATCCCATTGAGCGTCACAAAGATTGGCAACAACAGTTTTTATAACTGCACATCACTGTCTTCCGTAAACATCCCGGCCGACATGAAGACCATCGGCAACTATGCCTTCTACAATTGCCGCAGCCTTCAATCCTTATCTTTTCTTTGCAAAGACGCCACCATCGGCAATTATGCATTTGCTCTTTGCACCGAATTGGAATCGCTGAATCTCAACGGAGTGACTTCCGTGGGAGACGGAGCATTCTTCGGATGCTCTCTGCTCAATCAGATAATCCTTCTCAATCCGCTTGATTCCATGGGGCGCGAGGTGTTTTATCAGTGCCCGTCGATATCTGAGATTTATTCATGGACTGAATATCCGGCAATCATCACAGGCACCACCTTCGATGCAGATACAGAAAACAATGCCTCTCTCTTCATAAAGACAGGTATGGAGAACTTCTATCTCCAAAACGCTTATTGGGATGACTTTTCCCATATCATTGAGATTGAACGTTTACCGGACTCCGGTGTAGATACAATGGCCGACATAGTGACGAGAGATGAGATAAAAATTGACGTTGCAGGTCGACGCATACAAGCAAGAGTATCCGACGATACACTCCCTATAAATCTTTCCGTATACTCCACATCAGGAGAATGCGTGGCCTCCAACCATGGCATAGGAGATGTAGCTGCCGACCTGCCCACACCGGGTCTGTACATTGTTGTGGCCAACGGAAAGAGTGTAAAAATGATCATTAAATGAACGGAAACGAATTCGATAATTATAACCTTGAGGAAGAGGAAGACGACCTCACCACTGACAACAATAAGGAAGGGAGACACTCAAAAAGTGTCTTCCTTCTCCTTCTGACTACCATGGTGAATCCTACCGAGGGATGGAAGAAAATACGGCGTATGAATCCTTCTGTGGAAAAAACGGGTGCCACATGCTTTTATCCGGTTGCGGCATTGGCCTCACTTATGGCATTCTTCCGATTTATATACGATCCGAACGCAGACTTGAAATCGGTGCTAACTACGGCCATGATTATCTTTGTAAGTCTTTTTTTCGGAAATTTCATGGCACTGGGCATAATGAAGCTCATTTTGCCGCGGGATACCAAAAACCTACCGGACAACCCTTTTGTTAAAGTGATGACAATGCTTATGCTCACCACCCTGGCAATGTTTATAATGCTGGATTATTTGCTTCCTATGATGGAACCCGTAATTGTATTTATGCCCTTATGGACTCTATATTTGATAAGCAAAGCAATTCGTTTCCTCAAGGTGCCGTCCGATAAACATGCCACTGTAACCGGCATCATGGCCATTGCCGTGATTGGTGCTCCCTGCTTTGTGGCGTGGATATTGAGCATTATCACTCCGTCCGTTTAGAGTCCACAATATCAATTAATTGAACCAAGATCCTATGAAAGTCAATCAAGTCAATATAAAAAACAAACGTGCCAATTTCGACTATGAAATATCCGATACATTCGTGGCAGGAATTGTACTCACCGGCACTGAAATAAAGTCAATTCGCGACGGTAAAGCCTCTCTGGCCGATACTTACTGCGTGGTCGACAACGGAGAAGTATGGGTTAAAGGAATGCATATCTCCGAATATTCATTCGGCAGCTACAACAACCACGTAGTGCGTCGCGACCGCAAACTTCTTCTCAACAAAAAAGAGATATCAAAACTTGCCAAAGCAGCCGAAGACGTAGGCTTCACCATAGTGCCGATCAAACTTTTCATAAACGAAAGAGGATTTGCCAAACTTATGATCGGGATCGGACGGGGAAAGAAGCAATACGACAAACGGCAGAGCATACGTGAGCGGGAAGACAAACGTTCGCTCCAGCGAATTATGCAGAAACCCCGTTAAGTCCCTTTCTCGTAAATGTGGTTTAATATTCTTTATCACACCTCACTCATCACTGTCGGGAATGCAAAAAATCGAACTCCTGTCTCCAGCGGCCAATTCAAAAATAGCCATTGAGGCCATCCTTCACGGTGCAGATGCAGTCTACATGGGGGGCCCCTCTCACGGTGCCCGCAAAAACGCCGCCAATTCCATCGATGAAATCCGGAAAACGGTAGACTTCGCACATATCTACCGGGCAAAGGTATATGTCACGGTCAACACGATAGTATACGATCATGAGATTCGCGATGTGGAACGTTTGATCACCGACCTGTATCGGGCAGGTGTGGATGCTCTGATTGTGCAGGACATGGGAATCCTTCGAATGGATATTCCACCCATTCAACTGCACGCGAGCACCCAGTGTGATATCCGCACTCCCGAAAAGGCGCTTTTTCTGGAGAAAGTGGGATTCTCACAACTTGTATTGGCCAGGGAACTGACGTTGCGCGAAATCGAAGAGATCACATCTACGGTGAGCATACCCGTGGAGACTTTCATTCACGGAGCATTGTGCGTGAGTTATTCCGGAAGATGCCACGCCAGCGAGGCTTGCTTCGGCCGAAGTGCCAACCGCGGGGAGTGTGCTCAGGTATGCCGCCACAAATGGAGACTGACAGACGCCTCTGGCCGTAAACTTGCCCCGGATGCGCATTTCCTTTCGCTGCGCGATTTCAATGCTTCCTCAATGCTTCCCGATCTGATGGAGGCCGGAGTGTCTTCTTTTAAAATCGAAGGACGCCTGAAGAGCGAGGATTATGTGAAAAATATCGTAGGGTATTATCGGAAGCTAATTGATGATTTCATCAGTCTTAACCCTCGGAAATATCAACGCAGTTCAGTCGGGTCAAGCGAAATTTCATTCAATCCCGATCCCTTCAAGAGTTTCAACCGCGGTTTTACAAAATATTTTCTCGATTCGCGTCGCCCCCACAATATATGGCAACCATCCACGCCCAAATCCTTGGGAGAAGAAATTAAAGATATCTCCACTCTCCATAATGGCGACGGTATTTCGTTTTTCAATACCGATGGGGAATTTACAGGGGTGGCGGTAAACGGAGTGGCCAATGGCAGAATAAAAAGCAATCGACCATTCCAACTACCGCCCAAGGCAAAAATATACCGGACATTCGACAATGAATGGCAAAAAATGATAAGTCGCCCTACTGCTGTACGTAAAATTAATATGGATGTAACGCTCGACAATACCGGGGTGACTGCTACCGATGAAAGGGGCGTGAGTGTAAGGCTTCCTCTTAACACAGTTGTAGAGAAGAGTAAAAAGCCCATGGACTTAATTACACCCTTTGCCAAGATTGGCAACACTTCATTTCGTCTGAAGAGTTTTACATGCAATATCCCTCAGGATTCATTTATTCCACTCTCCCGGCTCACTGAATTGCGACGTAAATCAATCGATGCTCTCCAAAGTGCCAACAGAACTGTATATCCCTTTGCTACACGAAAACCGGAGGACATGACAGTGACATTCCCCTACACACAACTTTCATTCGCCGACAATGTGTCCAACAGGCTTGCAGCTCGATTTTACCGTGACCATGGGGTGAAAACGATCGAACCTGCTCTTGAGACAATGAAAAAAGATCATTCCACCTTGGCAGGTCGCACCGTGATGACCACTCGCCATTGCATTCTGCGGGAACTTGGGATGTGTAGGAAGCAAACGAATGGACGCGGTCCGCATCTTCCACTTATGCTTGAGGATGACAAAACCATCCTTTACGCCTATTTCGACTGTGACCGCTGCGAGATGCAGATCCGATATCCTGATATAAGATATAAGAGATGAGAGATGAGAGATAAAAAGTAAGGAGGAAGCTTGCGCGTCCTCCTTACTTTTTATTATGAGAAGTGGATTAGAACGGGAAGTTGATGCCGAGATTGAAATCAGCATTGGATTTAAGCGGGATAAACTGCTTCGACAGCTTGCCGAAAGTATGGTCCATACCCACGAAGAAATTGATTCCTGTGGTGTGGAGGTTGATCAGCCATCCAAAACCGACACCATAGGTGCCTGCCACAAAGTTGGCATCTGCTGAGAAGAAATTCACGGGAGCCACGTTGGCCGACACTCTGAACTGAGTCCATGTATACGCACCATTGATATATGTGGAATTTACCAGACCGAAATGCAACGGACGGTAATAGGGGAGCTCGTATTCCACGCCAAAATTCAATGTAGCGGCCAAAGCACGAGTGCGACTGCTCATCACACCGTTGTCATCGAGCTGATAAAGGAAAGATCATAGCCGTTGTCAATACATCCTGTAAGGAGTATTGGAGCAGCCATCAGAGCATAGACTCCGACTGCAGTCTTTAATGTCATATAAGCTGAATCGTTAATTAATATATTGTTGTTTATTAGTTTCTTGCGCCAAACCTCTGCAATAAAAAGGCCTAAGGGGTCTTACTAAAAGGAATGCTCTCTTGCATGTACTTCAACAACAAATCTGAAAAATTTTGATTCAGCAAAATTAACATTATTTTGCTAATATTCAAATAGAAAGCAGGATATTTATAGCTATCGCTACAAAAACGGTAAATCTTCCGAAACCCATCTCATAAAAAATCATGAGATGGAGTATTAATGTCAAGATGGAGTATTGGTGTCAATAGGAGGCGGCATATTGCAGCCAGCGTGTGCGAAGGGATGTCCATGTCTGCCATGGTCCTTGTGCTCCCTCAAGGGTTTGTGGCAATCCGTTGAGAGTCACGGCTGCATAAATTGTGCCGGACGGGGCTTGAGCAAGCACCAGCTCTATATTCGAAGCGAGTGGTGACACAGATGAATTTCTCCATTTGTCGTCAAGATTGTCGAGATCGGCTCCCTTGACGCTGCATCCGGGAAGATTCATCAATGAGGCGAGGGGGAGCACAGTCTCGGCATGTCCGAATCTGAGACAAGCAGCAGGCGAAGGCACGTAATGAGTCTGATTACGATGAAAATCGTCTTTACTCCATTCGTCGCTCCATTCCCAGTTGTAGGGCTCAATATCGTATACATTCATTTGGCCTACGGCACGGTCCGCTGTATTGATGATGTCAATCAGAAGGGGAGTGGCCGCAATTCCGGACATATCGGAGAATGGAGTGACAGTGCGTTTAAGCCACTGCTGGGCATTGATGCAGCTCCAACAGTCCCGGTATTCTTCCTCAGTCATCCATTGCGTGGTAGGCGTACCCATTGAGGTAGCCCTAAGTCCCTGCAGCATACCGTACATGGCCATGGTTACGGACTGAAGTTCACTCAGACAGTCCCTGCCGCCGAATTTCGCTGTAGTTTCATTGCCGGATGATTTTGTATAAGTCACCGTGAAATTTTCAGGCATCTTCCGGAAAAGTCGGCGTGCCGGTGTCTCCGGCACTCTTCTCCGCTCGTATTCCGACAATGGCGATTGCCATTCCGGACTGTCTTTGAGCCATTTTCTATAGACGGGATCTGTTTCAAAAAATCTCGTCAACGGAGATGTAAATCTTCCTTCCGTGGTGGAGACGGATAAGCCGGGTGAGTTATTACGGAGCCCCAACGTGAAGCAATACATGGTGTCGATCACGCGCGGCACATCCGATGACAGGGCATCAACGGCCACCACACCCTGCTGAAATACACCTGGGTATCTGCGGGCCATATCAGCTCCGAGTCGGAAGGCTTCTTCCCTTCCAATGGTGGACAAATCGCCCCAATGGCCCTCAGAGTCTGCCTTTACCTTCTGAAGAAGAACCAGAAATTGACGTCCTGTTGCCGTAAGATTGTTATTCTTTTCCTGCTCACTAAGTAGCGTGAGCAGCGGCATCACTTTCTTCTCCGAACTAAGATATCGGGAGCCGTGGCGTCCCACATATTCGATATGAAAGGGAACAAGACTATCCGGCACCTCCAGCATTTTATTTTCTGAAGGAAAAACGTAAGGCCGCATCGTGCCGTCAAGCCATGCCGGCAATGGCTGATAATTTTCGGCAACGGCCAAGGCAGAGCCCCAAAATGCGATGGAGAGATATATGAGTGATTTTTTCATGGCTTATCAGTATTATTGGAAGGAATTAAGTAACTATTCATGGACCACGGTGTCGCGCACATTCAATTTCTTATCATGAATCGACATCATTCTTACCGTAAGGATGGCTATTGTGTCGTTTTCGCCTTCGGTCATCTCCAGATCCGTATCCACTGGATATTTAAAATTCAAAGATTCCATACGGTCACGACACGCATCAAGCAACTTCTCTGCCGTCAAGGAATCGGGGGCAAGCTTCATGCTGTCGATATACTGACGCAACAACGCAGTCTCTTCAAGATATAAAGCATGGGCACGACTTTGGCGGCTGTCGGTGGGATGATGTATACAGCCGGTAAACATCGTGACCATAAACAACGCCATCGCTACGCCATATATTCTTAACAAACCACACATATTACTGTTCATTCTTCTTAGAGTCCGTCTCATACCGTTCATTCATCAAGGTGTTCCTTAAGATATTTGCCGGTGTAGGAGGCCGGAATCTTCACAATATCCTCCGGAGTACCAGCTCCCACAATATTTCCACCTTTGTCTCCACCTTCAGGCCCTACGTCTATAATCCAGTCAGCAGACTTAATGATCTCCATATTGTGTTCGATTATTATCACGGTATGGCCGTTTTCCACAAGTCTGTTAAGAGATTTCAGCAGGGTGGAGATATCGTGGAAATGAAGCCCTGTGGTGGGTTCATCGAAGATAAATACGGTGTTGGGTTGTTTGTCCTGAGAAAGGAAGTAAGCCAACTTCACGCGCTGGCTTTCACCGCCAGAGAGTGTGGAGGACGACTGTCCGAGCTTCACATATCCCAGACCCACATCCTGCAGGGGCTGCAGACGTTTGATTATGCGGTTCTGCACAGTGCCGGGATGAGCATTCAGAAATTCAATGGCCTCATTGATGGTCATCTCAAGAAAATCATGAATATTCTTTCCAAAGAATTCCACGTCGAGAACCTCCTGCTTGAACCTACGGCCATGACACACTTCGCACGGCACTGTTATGTCGGCCATAAATTGCATGGGGATAGTGATGGTGCCCTCACCTTTGCATTCTTCACAACGGCCCCCTTCGGTATTGAAAGAGAAGAAGGCAGGCGAGAATCCCATCTGCTGCGACAATTGCTGGTCGGCAAACAGACGGCGGATTTCATCATAGGCTTTAAGATAGGTGGCGGGATTGCTGCGCGATGAAGTGCCGATGGGATTTTGATCTACAAATTCCACCGCTCCTATCTGCGATAGGTCTCCCTTAAGTTCACGATGGCTGCCCGGAGCATCGCAGGCATCGCCAAGGTGACGCACAAGGGCCCTGTAAAGAATGTCTTTTACAAGGGTGGACTTGCCTGAACCGGACACACCGCTCACCGCCGTCATCACTCCCAATGGAAATTTCACGTCGATGTCCTTAAGATTGTTTTCCATTGCTCCGGTCACCTCTATAAATTTCTTCCAGGGCCGACGCATCCGAGGCACTGGAATCTTCCGTATTCCTCTCAGATAATCTATCGTATAAGTATGGGGGGCTTTGGGATCGGAAAGAGTGGTCCGCATATTTCCCTCATAAACTATTTTGCCACCAAGGCGCCCGGCATCAGGACCGATATCAATAATATGGTCCGCGGCAAGCATTATATCCTCGTCGTGTTCCACCACCACTACGGTATTACCCGATTTCTGCAGTCTGCGCAGCACTCCGATCAACCGTTCCGTATCGCGCGAATGAAGACCGATTGAAGGCTCATCGAGAATATAAAGCGACCCTACAAGGGCCGATCCGAGAGAAGTGGCAAGATTTATGCGCTGACTCTCCCCGCCGGAAAGAGTGGAAGACAATCGGTCCAACGTAAGATATCCCAGTCCCACTTCCACAAGAAATCTCAAGCGGTTGCGGATTTCTACGAGCAGGCGTTCGGCAGTCTTCCCGTCGGTGGTGTTAAGTTGCAGCGTATCGAAAAATCCCTGTAACTCCGATACAGGCATTCTCACCAACTGGGTGATAGACTTACCACCCACCTTTACGTATTCCACATCTTCGTGCAGACGGCTGCCGTGGCATTTCGGGCAAACAGTGCGTCCCCTGTAGCGAGCCTTCATCACCCGGTATTGGATCTTATACTGATTTTCATCCACAAATCGGAAGAATCCGTCAATGCCGGGCCAGTCCCGCGGTCCCATCTTATTGGGATTTCCGGTGCCGTGCCAGAGTATGTCTTTCTCCTGCTGAGAAAGTTGCGCATAAGGAGTATGGATTGGAAAGCCGATGTTTGAGGCACGCTTGATTAGATATTTCTTCCATTCGCTCATCTTCTCGCCACGAAAACATTGCACGGCGTCTTGATAAACGGAGCGGGTTTTATCGGGAATCACCAAATCCTCACTGATACCCATCACTTTTCCAAACCCTTCGCATACTTCACAAGCACCGTAGGGATTGTTGAAATTAAACATCAGATCCGAAGGCACCCGGAAGTCGATGCCGTCGGCAGAAAATTTATTGGAGTACTCAAGGATCTTCACTTCCTCTTTATCCCATACCTTTACAATACACCGTCCGTGGCCCTCAAAATATGCAGTTTCAATCGAGTCTGTAAGACGCGACTGCTCATCTTTGTCCAAAGAGATACTGAGGCGGTCGATCAGAAGGCGGGCACCTTTGAAATTCTCTTCGAGCGCATTATCGTCCTCATCAAGAAGCATCTCGGCTATATCCAGAAATTTACCGTCGCGTTCAAGGCGTGAGTATCCCTCTTTGACATATATGTCAAGTTGCTGACGCAAACTTCTACCTTCGGGCAGGGAAATATCAACCAACACTGCTGCTCTGGCACCCTCCGGATAGGACAATACACCCTTTACGACGTCTTCCACGGAATGGCGCTTCACCTCACTACCGGATATGGGGGAAACCGTATGACCTACGCGGGCAAAAAGCATCCGCAGGTAATCATAAATCTCCGTGGAAGTACCCACCGTACTTCTTGGGTTCCGGGTATTCACCTTCTGCTCGATGGCTATAGCGGGAGGAAGACCCTTGATGAAGTCGGCATCGGGTTTCTGCATTCGTCCTAAAAACTGACGCGCGTAAGCCGACAATGATTCAACATATCTTCGCTGTCCCTCCGCATAAAGAGTATCAAATGCCAGAGAAGATTTGCCGGAACCGGACACTCCTGTAATCACAGTGAAATCCCCCAGAGGCACCTTTGCATCTATGTTTTTAAGGTTATTGACGCGAGCGCCCTTCACCTCTATATATCTTTTCTTCGACATGTCATATTATTCTTTCACTCAGGCAAACTGCAAATTATGCACCAAAATGCCACAAAGAACGTTTAAACTTCCTACAAAATCCCAATGACTGTTAATTTCAGCTGCGACTATATATATATATATATATTTGGAGGGAGGGCAGGAAAAAAGAAGCAGATTCGGAATTTCTTCCAAATCTGCCGTTGTGGAGCATACGAGACTCGAACTCGTTACCTCTTGACTGCCAGTCAAACGCTCTACCAGATGAGCTAATGCCCCTTGTTTTCGATTGCAAAGTTAAGTCATTTTTTCTTTCCGGCAAAATTTTTTCGTGTCTTTTTACAAATTTTTTTTGCTTTTACAGTATCTTACTTTTCCTCAAACGCTTAAAAAGATTTCGACTGGAGGAAAATTTCAAGTGTTCTCTACTGTCATGGAGAGATTCCTGGCAGCGAAGCTATGGACGGAGCCATGAAGAGTTTCACCGTAAGCATCAGTTGCTCCCCAGCATTGGCAAAATGGGCGGCAAGCAAGGTGAAAAGAGAAAGAAAAAAATACGCATAGATTATAAAAGTTGAAACATGAAAGGTGATAAGAGGTAAGAGGTAAGAGGTAAAGGTTGAGATTTGAAATAGAGATCTGAGATCTGAGGTCTGAGATTACAAAAGGGGAGGGAGTATGGGGAATACATAAACAAAAAAGGCAAGATTTCGGATTATGATCTGAAATCTTGCCTTTCAAGTGTCCAGGATGAGACTCGAACTCACACGGCCAATACGGCCACTACCCCCTCAAAGTAGCGCGTCTACCAATTCCGCCACCTAGACATTCATCTGCAGAGATATTGGAGCGAAAAACGGGACTCGAACCCGCGACCCCGACCTTGGCAAGGTCGTGCTCTACCAACTGAGCTATTTTCGCATTTGCGATTTTGCATGGGTTGAGAAGAGAACTCTGCAGTTAATATTTCATTGTTCGATTGGAGCGAAAAACGGGACTCGAACCCGCGACCCCGACCTTGGCAAGGTCGTGCTCTACCAACTGAGCTATTTTCGCATTCTTTCATTTTGCTGCTCTTTCGAGCCGGAAGACCTCCGTCTTTCCCTTTTGACGTTGCAAAGTTACAACCATTTTTCGAACCGTGCAAATTTTTTAGAAAAAAATTTACTTTTTTTTGTTTTTTTTCATCAGCGATGCCAAACCCACGACGCGGAATATTCCTTTTTGAAGCCTTTATCCGTTGACAATGAGAGTAATGCCTCTTGATCTACGGAACTCGCCGCCACCACCATAGTTTTTCCTTTATTTTCGATTGCTCGTAGACCCCATGGGCTTTCGGTGTGCATCTCCATAAATCTGGCTGCCTCTTCTTTGCTGCCGAAGGTGCCTACCACAAGATGACATTCTCCTTGCTCGGCATCATTTTCAGATTTCGGTCCTTTGTAGTCTGCAACATTCGGCAACGTATCCTCACTTTTATTTTCAGCAAGGGTGTTGACAGGCACGACAGATGCCTCAACTCTGCGTTCGCCCGTATCGGTGTGGGGAATGAGGAAGGGTAGTGTCAGTGCAAGCACCGCCATTATTGCCACGGCCACATGTGCCAACGTCTTATTGATGGCAATTATGTAGTAGCCGTTGCGTTTCCGGATGCCTTCTGTAGATGCGGCATTGCTGCATGAAGTCGGCTCCTCTTCTTCCTCTATATTATATTCAGCCACGTCTGCGGTCAGCACGCTTTCCTTACATTCCGCATCCGATTGGGACTGCGTAGCAGTTGTCCGGGTAGCGACAAGTGCCGATTCTCGCGACGGTTTCTCTCCCTCATTGCCATTCTGAATCATGTCAAGAGGGAAATATCCCATCTCTTCCATCATTTGCTCCGAAGTGCGGAAAGGATGGAAGCTGACGTTGCCTTCCGAATCGCGACGCAGGGTACCCACTTTGCCAAGTGTCACCTCTGAGTCTCTTTCAAGAGTGATGCGGATTGTATGAAGCTGACGCTGCATAAGTGAGCGTGCTTCTTCAAAACTGATGTTTCCGCGCCTGCGGATGGAGTCTACAAGGAGTCCGTCATCGTTGCTTACCGCGCCATTGAAACATACTTGGCGCAAAGGCGGATGGAATATGCCACTTATCTCATCGTAATGCGCCGGCTTTCCCGAAGCTATCAAGGCTCCGAGTCCGGGCAATATCACGCAGTCGTGATAACGCATCAAATATTCTATGTGAGATGTGACTGAATCCAATTTTAAGCTGTATTAAATGTCCTGACGAAAAATCTCCGGGAATTCCGAGGAGGATTATTTCTATGTCTGTCCTCAAAATTCATTGCAAAGATATAAATAAAAATCGTCACTGGAAAATGTTTATTTGCGCCGGGGGAGGGGTTCTCCCGGGAAAAAACTTTCAATGATTTGAGATTCAACACCGTATTCCATTGCAATTTTTTTGTCGATTTCCGCTTCGTTGTTTTGGAAGCGACGTCGATGCAGCAGAGCTCTCACCAAATACAGTTCACCTTCTCGTGGAAAGTCTTTAATACCCTGATAAACTGTCTCTTCTGCTTCATTCAAGAGATTATTATTGATCTGCTCCACGGCAATGATGACATACGTATCAGGTTCCGGACCTTCCCGGAGGGCCTGAGAAAAAAGACGTTGTGACTCTTTGATATCACCACGGACGGAAGCGCATCTTCCGAGCGAGGCGAGAACATTGGCGTCTGCCAGGCCATGTCGGGCCAAGACATTCAAATCCGCTTCCGCCTCCTCAAGTCTCGACATTTTCATAAGCAGGGAAGAACGCATAAAAAGAGCTCTTGTATATATGGAATCGCAAGCGAGTGCCCTTGTCAGATCAGAGATGGCATCGGAGTCATTACCGACATATATATGCGTGCGGGCCCGGTTGGTGAGAATCTTGGGAGAATCGGGATTTTTAATCAGTGCTATTTCAAAACTTCTGAGGGCATCATTATATTGTCCGAGTTCGGTCTGGCATATTCCAAGGTTGGCGAACAGCATTGGATTTGTCGGACTGGCCGGCTGAGCCTTGAGAGCGGCGTTGATACACCGGGAAGCATCAGTCCACTGCGCTTTGTCCATAAATTTCTGGGCAGAGTCCGCATATTGTATATAGGAGGTCTGAGGCTCATGTTGAATGGAAGAGGGTTCATCTGCGGCTGATGATGCAGCGACGTTTCCTAAAGCCGATATCAACGGATACAAAATTAACAGAGACAACATTAAGCGGATTGAATTCATAAAGGCAGGCTCTTATGATGAACTATTCAGAAAACCCTCTTGCCCGAGGGGCAAAGAGGGTTTTGAGTAGACTAAGTTGATACGTGACTTCCGATCAATTAAGAATGATATTGCCGAGAGGCTGGCGGCGACTGTAACTGCAGGCCCTTGCAAACTGGCGTATGAAATCGATTGACGAACGTTTTGGACTACACATATCTTTTGATTTAACCTCTGTACGGAGGGAATTGAAGGAATTGTTTGGCATAGGCAAATAGATTTAAGAATTGGTATTAGCCAAGCATTTGAAAAGACTCAGCGTATGCCACAACCATCACTGTGGTTACATATTTATAACGCTATTCCTTCAATTATATTATACATACCTGTTAATAAATTTTATTTTTAATTTATTACCAATAAGTTAACAACACTGCCAGTACTAATATCTCTAAATTAATTCAACTTTCGCAAGCGAAAGTTGAGATTTAAAAGTTTATGGTCGTTTATGGGATTATTTCCAATAGATGTTTTGATTTTTTATTTCGAATTTGAATATCCGGTAATTAAACTTATAAATGGGAACTTCGTCTTATTCCAGTCTGGTTCCGTATTTTAGAATTTTTGTAATTTTTTTTATTTTTTGTATATTTGTGTCAAATTTGGATATATACATGGAAACACTTAGACTCTCACGATATGCGATCCCCTTTATACGAGAAGGTCATCATCTTATCTTTCTTACCCAATCATGTAATTTTTATGAAGTTAAGAAAGATGTATACGATGAGATTCTAAAGCTAAATGTGTGCCCCGCAACTTCTGCAGAAAATCTATTTAACAGAATAAAGCCACTCGTAGATGCGAAAATATTGACCAGTGAAGAAGAGGACGACGAATATATAAGGAAAGAAAAAACTTTATTTTATTCTTCAGGATTTTCTCCGGTGACTATAGGTATGACAATTGTACCTACTATCAGTTGCAACTTACGATGCCCGTATTGTTTTGAACAAACAAAACCGACAGGCATCATGACCAAGGAGATAGCCGATAAAATAATTGAATTTATAAAGTCTCATCAAAATTCCTCCAAACTTCATTTATGTTGGTACGGAGGAGAGCCTTTAATCGGAGCGGATATAATTTCATATCTGTTGCCAAAGTTGTATTCCATTGATGGAATAGATGTGACAAATCATTCAATGATCAGCAATGGCACATTGATATCTCCGCAAATCTTATCGATTTTCCGTAACTTCCCATTGAACAGTGTGCAAATTACGCTTGATGGAGACAGGGAAAACCATAATTCCAAAAGATTCTTTGCGGATGGAAGTGGCACTTTCGATATTATCCTTGACAATATAGAATCCTTCTCTTCCGCTTTCCCCGATACCAATATCTCATTAAGAGTCAATGTAGACAACTCCAATTGGAATGACTATTTCTCACTTCAGGAAGCCATAGGGAAGAGATTTGCAGACAGGAATATTCAGATCTACCCGGGTGTGCTCCGTGCAAATAACGGTTGCGAGAATGAGACATTCTTTTCATCTGAAGACCATCTGAAATTTTACAAAAGGATTTGGAGCAATGGCAGCGATGACAGGGGCTATCCTCACTATTGTCACAAAGGATGCTCGGCTACGCACTTGTCCTCCTATATAATTGGCCCAAAAGGTGAAATATATAAGTGCTGGGAACATGTGGGCAACTATGATAAAACAGTTGGAAATATTTTGGGCAAATCTTTTGACAATGAATCGCTTATCCATAGATTTATGTTGGATTCCCACTGTTTGGACGATCCAAAATGTACAGGATGCGCCCTTCTGCCCATTTGCTCCGGAGGCTGCCCGAAGAAACGATTGGAAAATAAATACGAACAAACCAAACATGATTTGTGTTCAATCTATAAGGGTGAAACCAAACAACCAATAGAAGACATACTTTACGAATATTATAAAACTCAAACTAAACAACCATGAAAACCATTGAATTGAAGGCAATTCGGGAAGACAACGTTTTGCTCCCTTCCGCTATGAATTTAATTCTCGGAGGAACGGTTAGTGGAACATGTCAAGAAAACTACTGCACACAAAATACGGGGACTTGTGCTATAAACAAATGCGTTGAAAACTCAGGAACCTGTACAACAAATTCCTGTTCCAGCAATAAGAACTCCTGCATTGAAAATATCTGCACTAGCAATATGCCTAAAATATGCCCTCCAAATGGAAGTACTCCATGTCCTTACTTGAGTGTATAAAGTAATTAATCCCATTATTTTCGCTGAATTAGGAATGAGAAAGAGAAATTGGGGATTACTTTCTTTTGATACTATAGGATGGGACTAACCCTATTTGAAGCCTTAATTTAGCAACACTATTATTATCACCATAATTTTCAGCTTTTCCAAGTTAAAATCTTGGAAAAGTTGAAAATTAGGACAACTAACCTTAAATAGCGATGCTTATGAAAACAACGTCTAATCTTTTTTCATACTGTATTGTGATTTTAGTGTCTCTTGGATTTGCAATGCAGGGATATTCCAATTCCAACGTGACTGTATCCACCGACTCTATATCTACGGGGAATGAATCTGTAGCCACGCTGGATGAAATTGTAGTTGAAGGTAAAAATCGATACATAAAAGATAATGTTTATACTGTTATTCCAGATAAGCAACAAAAGAATGCGGCATACGATGGAGTGGATATGCTGCGGCTTCTCAATATTCCACTCCTAAAAGTTTCCCCTCTCAATAATTCCGTTACTACCGTTTCCGGTGAAACAGTAAAATATTTTATCAACGGGTTGCCGGCGACGGAAACCGAGATAAATTCCATGAATCCCAACGATGCGGTGCGCGTAGAATTCATAGACCATCCCACCGAACCGGAATTCAATGGAGTTGCCTATGCCGTGAACTACATTATGAAAGAGTATAAATCAGGCGGATATACACGAATAAACGAGCAAAATTACCTACTCTACGAGCTGGCAAACGACCTCTCATTATATTCGAAATTTTCATATAAAAAAATGACCTATGACGTTTCAGTAGGCTATAACGCTTACTCCACCAAACATCAGGGCACTTCTTCGGAAGAGACATTTTTTCTTAAAGATGATGAGGGAAACCCTTTCAAAGTGGCTCAAAACAGTGTTTTTTCAAAAGGGAGACGTATCGTAGCAGGCATCCCGATCGTTTTCAGGGCAAGATACGCCGGCAAGAATTGTGTTATTGACAATCGGCTGACATACCAGTTCGAAAGGACTCCTAAATACGATATGTCTGGATTTCTTAACCAATTCTCTCCGTCTGAAAATTTTTCTGACATTTACCATTCCCATACATCAAAAAAATCTATCGGAATATCCTGGAATGGCAGCTATCGCATATACCTGCCTAAAAATTGGAATCTCTCTATTTTTCCAACAATTCGGTACTCAAAAAACAACTCAAATTACAGATATTACACCGAACTCGACAAATCTCCCGAAATCATAAACAATAACTACGGGCATACGATTTCGGAATATTTAGAACTGAGTATATCAAAAACTTTTAACAGAATTCACTCAATCTCGATTGATATTGATGAGAGGGGGGGGCTATACAAGAATAATTATTCCGGTTCTTCCACATTTACTTCCGATATTAAATCTATAGACGGGCACCTCAGATTAATGTATGCTTTGAAGTCTAATAATTTTTATTTCAATATCTATCAACACCTTACGCTAAACCATATCAACTCCAACAGATACATTACAAATCGGTTCTCTCCAAGTGTTGGAACAAATATCGGTTACACCTTTAATTCAGGCTCGAGTATAAGCTCTTATATTTCATATGACAATTATGCTCCCTCCGTGGGAGATTGGACAGACGGTGTGATACGTCAGAGTCAATTTCTTTATATCACAGGATCTCAAAATTTGAAAAATACAGGACATACTTCAGCCCATGTCCGATATACATGGATTTTCCGCAATTTATTTGATCTGACGGTACAACCGCGTTATGAAGGATCTCATAATCAATTGATGTATTGGTATGAACCATACGATGACGGTAAAGCTCTAATAAGAAAATTCAGCAACAACGGTGATTTTCACAACATTTCGGCCTATCTGGGCTTATCGTTTTATCTTTTGGACAGATCTTTGGCTTTAAGGGCCGGGGCATCATACAACCATTATAAATCCACAGGAGATTATCGTTCCCATCTTAATAGTTGGGATGTAGCGGCACATGCCCAGTACTTTATAAAAAATTTCGTGTTCACACTTTACTATGGCACCGTTACGAAATCAATGAATGACCAGCAAAGCATGATAACCAGAATTCCTCAGCAGTACGGACTGATAGCCCAATGGGGTTCCCCTCGTTGGAAAGTGAATGTCTCCATCAGCAATATTTTTAGAAAAAGCCGAAAATATCGGGATGAATATTTTGTTTCCCCTTATTATTCATACAATAATGAAGTGTTCGGAAACAATCTGAACAAAAGTATCTCGCTTAGCGTGGCGTACATCTTCAGCTATGGAAAGAAGATAGAGCAGGGAGAAGAAATCGGAGTCGGTAAAGGAATTGAATCCGGAGTGCTTCAGTAATCTCCAATCTGAAATGAGTGACAAATTGAAATTATATGGACACATTCATATTCTTATTGATTTCTTAAATAGGTTATGAATTTCCCCTTTGTAAGGCAACACGACTCGATGCAATGCGGTGTGGCCTGTCTGTGCATGATCAGTCGCTACTTCGGACGTTTCGTTCCCTTTGCCCGCATGGACCGTCTATGCAGTCCTACCACGGAAGGTGTGTCTCTAAAAGGAATCGCGGATGCTGCAGAGGAAATTGGTCTGACCTACACTGCATTGCGTATAAATATTGAACAACTCAAGCAGATACCTTTGCCATCTATTCTGCATTGGAACCAAAACCATTTCGTGGTGCTGTATAAAATCGATAGAAACGGCACCCGTTTTCATATTGCGGATCCCGCCAAAGGCAAAAGACACATCTCTCTTGAAGAATTTAAATCCCATTGGATTCCAGGCAATAATGACGATCCCGAAGCTTTGGGTATAGCAATGGTGCTTGAGCCGGGCGATAATTTCAGGAAGGGCACCGAAAGTGCCATTGAGACCAAGGGCGCCATTAAATTTTTTAAAACCTATCTCAAAGGTTATCATTCATATTTCATCCAGATTGCTTTAGGGCTCATATTGGGATGCATTTTCCAATTGATAATACCGTTCTTAACTGAATCTATTGTTGACAAGGGTATTAAAAACAGCGACATCGGTTTTATCTGGCTGATATTGCTCGGAGAATTATGCATAGTAGCCGGAAGTACAATCACTGATTTCATCAGAAGATGGCTACTGCTCCATATTTCGATGCGCATAAACATTTGCATGATCAGCGACTTCTTTATCAAGTTGCTCAGGCTTCCGATGTCTTTTTTCGATACCAAACTTCTCGGAGATCTTCTTCAGCGGATGAGTGATCACTCCAGAGTGCAGTCTTTTCTTACCAATCAGACTCTCAACGTACTGTTTTCATTGATTAGTTTTGTGGTGTTCGGATCCGTTTTATGTTATTATAATCCCCTTATATTCGGTGTGTTTATATTGGGGAGCGCACTTTACGTATTGTGGATTTCATTCTTCCTACAGCGCAGAAAAGCACTTGACTATGATCTTTTCGAGCAGCAGGCCGTCAATAGCAACAAGACCTATCAGCTGATCGAAGCCATGCAGGAAATAAAACTACATAATTGCGAAAATCACAGGAGATGGGAATGGGAAGACACTCAAGCCGAACTTTTCCTGCTTCAAATGAAATCTCTCAAGCTCCAACAGACGCAGGAGGGAGGCAGTGTATTCATCAATGAGATTAAGAATATATTGGTGACAGTACTTGCCGCGACAGCCGTAATAAACCAAGACCTTACTCTGGGTGGGATGCTTGCGATACAGTATATTATCGGCCAGCTGAATTCTCCGGTAGATCAACTTATGGGCTTTATTTCCGCAATTCAGGACGTGAAGATCTCCCTTGACCGTATCAATGAAATCCGTACGGAGAAAGAAGAGGAGAACGATACGGTGGTCCGCCTGTCGGAAACCACACCCACAATTAAATTCGATCACGTGAGTTTTCGCTACGACCGCCATTCCATGCGTAAAGCCATCGATGATATTTCCTTGACCATTCCGGCGGGTAAAATGACCGCGATAGTAGGAGCATCCGGCAGCGGGAAAACCACTCTCTTGAAATTGCTCCTCGGATTCTATCCGATTGAAGAGGGCAAGATCATCATAAATGGAGTGCCTATAGAGGACGTATCCTTAATGGATTGGCGCAAGAGATGCGGATGCGTGATGCAGGAAGGGGTGATTTTCTCCGACTCAATTTCGCGCAATATATCCGCAGGGGATGACCGCCCGGATGCGGAAAGAATAAAAAAAGCGGCTTCCGAGGCTATGATCCAAGATTATATAGAGAGTCTGCCGTTGGGATATCATACAAAAATAGGTAAAGACGGAGTAGGACTCAGCAAGGGCCAAAAACAACGCATACTGATCGCGCGGGCTCTTTACCGTAATCCCCAGTGTATTATACTTGATGAAGCCACCAACGCTTTGGATACAGTAAACGAGCGGTCCATTATGTCCAGTCTCGAAAATTTGAGAGACGGGAAGACATGGATTGTCGTGGCGCACAGACTGTCTACGGTAAAAGACGCAGACAACATCATTGTTCTTGCCGACGGCAAGATCGCTGAGCAAGGCACACACAGAGAACTTGTGGCATTGCGAGGAAAATATTATCGGCTGATTCAGAATCAACTTGAACTTGGAGAATAATCCGCAACGCATCTGATATATGAAAGAGCCCAACAAATATAAGACAGAAGAAGTACGCTCAAAGAAACTGGAAAACCTTATAAAGAGCGAGCCATCCGCAATAATCAAATATGGCACCACGATTCTCCTGATTGTGGCCGTAATCACGATTGCAGCAATTTACGTATGGCATCATCCGGTTGGAATATAAGAAACTCAAGTTCGGATAAAATCCGTAACCTTATGGTTTATTCGTTTATAAGTTTAGTTATCTAAGATATGCGTAGAGGAAATTCAGTAAAAACACCGGGAAGACTCTTAGGAATCTTCCCGGTGTGATAAGATTAGGGATGGCATACTTGCGCTTGGCTTAGCAGGATGCTTTAAAGCGTAAGTACTATATCCTTCTCTGCAGCAATTCTACGAAGGTTGATGATAGCATATCGCATGCGACCAAGAGCTGTGTTGATGCTTACATTGGTCAATTCGGCTATCTCTTTGAATGAGAGGTTCTGATAGTATCTCATAGTCAGGACTTCTCTCTGAAGAGGGGGGAGTTCCTGAATCAGATATTTCACATCCGAACGTATCTGATCTGAGATGATGATATCTTCAATGGTAGCCTCGCAAAGTTCTTTTCTATTGAGAATGTCTACATCCTCGAGATCTGCGGACTGTACGTTTTCCGACTTCTCCTGACGGTAGTAGTCGATAATGAGATTATGCGCAATTCTTGATATCCAGGCGGGGAACTTGCCGTTTTCGGTATAACGTCCCTGCTTGATTGTCAGGATTGCCTTCACGAAGGTCTCCTGGAATATGTCGTTGGCTATATCTTCGTTTTTAATGATACGAAGGATGTAGTTGAAGACACGGTCTTGGTGACGTTTGAGAAGCGTATCGAACGCTTCGTTGCTGCCTTGCGCATAAGCTTTGACCAGTTGTTCATCGGTCATGCTTAAGAAGTTTGCCATTCTGTTTTAAATAATTGATTAAGTAGAATTGGGTCTATAGGCAGTAATTTTTGTGTTGTTTTTCTTCTTTTATTTTTGATTTTAGAATGAGTCTTAAGAATTGTCTCTTAGGATTCGTTTGCAAAGATATAAAAATTTAGGTCCCATTGCAAGTGTTTGGAACCTAAAATGAAACAATTTTTGTTAAAATATCTGATTTTTTGTATTGTTCACACAATATTCTCCTCGTTTTTAAGTTACATCCGGAGTTGGTTACTCGTAAATTCGTGATTAGGCAACTGTTCAAGTCAAGCCGATTTGTCACTTTTGATTCTTTACCAACTTTACGGATGCCCATTCTCCAAGGGTTGTCATTTCCATGTCTGCAAGACCATAGGATTGGGCCGCTGCATATATCATGTCCGCATCTACAGGATAAAAGCCGCTCAGATACATCACGCCTCCACTTTTAAGAGCCTTGGCATATCGCTCGATATCTGAGAGAATGATATTTCTGTTGATATTGGCAAGGAGAATATCGGCAGGGGAGAGCTCTTTTAGTGAGGATGCATCACCCAATATCAAATTTATATTGCAATGATTGAGAGAAGCATTTTCCGTGGCGTTTTCATATGCCATAGGATCTATTTCGATTCCGGTCACCTCGGAGGCTCCTAATTTTGAGGCCAGCATAGCCAGAATTCCTGTGCCCGTGCCCATATCAATTACGGATTTTCCTTTAGGCGGATTATTGAGCAAACGGGAGGCCATCATAGTGGTGGTGGCATGATGTCCGGTGCCGAAGGCCATTTTCGGATCTATCAGAATTTCAATTTCTGCCTTGGGGGCATTCTGATGAAATGATGATCGAACTACGCATTTGTCGGCTATCACTATAGGTTTGAAATAGTTTTTCTCCCATTCTTCATTCCAGTCTTTCCCTTCTACAAAGTTGGCTGTGTATCTGATTTCCGAGTCAAAAGGAAAATCCGAAACAATCATCTTAATTGTTTCCGGATCGTAGACTTCTTCCTTTACAAATGCGGTCAATCCTTTGTTATCGGGCACAAAACTTTCAAATCCTTCATCGGCAAGAAACGATGCGAGTAGGTCGGTCATATCCTCAGAGCAGGGATTGAGATCAAATCGAAGTTCGTAGTAATTGTTCATTAATTTCTGTGTATCGGTACCCGAGCTTCAGTTTTACCGAAGCTTCGCGGTTTATTGGTTTATCTGTTTATGAGTTGTTTATTATTTAATTGATTTTATTTCGAAACCATAAACACAAATTTCTTCCCAATTCCTAATTCACGGAAGAAACTATTTGGTCCTTCTGAAGAAGGACCAAATCTTACGTCCGGAGTTGAAGAGGGTATATCCGAGCATAGCATAGTCAAAGTAGTTAAGTCCGTTTGTGATTTTCTCCACCACCATAGTGGCTTTGCCAAACTTTCCACGGTCTTTGCCGAAATCCTTGCTGAAAGGGGAGTGGCGCTGGAGTTTTAGCACATTGGTCAGCACCTTGTCTCTGGCGATTTCTTTCTGCATTGCCACAAGCGCTCTCCGGTAATGAAGTTCGTTGATGGAATATCCTTTGAAAGGATGAAGAGTAGCGGGAGATATCTTTTCTTCAGGAGTGGTATTTGCCTTCATAATCGTAATTATTGGAGGGTTATGGATTGCAGATGAGTTTAGTCACTATCTTGGCAAGCGGATTCAGCAAAAGCGGCTTGCGTAGCAAATATATCAGGATCATGAGCAGCAATATTATACCGCTCACACTCAGATAGGCCAGAGCCGGTGTCAGAAATAGCTTGAACGTTTCTATCAAGGCACACATCAGCAGAATCAGCACTACCAGACCGAGGCACAGGAATAGTACTGACAGACAAACCATTGAGACGATAACAGTGATTTTCTCTGAAGCTGTAAGCTTTGCGTATTCCACTTGAAGCCTTACCCATTCTTTGGATTGGGTAAAAATCTCTTTCAGTTCATTTACGATATTATCTTTCATCCTGATGTGATATAAAATTTAGCTAAGTATGCCTGGCAGAAAAAACGTTGTCGGCCACGCTTGTGTCGTGACCGACAACATCCGGATTTATTTTCTTTCCCGACAAAGGCCGGGATAATTTTTATGAGACGGATTCTTAGTCTGCATCGGATTCTCCGGCGAGCTCTGCCACAAGGGCATCTACCTCGGAGTCACTGATTTTAATACCTTTTTTCTTCAGCAGTTTGCAGATTTTGGTTCTAAGGTCTTCACCTTTCTCGGGAGCGAAAAGAAGGGCAGCGCTGCAGCCTACGATCGCGCCTCCAAGGAATGCATATAGAATATTTAGTGATTTCATCTTGTTTGGTGCTTGATATTGTTGCGTCTCGGCAACGTTGTTAGTATTGAGGTGTTGTACTCAAAGTTGATGAATATCTAGAGATTTAGATCTTTTCGATCTGCTCCTCGATTTCGTCAACCAACTCGTCCATCTTGCTTTTCTTCAGGCAGATGCCTTTTGATTTGAGGACGTCGACGATTTTCTCACGAGTATCTTTGCCTTTTGCGGGGGCCATAAGAAGACCTACTGTGGCACCGGCTATCGCTCCGCCGATTACTGCGCAAATTACATGAAGTGGTTTCATAAGCTATATTATATTTATTAGTTGAATATTTTTTCTTTTTGTTAACAATCAAAGTTGCCTTTTGGATTAAAATATTTCTAATCTTTTTTATTTTTGTAGCTCTTTCCTCCGTTATTACAATTCAATTGTCTGGGATTCAAGCTTATTTATGGAGGTCGAGGTATAATAAGAGTTTATCTAAAGACAAGCACGGGATTGGCTTGCATTGCCATATGCCGATAGGCCATCACGCCTTCCTCATTTAAGTCTACCAAACGGAAGTCTCCGTCGGGCATTACCATTTTCACATGATTATCGTCTACAAACGTCATCATGGGATACTTGGTGCCATTGTCGTCAAAACTCCATGTCTGTGTGTCGGCATCAAAATCAAGGCGCATCGATTCGCCGCTTTGGCTATTTGTGATGGTGTAGCCTTTGCCATCGCAAGCCACAAGATAATCTCCATGGTCTGTAGGGATAACTTTGGTGCTGGCTTCAACGGGATTGCTGCCGCTCCAGAATTCTATTGAATTAAGCACAAGCAAATCCGCCAGACCGGTCACTTCATATACAGGGAGCACCCAGAAGGCGAAAAACACGAGTTCGTTCACAAACTTGGAGCCTACCTGATTGTTCCAGCTGAGCACACTGTTGGTGAGGCCGAATGACCCGATACAGGAATTCAACGAGAGGCTTCCGGCCACGGTTAGTATGACTGAAGCTGAGACATATCTCTTTTTCATAGTTGATTTATTACGGTTTTATGGGAAGAAGCCCTTCCCGGTTCTTTTAGAAGTGATTTAAACTTCATTTGCAAAATTAGCATTTTTTTTGATTTTTCAAAAAAAATTGTCGGGTTCGGCCACAAATCCTTCGGATATCAGATATCTTATTATAGATATTGCCTCATCGGCCTGCGGACCGAAATATTTTTTTATGAAGTTATAATTTATTTCTTGAGGATGCTCTCTGCAATAAGCCGTCACTCTGTGAAACAACCTTTCAGATTCCTTTACGTCTGATTTGCCACGTTTTTGCCTTTTTTGCTCTCTGCATACATCACATTGGCCACAGTCCGCGGCGTTCTTTTCTCCGAAATATGCGAGCATACGGCTGACGCGGCATCCTCCGACATTAAATGCATAGTCAATCATTGCTTCCGTACGCTCGGTCATCACCTTTTTCCGCTGTTCGTAGATATCCTTTCCGATGATGAGATAACGCCCCTCTTCGCGAGCGGTTGGAATGTATATCATCGGGCAACGTCTGCGTGGAATATAACTGATAATCTTGGCTCTGCTCAGTTCCAGCAATGCTTCATACACGCTTGTTTGCTCGATGCGTCCTTCTGCGGCAAGCCTCTCTTCGTTGATATATACGTAGTCACTGAATAGGCCGGGATAGAGACGCAGCAGCTGAAGCAACACGCTGTCTACCACCGGTCCGCTTGTACGGATATGATACAGTTCTTCTCTGTCGGCAAGAATCATTACTCTTGAGCCGGCATCCACTTCCTCCTCAAATTCAAGATAGTTTGCCTGACCGAGGATCCGCAGGCAGGCTTTAACGTGGCGGGGATGCATCCGGAAGTTGGTGCAGAATTTCTCAAGATCAAATTCTTTGATCATGTCGTAGCCCTCGCCTACGGCAAGATGCAGGGATGTGCAAATGGCATCGTATGTGGCCCGGATATCTTCTCTGGAGGGAAAGCTTTCGGTGAGCCTGCGCCTGAGCAGAGTCTTATCAGTATTGGATGCTAGGAGTACGGCGTATGAGCGGCGCCCGTCTCTTCCGGCACGTCCGGCTTCCTGATAATATTCTTCGAGAGATGGAGGAAGATCGAAATGTATCACAACGCGTACATCCGGTTTGTCAATACCCATACCGAAAGCGTTGGTGGCCACCATCACCCGGTATTCTCCCGTGAGCCAACGATTTTGTCGATCCGCCTTTTGTTCGAATTTAAGGCCGGCATGATAGTTGGTGGCCGAGATCCCGGCTTCCTGAAGGTATTTGGCTATTTCGGCTGTCTGTCGGCGGGAACGTACGTATACGATGGATGAGCCTTGGGTATGACTCAATACGTGGAGCGTCTCAAAGTATTTGGACTCCGTGTCGCGCACCACATAGTTGATATTATCCCTGGCAAAACTCATTGAGAAGGTACGTGAGTTCTCCTGAAATTGCAATTGCCTGCAAATGTCGGCGGCTACTTCCGGTGTGGCCGTGGCCGTGAGTGCGAGTACGGGCACTGTCGGAAAGAGTTTTCTGAGTTCGCTTATTCTAAGATAAGACGGTCGGAAGTCGTAGCCCCATTGAGATATACAGTGAGCCTCATCCACTACGATGAGTTTCACTTTGAGATGCCGTATGTCTTCAATAAATCTTTTGCTGGATAATCTCTCGGGTGCCACGTATATGAAGCGCGCACGATTATTGAGGATCCTTTCCCAAGCAGTCCTGACTTCGCCCCGCGTCATAGTTGAATGGAAATATACAGCCTCGATTCTACGTCTGCGAAGACTGTCCACCTGATCCTTCATCAAAGATATGAGAGGAGTCACCACTATTGTGATTCCTTCCAGCATCAGACCGGGCACTTGAAATGTGATGGATTTGCCACCGCCGGTAGGCATCAGTCCGAGTGTGTCGCTACCGGCCAGTACGCTTTCGATGATTTCAGCCTGGAGTGTGCGAAATTCGGGATATCCCCAGTATTTATGGAGGATATCAAGAGGTGTCAGTGATGCCGACTGAGTCATTGCTTTGACGGACGTATGTCGCGGATCATCAATTGGATTGATTCCGGATGGGCCGGAGATTTCGACTCTTCGATAGTATAACAGATATCGATAGGCTTATGAGCGTGGATATGCTCGAAATATTGCGCCATGTTGAAGGCTATGGCATTGAGCACGCGGCTGGTGGAGTTATCCTCAAGTTCGAGTTTGATATGCTCGAGGTTTTTACCCACAAGCTTGCTGGTGCCGAAGTCGAACACGTTTTTTGAGCAGAATACGGGTTTTTGATTGCCAGGACCGTATGGATTGAATTTCGACAGTTGCTGAATGAGCGACGGGGTGATGTCGGCGAATTCTATCACTGCGTCTATGTTGAGTTGTGGCGACAACTGGTTGGGCTGTATATGTTCGGCTACGTATTTTTCAAATCGGCGTCTGAACTCCGGGATATTTTCTTCCTTGAGGGAAAGGCCCACGGCATAGGTGTGGCCACCGAAGTTTTCGAGCAGGTCGCGAGTGGAGTTTACGGCGGAATATATATCGAAGCCCTGCACTGACCGCGAAGAGCCCGTAGCCATGCCGTTGGAGTAGGTGAGGACCACTGCCGGTTTGTAGTACAACTCTGTGAGCCGCGAGGCTACGATTCCTATGATTCCTTTGTGCCAGTCTTTGTTATAGACCACTACCGATCTTTTCCCTTCGATAATATTTACGTTGTTTTCTATAAGCTTGTTGGCCTCATCGGTGATCTGGCGGTCAAGTTCCTTTCGGTCTTTGTTGTATTGGTCTATGGCCTTTCCTTTCTCATAGGCATCATGAAGATCCCTGCATACGAGTAGATCAACGGTTTCAGTACCGCTCTGCATTCGTCCGGAGGCATTGATGCGCGGCCCGATCTTGAATATCACGTCGGAGATGGTGATTGGCTTGTTGGTGAGTTTGCAGAGACGGATCACGCTTCGCAGACCAAGGTTCGGGTTGGAGTTGAGACGTTTGAGCCCGTGATATGCCATGATACGGTTCTCGTCGACTATTGGCACTATGTCGGCGGCGATGCTTACCGCTACCAGATCCAGAAGCGATTCGAGTTCGTTATGGTTGGTAAGCCCGTTGGACATGGCAAATGCCTGCATAAACTTAAAGCCCACTCCACAACCGCTCAGATGCTTGCATGGATATGGGGATCCGGGCATCTTGGGGTTAAGGATGGCCACGGCCTCGGGCAGTTCCTCGTCTGGCACATGATGGTCGCAGATAATGAAATCTATACCTTTTTCCTTGGCATATGCTATCTCTTCGTTGGCCTTTATGCCGCAGTCGAGCACTATTATCAGTTTGATGTCATTGTCGAGCGCATAGTCTATGCTTTTGCGTGATATGCCGTAGCCCTCATCATACCTTGTGGGAATATAGTATTCTATATTGCTATAGTAATTCTGCAAATATTTGTAGACCAGAGCTACGGCTGTGGTGCCATCTACGTCGTAATCACCGTAAACCATAATCCGCTCCTTTGCACCCATGGCTTTATTGAGCCTGTTCACTGCCTTCTCCATGTCGGGCATGAGGAAGGGGTCGTGAAGTTCGTCGATGGAGGGATTAAAGAATGACTCTGCTTCCCGGGGTGTGGTCACGCCCCGGCGCAGAAGGAGTTCGGCTATGGCGTCCTCGCCGGAGCAGGCAGTCATAATCTCTTCTTTCTGTTTTTGTTGCTGAAGGGTGAGGGGCTGATAATTCCAATTTAGTGCCACGGGTACAGATATTTTGGTATACGGTAAAATTATTCAATGATGCTATCTAAACGTATTGTATTATTAACATTTGGTAAGATTTCGGAGGTAGTAAACAAGTTTAGACAACTTCAATGCAAAGTTACTATTTTTTTTCGACAATCGGAAACTTTCTGATAAACCACACGGCGGGAGCCTGCGAAATTTTTCTTTTCCGCAAGCTCCCGCGTATGTGATCTGGTCGGCAACGAGGAGTGTAACCTCCGTGGCGTCAGCGGATAAATAGCAGTTCCCGATATTTCGGGAGCGGCCATATCTCATTGTCAACCATTAGCTCAAGGCTATCGATATGGTTACGTATACTTTCCATAGCCGGACAAATGTAGTCGTGGTAATGTATAGCTTTGTCCCGCTCGGTGGGCTGTCGGTTGGCTTTGTGGCGTTTGGTGACCATATCCTCCACTTCCTGCTTGATGGCAGCCACGTGATGAGCGATCTCTTCTATGCTCTTCATGTCGCCGCCGGCAATGCTTTCCGCTTTATTGTCGGGAAACAACTGTTTGATTTTATATACATTGTCGAGAAGTCGGTTCTGGTAATGTATGGCCGCCGGAATGATATGGTTTATTGCCAAATCTCCAAGCACTCTGCTCTCGATCTGGATTTTTTTGGAGTATGTCTCCCATTTTACCTCGTTGCGGGCTTCCAATTCCTTGGCTGTAAAAATCCCTGTTCGTTTAAACATTTCCACACTCTGCTCAGTCATATATCTGTCGTACATCAGAGGAGCGCTGGTCTCGGTGTCAAGACCTCGCTTGCCGGCCTCGATCACCCACTCGTCGCTATAGCCGTTACCATCGAAATGAATGGCTTTCGATTCGATCACAAGTCTGCGTATCTCTCCGAGAACGGCCTTCTCAAACTCTACTCCCTCCTTCACTTTCTTTTCGATAGTATCGGCGAAGAGATTGAGTTGATCCGCCACGGCCGCGTTGAGAGCTATCATGGCGCTGGCACAGTTGGCGGTGGAGCCTACCGCACGGTATTCAAAGCGATTGCCTGTGAATGCGAACGGGGAGGTGCGGTTACGGTCGGTGGTGTCTATACGAAGCTGCGGTATCTGGGCCACGTCAAGAGTAAGACGCTCCTTGCCGCCCAAAAGAATATCGTCAGAACCGTTGTTTATCAGATTTTCGAGCAGTTGGCTCAATTGGTTTCCGAGAAACATTGAAATGATAGCCGGAGGGGCTTCGTTGGCGCCGAGACGATGGGCGTTGGTAGCGTTCATGATGGAAGCCTTGAGCAAGCCGTTGTGTTTGTGTACGGCCGCCATCACATTGGCAAGAAATACCATGAAACGAAGGTTTTCCCGTGGGGTCTTGCCCTGGGAAAAGAGGATCTCTCCTTTGTCGGTGCCGAGGCTCCAATTGTTGTGCTTGCCGCTGCCGTTGATACCGGAGAAGGGCTTCTCATGCAGAAGTACATGGAAGTTGTGGCGTCGGGCCACTTCCGCCATCACCGACATCAGAAGCAGATTGTGGTCATTGGCGAGATTGGTCTCCTCAAAGATTGGAGCAAGTTCAAACTGATTGGGCGCCACCTCATTGTGGCGAGTCTTGGCCGGGATTCCCAGTTTATGGCATTCAATCTCAAGGTCGAGCATGAAGGCTTCCACTCTTTTGGGAATTGAACCGAAATAATGGTCCTCAAGCTGTTGGTTTTTCGCGCTTTCATGACCCATGAGCGTACGTCCGGTCATCACCAGATCCGGTCTGGCTGCATAAAGCGCCTCATCCACCAGAAAGTATTCCTGTTCCCATCCCAGATAACTGAATACATGGTTTACTTCAGGGTCAAACATTCTCACTACTCTTGTGGCAGCCTTGTCCACACTGTTGAGAGCCCGCAGCAGCGGGGTCTTGTAGTCGAGGCTTTCACCGGTATATGAAATGAATATGGTGGGAATACATAGTGTGTTGTCCATAATGAAGGCAGGCGAGGAGATGTCCCAGGCGGAGTAGCCGCGTGCCTCAAAGGTGTTGCGGATGCCGCCGTTTGGAAAACTCGAGGCGTCCGGTTCCTGCTGCACAAGCAGTTTCCCGCTGAATTTTTCCACAACTCCTCCTTTGCCGTCATGATCGATGAAGCTATCGTGTTTTTCGGCCGTACCTCCTGTCATCGGCTGAAACCAGTGGGTGTAGTGGCTTGCTCCGTTTTCAATAGCCCAGCGCTTCATCCCGTCGGCCACCTTATCGGCGACACTCAGGCTCAATGGCTTACGATTGTCGATGGCATCTACCAAGGCTTCGTAAGTGTCCCGTGGCAGATATTCAAACATCTTTGTACGGTTAAACACCTTGCATCCGTAGTAACGCGTCACTGATTCCCGAGGTGTCTTCACTGTCACGGGTTTGCGTGAAGATGCCTCTTCCACGCTCTTAAATCTTAAATCGGACATAATTTTATTGTTTTTCCCCGGGGATTTCGGTCGCGTCACCCCGGAAGTATATTACTATCAGTTTATATTTTTAGTTTACCAATTCTTTCCATCGCACGAAGCGTTTCTTCACGTGTATTGAAGCCGGTGAGCCTGAGCCAACCCTGTCCGCACTTACCGAAACCGCTGCCTGGAGTACCGCTCACACAAGCCTCACGCAGAAGGAGATCAAACAATTCCCATGAATCCGCATCCTCTGCGGCACTGAACCATACGTAAGGGGAGTGCTCTCCTCCAACGGTGCGGTAGCCTTTGGATGCCAGTCCTTCACGAAGTATGCGGGCATTCCTCATATAGTAGTCCACGTTTCTTCTCACTTCTTCACGACCTTCATCAGTATATAAAGCGGCTGCACCACGCTGAATGACATATGAGGCTCCGTTGAATTTAGTGGTCTGACGCCTACGCCACATCTCATTCAATGAGGCTTCACTTCCATCCGAATACAGTGTCTTTAGAGCTTTGGGCACCACCGTATATCCCAACCGCAATCCGGTGAAGCCCGCGGTCTTTGAGAAGCTGCGAACTTCTATTGCCACTTTTTCGGCTCCTTCTATCTCGTAGATGGAATGCGGTATATCGGGGTCGGATATATAGGCTTCGTAGGCAGAATCATAGATAATCAACGTGTTATGAATCAAAGCGTAATCCACCCATATTTTCAATTCCTCCCGGGTCAATGCCACTCCCGTAGGGTTATTGGGATAGCATAGATAGACCACGTCCGGATCCCTCTGTGGCAAAGAAGGTTTGAAACCTGTGGAGACCCTACATTCCAAATATTCAAATCCTGAGAATCCTCCGGACGTAGGAACGCCCTCCCGGCCGTCTATGACGTTGGAATCCGAATATACCGGATATCCGGGATCGGTCAGTGCGACCTTGCAGGCGGAGGCAAGTAGATCTCCAAGATTGCCGAGATCGCTTTTAGCCCCGTCGGATATGAATATTTCATCTTCGTTTATAGTGATGCCACGAGACCGATAGTCGCCAAATGCAATGGCCTTACGCAAAAATTTATATCCCTGTTCGGGGCCGTAGCCGTGAAAGGTGTCGGCATGTCCAAAATCATCAACGGCATCATGCATGGCTCTGATGGCCGAAGCGGGGAGGGGCAGCGTGACGTCTCCTATGTCCATTCGCGATACCTTCACATCCGGATTTTCGGCACGAAATGTCCGGATGCGGGCTCCCACTTCTGTGAAAAGATAGTTTTTGGGCAGGAATCTGTAATTATCGTTTATTTTCATATGATATCCTCTTTCATGGCCACAGCCGGATAATATTCACCTTCGGCAATAAATTCGGCGTTGCCACACAGATACACATGGTTGTCGGTCAAGTTCCATCTCACGAAGAGTGTGCCGCCGATGAGTTCCACGTATACCTCACGCTCTGTCAGACCGTTCATCACAGCCGCCACCACACAGGCACATGCACCGGTGCCGCAGGCCAATGTCTCGCCCGAACCGCGTTCCCACACGCGCATTCGGATATGCCTCCGGTCAAGCACCTTCACAAATTCTATGTTGGCCCGCTCCGGCCAGATAGGGGCAGTCTCGAGTTTTGGTCCCAATGTCAGCACACTGTAGTCCGTCAATGTCTCTGTGAAGACCACTCCATGAGGATTTCCCATACCCACAGACGTGAGGCGGAAAGTCATTCCTTCCACCTCCACGTCTTTGTTGAGGAGGGGAGTGCCGTCTTTACTCACCACAGGGATCTGGTCTGGCATTACTTTCGGCTCACCCATATCCACCTCCACACTCAGTACTTTACCGCGATCCACGTTAAGATTGAGCACGCGGATCCCGGCAAGCGTCTCCAGAGTGATGCAGGTCTTTTGCGTGAGTCCTTTTTCATATACGTATTTGCCTATGCACCGGGATGCGTTGCCGCACATTTGGGCTTCACTGCCATCCGCATTAAACATCCGCATGCGGAAGTCTGCACGCATCGACGGCATGATGGCCACCAATCCGTCGCTTCCCACACCGAAATGCCTGTCGCTTATCCTTCGTGCCAGCAGCGGCAGATTGTCTGGCACGTCGTGCATGGCGTCGATATAAATATAATCATTGCCGGTACCATGCATCTTCGTAAATCTGATGCTATCCTTTGTTTTCATTTACCTTTTTTACCTATAGCATTTATACCTATAGCACAATCCCATGGATTGTCAAAACCTTATTGAAGTGATTTAAACTTTTTACGAAAGTTAGAATCAATTTTAAATTCTTTCCTGTCATTAATCTTTGGCAATCTTTCGTGTGAATTTTCATCATCGCATCAGTCACGATGCAGGCATCGCTCCCTCTTCGACGAAGGAAATTCCCTCCGAAATCTTACCAAATCTTAATAATAAAATAAGTTTAGACAACTTCTTTCAATCAAATTTCTTCCGAACGAAGATTTACCTTTACATTTCTTTTAAAAATGCAAATTTAATTATTTTTTTGCAACTTTAACAACTGTTTCAGAAAAATTGTTGCATCTCCCCACGTTTCTGTTGCATATTCCGAACCTTTATTACCCGTACCGTCAACCAATATTATGTCAGATTCGTTGAGTATATAAGAATTCCAGCTATGACCAGACTCAATACCATTACCTTCGACCGTGTGATACGCGCCATTGTGGCAATCTCTGCCACTCTGGTGCTTGTTTGGCTTGTGAATTATCTCAAAAACGTGTTGCTTCCTTTCTGCGTGGCGTGTCTGTTGGCATATGTGCTCGAGCCGATAGTGGAATGCCAGCAAAAGAATCTTCATTTCAGACGGCGCACCATCCCCGTGTTGCTTACTCTGCTGGAGACCGTGATTGTGGCAGGAGCTTTGGCCTGGATCATAATTCCTTTGGCTACAAACGAACTCGACCAACTCGACAAAATGATAAAAGAATCCTCCGGGCGCTCCACGCCGCTGCTTCCCCCGGATATACAGGAGTATATTGACGCCCACTTCAACATCGACAATCTGCGTCAGTATCTTGACCCCAAATATCTTTCCGAGATTTTCTCCAAAGGCACTTCCGTGCTCTCCGCCACTGTAGATATCCTAATGCGTACCATCGAGTGGTTGCTTACGTTTATTTACGTTATCTTCATTATGATGGATTACCGAAATATTATGAGAGGATTCCGCAAAGTAGTACCTCCGCGCTATCGCGAGCGCGTATATCCCGTACTTGATGATATCAAGACCAATATGTCACGTTATTTTCGTTCGCAAGCCCTTATCGCACTATGCGCAGCCGTATTTTACAGCGTCGGATTCTCAATTGCAGGGCTTCCGCTCGCCATTATCATGGGGTTGCTAACCGGCATTCTGTATATGATCCCCTACGTACAGTATGTCACACTCATCCCCGTGGCTATTCTTTGCTACCTCGATTCTCTTACCGGAGCTGCCGGATTCTGGTCAGAATTAGGGAAATGCATACTGGTTTACGTCGTAAGCCAATGCATCTGCGACTACCTGCTCACACCAAAAATCATGGGGAAATCCTTGGGGCTGAATCCTGCCATGATTCTTCTATCACTTTCCATATGGGGTAGTCTTCTGGGCATCATCGGTATGATCATCGCTCTGCCTGTCACGGCCCTCATGATCGCATACTATAAGCAATACGTGCTCCGGATACCTTCAACCGCCAAATAATTTTGTCAAAAAATTGATTATCGGATATATATTTGGTAATCACCTATTGCTCCCGGCACGTTTGATTCCATACGTGGAAGATACTCGATACCGCCCACTTTCGTCTCCTTCCCAAGATCTATGACAAGGGTATGGGGGAAGGACAGCGATGGCTCCGAAGCCCAGTAAGTAGACTCCTGCAAATCGTAGGCCTTGTCGGCAGTATGGTTACCGGAGGATGCATCTTCGGAGTCTACATACACCACTTTCCAGTCTTCGCGTGGCAAACGCCGTCCATGCTCGTCGGTGACATACAGTTCGGCTATTGCCGCAACGGTCTCTCCGGAAATGGAACTGAGCATCTCCACACATAGGTATCGCCCTTTCCCCGGTTCTTTGAATTTCACTGTCTGCCAGCCGTTGCCTTTCCGAAAAGTTCCCTGCGCCACCATATTCGACGCATCGAATTCCGGTTTGTCAACACGATGGGACCGTTGTGCTGCCGTCTCAAGGTTCAATTTATCCATCACAGGCGTTTCAAGGCCGCAGACCACTGCTTCCTTAGGTCCTGCAATATCGAATACCATTATTTCATTCTCTCCTTCCCTTAGCCAGCATCCGGGTAAGTAAAGCGTCTGCTGGGGTCCGATTTCCCAAAATCGTCCCAAGCCGTGTCCGTTGACGTAGACCAGGCCTTTACCCCACGTCTCCATGTTTAGATATGTATCGGCTGTTTCGGTGAGATTGAATGTACCGCGATATAGGCCTGTCGGCTTTTTTCCCGCACATACCGGTTCGAACACCAATGAGTCGTAGAATTCTTTGCAATCGGGAAGGTTGAAGATCTCCCAATTCTTAAGGTCGTGTTCGATTGCTTTGCCCGTCTTGCCCTCGGTAAGGATCACGTTATCCGTGATTCCTTTGAAATCCTTTATTGCACGGCCGAAGTTGATGCGCCCCATGGCTTCCACAAGGATATCGAGCACGGCGCCTTCTTCCGTGGCAGGGATAGTCAGAGTCTTTTCTGAAAGACGTCTGTCGAGTTTGCCCACGTATTTTCCATCCACAAAGATCTGAGCATAATCGTGGGGGTCGTTGACGGTAAGCGTTGACGGCGCCGACGTCTTCGGCAGCACAGTGCGGTAAAGAATGCTCCCGAAGCCCTGATCCATTTCTTCCATTGTCTTGATGTCATACACTTTCTTACCCTCAGGGAGGTTAGCGAAGAGGGGAGCCACCTCGCCAAGTTCAAAGCATGGTATCGCCATGGTAGGTACAGGGTGCGGCACGTCGGGCAATTCCCGCTGAGAATAAGAAGCCATAGCATTGCGCAAGGCGTGGTATTTGGGTGTGGCGCGCCCTTGTTCGTTGATGGGTGCATCATAGTCGTATGAAGTCACGTCCGGCGCATATCCCGGCGAGTTGGCTCCCGCCCAGTGCCCCCAGTTTGTGCCTCCGTGAGTCATGTAGAGACTGAACGATATATCATTGTCGAGCATCTCGCGGATGCCTTCTACCATTTCTTCTGCCGGACGGGTCTCATGATTTGCACCCCATTTGTCAAACCAGCCGCTCCAATATTCCGAACACATCAACGGGGAATCCGGACGCTTCTGCTTCAGTGGCAAAAACTGCTCACCGATGTTGGCGCCCGTGCCGAAATTGAGGGTCCAGATTAAATCGTCGAGTCCGTTGTTAAGAAAGTTCGAACTCCAATCGCATTGAAACATCGTCACGTCCTCGCCAAAATTCTCCCGGAGCATATCGCGAATGGCGGCTACGTATTCCTTATCGGTGCCGTAGGATCCGTATTCGTTTTCCACCTGAATCATTATTATGGGACCCCCTTCGGCTATTGTCTTTCCTTTTACCTCCTTTGCCACGGCTTTCTGAAATTTATCAACTCTCTCAAGAAACCACGGGTCCGATTCGCGCAGCCTGATATCTTTCTTTTTCAGCAGCCACCAAGGCAGTCCTCCCATTTCCCACTCTGCACAAACATATGGTCCGGGACGCAATATCACTTTCATATCGTTGGCAGCGCACAAGTCAATAAAATCCGACAGTGATTTTTCCCCTTCAAAATCAAACTTATCTGGCTGCTGCTCATGAAAATTCCAAAACACGTAAAGGCAAATAGTATTCATTCCTAAAGCTTTACACATCTTTATACGATGGTCCCAATAGGGTCGGGGGATACGTGGATAATGGAGTTCGGCAGCCTTGACTACGAAGGGCTCGCCATCAAGCAGGAATTTCCCTTTGCCGGCAGTGAATGCCGACGGTTTATTATCGGCCGCCAAGACTGCAGCGGTGGTAGTGGTTCCAAACAAGAAAATACCCGTAAGAATCAATTTCAGGAGTCGTGACATCTTCAATAAAAATTTTTCACAAATTTAATAAAATATTCGATTCCCGTCGCAGCCCACTTCTCATTCAGCTTTTTTCCGATATCTGCTTGCGGCGCTTCTTGCCTATATTGGTCAGCACCATGCCTATTATTATGATTCCCATGGCTACCACCTGCATAGTCCGCAGTTTGTCAATACCTAACATCACGGAAGCGATTGTGGCAAACACGGGCAGCAGATATTGATAGAGCGATACAAGTTCGCTTCCTATACTCTTTATCGCAGGCTGCACCAGAAAATATGCAATAAACGTGGGGCACAGCAATATAAATCCTATCTCAAGCCAAGGTACCACCTTCGCAGTATGCACTATTGGATCAGAGGCCAGACTCGGAATGAGGAAAAGGCCAGGAATGGCCGCAAACAAAAACACCCAACGCAGCAGATTCACAGGTTTGTATTTGGCAGTAGGCTTCTGCAGTATCACCAGATAGAACGCATAGCATAGAGTGGAAGCCAATGCCATAAGGTCACCGAGCATATTATCGCTGCCGGCTTTGCCGCTGTTTCCATCAGCTATCACAATGAAGGCGCCCACAAACGACACTACAACTCCGGCGTATTCTATCCATGACGGCCGCTGACGAAGGAAGATTACTCCTATCAGAATCACAAACATGGGCGGTATGGTCATTATGATGGAGATATCGATTGGATTGCCGTAGCGAAGGGAGTTTACAAACAGATAAATGAAACCAAAGAGACCTACAGTGCCTCCAAGAATGATTCTCAGCCAGTCGGACTTATCTATTTTTTTTGAAGTGAGAAATACCGAGACAAGCCAAAACAGAATGCATCCTCCCACAATTCGAACGGCCGAAATACCGTCGCCCGTCATCCATTCCGGAATCAAAATCTTAGTGATGGGTACGTTTAGCCCCCAGAATATGGTGGCTATAAGTATGCATAGATTACCCCATAGAAAAGGACCTAATTTTTTCATTTTCTTCTTTTTTGTACTGAAGTTATTTAACTCATATATTTTTAACACGCTATAAAAGTAAATTGTTTGACTCCTAGCAATTCCAATATTTTTTTGTATATTTGCATTTCAATATATCTACTCTGAGTCCGGTTTCACCGTTTTATGTCTTATTTGGGCAATGTCCGGCTCCATTTTATTAAAGTCTTGCTTATGCATTTGATACACAATATCATTACATTTATTCCAAACATTTCTCACAATTTCGGATTGCTCTGCAGAGTGGAGAGCGACAACATTTCCGATCTCTCCAACAATCTGCAAAACCATATCCTGCCGAATGAAGATTCTCTGAATCCGATTTTCTCATTGTTCTTTTACAGCTCAATATCGACACTCGCCACTATTATAGTGGTGGGCACAATCCTGTTGGCCTACAAAAGTCTGGACAAAAAATACCGGATATTGGACCGCATCCACCTCAAATTCTGGTTTATAACAACCTGGATTCTCGGCGTGTTGGTTTATGACGTCGGTATGTGCACCGGCAGCGTTGCCTCCCTTATAGGAAACGCACCGATGGCTGTGGTGCACGCCTTCGGGATGTTTGTACTAAGCAGCGATGTCAGCGAGATTCATTCCTCCTGCTACAACAACTGGTTATTCATGGCATTTTTCTCGCTCGCCCATACCAGTGCGGCCGCCGTAAGCACTCTCTTTGTCATAAAGCATTTCGGCTTCAATATTAAATCCAGATTCAAAGTATGGCGCGCCACTATGGAGCGTAATCCAAAAGAGGAAACATATGTTTTCTGGGGCGTAAATCCTCAAAGTATCCGTCTCGCACAGAGCATTCACAGCCACTACAAAGCCCTTGGCAACAAAAACTATCGCATCATCGTTGTGAAAACCAACTATGATGCCGACGACACCCCCGAGGGAATAACCGGATTTAACCGTATTTTCGGTTTTCTCTCTCTTAAAAACGCTGAACTTAACCAATTGGACAACCTTCACTGCCTGATCGTAAACACTTACGTAAATCTCAACGTTGTGGAAATCGACCATCTGACCAAATCTCCCGACATATTAGGCGGCATTTTGAAACTCAAAAACCTAAAGAAACTTCTCTCTCCGCAACACACCTCTGGTAGAATTCATTTCCTTTTCCTCTCAGACAATGAGCACCAAAACATCCATGATGTAGCCATACTCCATCACGACACTACTCTGAATCCCACGCCTGGCAATCAAGAGCAAGATCATATGCATCCCATTGAGAGTCAAATTTCAACAGTGGTGGGGATTAACCCACGGCCTTCTCTGGAGATGGATGTCGCCCGTATGTCCTACGCCAAAGCCGAAGAAATAAAGCTCGATAAATCCCGTTTCTTAAGCGACGTCAGCAGGATCACCTTATATTGCCATGCCCGCAGAGACAGCATTCACAGGGTGATGGAATATCGCGACACCAGCAATTCATGCCGCATCAAATTGGTAGATTCCTCACTCAACAGCGTGGCGCTTCTCTCTTCCTGCCCGCAACTGATGCCGGTCAATTTTGTGACTGTGGAAAAAGACGCTTCCGTTTCCTCTCAGTTCAATGCCCTTGTGGTAGGATTCAGCGAAGTTGGTCTGGAATGCGTAAAGTTCCTTTATGAATTCGGCGCCTTTGTGAAAAGCGGTTCAGATGAAGAGAATCCCTTAAGATCCGATTTCCGTATCGATGTAGTGGATAAAGAGATGGCTTCGAAAGCCGGTGATTTTCTGGACTCATCCCCCTCTATTCCGATTTCATTGCCATTCATAGAAGGTATGGACAAAGACAATGCCCTGATCAACCTGCACAACACCGACTGCAACAGCGTAGAGTTCACCATATTGCTCAATCGGATTTGCGCCCGCTTGAATTATGTGGTGCTCGCCACCGATAACGATGAACTGAACATGCAGACAGCCATAAAGATACTAGAAAAAATTATCCGTACCCGCGGCAATGCCTCCGATCTTTGCATTCTGGTGAGAATTCATAATGACGATGACGGCCACTTCTCCAGCATTGCCACCTACTACAACAATCTTTGGAAGGCACAGACGGCAACCAACGATCTCGAATCCTGCCTCAACCAAAGCTTCCCGCGCTCCAAAGGCGAATCTTTCCCCATACACATCTTCGGTGAAGAAAAAGACTCCTATACATTCGACTTAATCATCAACGACTCCATCAAGCAGACCGCACGTCTGTATAAAGAGATTTACGCAATGTCTGCCGACAAAAATTACCGTGCTGCCGCTCCCGGAGATTCCAAATACTACGAATGGGACAAGGATGAAAAAAATTGGCTGCAACTCACTCCCGAACTAAAAAAATTCCATCCCACCTACTGCGGAGTGCAGAAAGTGAGAAGAACCCAACAGCAGGATCTGGCCAACACCTACCATCGCTTCACCAAGCAGATACTTGCCGACAAGGCTCTTAAGGCTTGCGGCATTTCCGACACAGACTGGAAATCCATGCACAGAGTCCTCGAAAAGACCGATTACACGGACGCCTGCGGCAAACCGATCAAAGCCGATATCCAAAAGATTCTCGATGTGCTCGCACAGACAGAGCATCTGCGTTGGAACGCCTCTCACCAACTCCTCGGATTCGTAAAAGGAGATATTAAGAGCGAGACCCGCAGAATTCACCCAAGCCTCACTGACTGGAAATATCTCGTTGAGTATACCAGAAGTTTCGACTACAACGTAGTCGACATTTCTCTCGGCATCCTAAGCCACGGCAAAAATATCGAAAGACCGGCCACCTCTTTAGATCACAACTCATAATTTTTCATGAAACTGCGTCTTAAATACTACTAAAACAAATACCGCACATGGCTAAATACGATTACTTCATAAGCTTCTCATCAAAAGATAAACACCTCGCAGACTCCATAGTAGATGCGATCGAATCCACCGGACATTCCTGCTGGATCGCTCCACGCAACATACCGTACGGCACTCCATATGCCCGTGCCATAATGGACGGTATCGACGAATGCCACACATTTCTCGTAATAATTACCGAAAATTCCATAAAATCAGAAGACGTACTCAACGAAGTTGACAACGCTCATGCACAAAAGAAAACCATCATACCGGTACGACTATCGGATACCCAACTTTCGCGCGAACTAAACTACTATCTCAGCCGCACTCAGTGGCTTAATCTCGACCCTATAAACATCCTAAAAATACAAGACCTTCTGCATTTACAATCCAAATCCCGGGCCAAGACCCAAACGCCTCCACCTTTAGATCCAAAGGCCCCACATATAAAACCGCCTAAATCCATTTCTCCGGCCCAGATTCCACGCAAACCCATTTGTCAGAACCAAACTGACTATAAACCAACAATCACACCCCACGGACAAAAGATCCTATCCTCTCATAAGCCACACCTTCAAAAATCTATCAATTGGAACCTGATCGGGCAGATTATCCTATGCGTATCCATTGCCTGGTTTTTATTATCATGCATAATCTCCAAAGAAAACGATGGTATATTCTTCCTAACATTCGTAACTTCCATAATCGACCTCTGCTTCACAATAGCAGCCTTAATCTCTCCGGCAAATATCGGCAACCTATCCCGGACCAAAATTCTCCTCTATCTGGGCACCGCCGCAGCCTTGCTCTTCATAACTTCAATCATCTGGATAGAACAGGAAGTGCCTTCGACACCCACCCCCGCATACTGGTAGCACACCGAAGACCGCACCACATCTCCTCCACAAACGAAAAGAGTAGGGTAGTAGTAATTTTAATAGAAACAGGTTGAATTCATAACGCATTATAAATCAACCACCAACCGAATCCTATCAAAAAAAATTAAAAAAATCGGCAAAAAAATTTGGTCAGTTCGATAAAAAACACTAATTTTGCATCGTCAAAAAGGGAAAACAAAAAGAAAAAAATCCCTTACCAAACATACTGCCTTGTGGTGTAATGGTAGCACGCAGGTTTCTGGCACCTTTAGTGAGGGTTCGAATCCTTCCAAGGCAACTAAAACAAAAGTGGAAATTCAACCTTCCACTTTTGTTTTATACATTTGAGTGAGTCACAGTAGCTTACAAACATTTCGACCTTCAGGGTTTTGAAGATGCAAACCTGTTTCTCACATGATGGCAGGCCTTTGTACATGAGATGTGTGCAGTTCCGGCCATAATCGAAATCCAATGGACCGTAAATCTCAACAACATGTCCGGAATTTCGTTAAAATTCACTAACAAAGACGGCAAATTTTGCCTCTGCGCTCTCGTCAAAGGGACGCAGATTCGCCACTATAAGGTGGTGAATGTGTTAAAAAATCCAAATTTTTCAAAGTGGAATCCCCGTGCCCAGATGTTCGTTTCAAAGGCTGAGAATGACCTTCAGAACAACATCCGGCTTCTCGACTTTCTCGCTCCCTTTGAAAAACTGCTTGAAGAACACCAGTTTGAATCCGGCAAGGAACTCTTTGCCATGTATGAGCTGGGGCGTATGCTTACGTTTTATAGGTATTCGGCGAGCTCTGCGAGGTTGACACTGCAAAGTTAGAAAGCCCGAATGCAGCCTATTTGCGTACCACAAACTTTTTTGGGAAAAATTTTCTTTTAACAATCTATGTAGTTCTGATTGAATCTGGGAGTAAAAATTGCATAGTTCAAAAATTATTCGTAAATTTGCATCCTATACCAATTTATTGACAATGAAAATCGAGAAAATCAATAGAATCAAGGCAGTGCTTGCTGATACCGGCAAGCAAGGAAAATGGTTGGCACAGCAACTTGGCAAAGACCCGGCAACGGTATCCAAGTGGTGTACAAATACTATTCAACCTGATTTGAAGACACTCGCAGAAATTGCTGAATTACTTAATGTTAATATAAGAGAATTGCTCGTTAATACCAAATAGAAGCCATGACAAGTCAGAACGCTGAAAAACTAACCACTATAAACCGACAGGAAAAAGCTGCGCTCATATGGGCGATAGCTGACAAACTTGTAGGCGTATATAAGCCTCACGAATATGGCAATGTCATACTTCCATTGTGCGTTATCAAGAGGTTTGAAGACACTCTGGCTCCGACAAGAGAAGCTGTATGGAAAAAGAACGAGGAACTGGGTGATATGGACTTGGTATTGAAGGCTCCATTTCTGCAACGTGCCGCCGGTCAACAATTTTACAACACGAGCAAATTCACATTCCAGAATCTCTTGGCGGACCCCGACAATATATCAGCCAACTTCGATGATTATCTACAGCATTTCTCGGAAAATGTCATTGACATAATCCGCCGTTTTGAATTTGACAAGGAAATAAACAAACTTGAGGATAATGGATTGCTCTACCTTATCATTAAGGAATTCAACAGCGACAAGGCATATCTTGGCAGTGACCGTATATCATCTGTCGATATGGGGTATATCTTTGAAGAACTTGTCCGTAAATTTTCCGAGAGCTACGACGAACAGGCCGGAGCGCACTTCACCGCACGCGATATAATCTATGTAATGGCGGATATTCTTATTTCCGGAGATGAACAGAAACTTGCAGAGGAAGGGGTGAGCGTCGATATTTACGATATGGCCATGGGAACATCCCAGATGCTTGGGTGTCTGACCGAACGGTTACTTCTGCTCGATTCTGAGGCGGATATAACTTCTCATGGGCAGGAACTTAACAATCAGACTTTCGCCATAGCAAAGGCTGACACACTCATCAAAGGAGGCAACGCCGACAATATGCGTCAAGGCGACACTCTCGGCAACGACCAATTCCGAGGTTATGAGTTTGACTATATCATCTCCAATCCTCCATTTGGCATAGAGTGGAAAACATCCAAGACGCAAGTTGAGAAAGAGACAGGCGAAGGCGACCGCTTCGCCGCCGGTCTCCCTGCCATAGGCGATGGCCAGATGCTTTTCACTCTCAATGGAGTGTCGAAACTTAAGGATACGGGGCGCATGGCAATAATCCAGAACGGCTCACCGCTGTTCAAAGGAGATGCCGGAGGTGGTGAGAGCAGCATCCGTGGCTTTCTGCTGGAAAACGATTGGCTCGACGCCATCGTTCAACTCCCCAACGACCTCTTTTATAATACAGGCATTGCAACATACATTTGGATAATATCCAAAGAAAAATCAGAGGATCGTCGTGGCAAGGTGCAGCTAATTGATGCAAGTCAATGCTTTGAGAAGCGCCGCAAGAGCCTTGGCAATAAACGTGTTGAGATAACCGACCGTTGTCGCGCTCTGATTGTCCGGGCATATAAGGATTTTGCCAACCGGGAATATGAGGATGGCGACATCCGCGTGGAGAGTCGCATCAAAGATACAGATGATTTCAAATACCGCAAGGTTTTTACCTATCGCCCTTTGCGACTTAGCTACGACAAGATTGAATATTCCGAGGAGAAATGTGAAGCAATGGGTGTAAAAGCCGCTGACCGCCCATTGCTTAAAAAGCTCGCCGAATACTGGCAGTCACTCTTTCCGAAAGGGAATCCCGCTTTCCCTGACTTCTCATTCTTCTACGAGTTTGAGAAAGCAAAAATCAAGATACCACAAGGCAAGGTGGCATTGATTCGCAATTATTTTGGTGTCAAGGATCCCGACCAAAAGATGGAGTGCCGGATAAAGCCCACCAAGATGGATAGTGGCATTGCACCCGACCCGGAGTTGAAAGACTCCGAAATAATACCGTGGAAAACTGATCCCGAAGAATTCCTTGAAGCCAATGTGCGTCCATACGCTCCCGACTTCTGGTATAATGAGGCGGAAACAAAAATTGGCTACGAAATACCTTTCACCCGTGAGTTCTATCGCTACGCGGCACCACGCCCTGCCGCCGAAATCTTCGAGCATTTCCGCACCCTCGGAGAGCGTGAACATGAGTTGATGAACAAAATCTTAGGGAAGTGATGATAAGAAGTGATGTCAGTTTATTTAACCGGGATACAAATTGTACCCCATTTAATAGTGCAAAGCGTGACAAGTTGTCACGCTTTGCACAAAACAAAATGCCATGAAGGAAACAAAACTCAAAGACAGCAGCATCCCTTGGATTGGACTTATTCCAGAACACTGGGAGGTTTTACCCTCCAAATTTATATTTTCCAATCTTTGTTCGGGAGATGCCTTATCAAAAGAGAAAATGAAAGACGAGGGATTCCCAGTTTACGGTGGAGGATCAAAGATTGGATATACAAAGTCATATAATCATGAGCATTGTCTTTTTATTGGCCGAGTGGGTAGTTGTGGGCAAGTTTTTTTCAATGATGGGAAATCCTGGGCCACCGATAACGCCTTGGTTGTCTACACAAAACATTCGCTTAAATGGCTATATTATACATTAACGGCTGCAAAGTTGGATGAATTAAACACTTCTAATGCTCAACCACTAATAACTGCGACTGCTGTTAGAAATTTTAAATTGCCAATTCCCCCATTCACAGAGCAGGAACGGATAGCAGCGTGGCTTGACGCAAAGTGCGGAGAGATTGACGAGTTGATTGATGTTGAGCAACAGATGATTTCCGACCTTGAAGCCTACCGCCAAGCCGTCATCACCGAAGCCGTCACCCACGGCCTCAATCCAGATATTTCAACCAAACAAACTTCTGTTGATGGTATAGATTACATTCCTGACAATTGGAAAGAGGCCAATCTATTAAAGCTCATTTACCTTAGGGCGAGATTGGGTTGGAGAGGTCTGAAGGCCGAGGAATATGTAGAGGATGGTTATCCATTTCTCTCAGCATTTAATATCATAAACAATCAGTTGCGATGGGAAAATCTGAATTTCATAAACCAAATACGATATGATGAGTCACCAGAAATAAAACTTTCTGTAAACGACATTCTCATTGTAAAAGATGGTGCGGGCATCGGAAAATGCGCGAGAGTGGATTCTATGCCTTTAGGTGAAGCAACCGTCAACTCATCGCTTGGTGTCGTTACGGTGTTCGGCAAATTGTTTTATTCCTACCTTTACTATTTTTTCCTAAGCACACCATTTCAAAATAATGTGTCCTTCCTAAAAAATGGTATGGGAGTACCTCACCTTACCCAAGAGAATTTAAAGTCCGTCAGAATCCCTCTCCCACCACTTTCTGAGCAAAAGGAGATTGCGACATATCTCGACGCAAAATGTGCAGAGATTGACGAATTGATAAAGGTAAAGCAAGAGAAGATTGAGACCCTGAAACAATATCGTCAGAGTATTATTTTCGAAGCCGTCACCGGTAAAACCCATGTAGCACAGGCTTCCAGCCTGTGACAACAAGTCTGTAAAAACAATCATATGAGCGATAAATATTTCGATCCCACTTCTCCGGTAAACATAAAAGTGCGCAATCTGCCCCACTGGACTCAGGAAGGAAAGATTTATTTTGTGACATTCCGTTTGGGTGACTCACTGCCCCAATCAAAACTGGAACAATTGAGAGCCGAAAAAGATAAATGGATGTCGGAACATCCTCAACCACTCACTCAAGAGTTACAATTGGAATATCACAAGCTATTTAGCCAACGCATTGATAAATGGCTTGATGCCAACTATGGTTCGTGTATTCTTAGGAATAGTAACGTGGTGGATATTGTGGAAAGGGCGATTTTGTTTTATGATGGAACTCGCTGTTCGGTGCACGGATATGTGGTGATGTCGAATCATGTTCATTTGATGATCGAGCCTTATGAAGGGAAAAAACTCTCGGTAATAATGCATTCAATAAAGAGCTTTGTGGCACATGAAATAAACAAAATCACAGGTCATAACGGCAAAGTTTGGGCGGAAGAGTCTTATGATAGAATTATTCGTGATGCACAACATTATGAGAATGTTAAAAACTATATTGGAAAGAATATAAGACAAGGAGGTATTACATGGAGGATATGAGCAAAGTTGATAATGGAGCAGGCGGGACGCCCGCATTACTTGAGAAGAACTTTGAGGAGGACATCGAACGCTGGCTTCTTGACGAGGGCGGCTATGAGCGTGGCTTCCAGATGACATATAACAAAGACGCGGCCATTGATTTGACTGTGCTCCGCGACTTTATATCTGAAACCCAACCCAAAGAGTGGGCGCGGTATCAGAAAATATACGGTGCTGATGAAGCAGCCGACCAGTTTTACAAGGTGCTTCAAGACGATATATCCCGATACGGACTTATATATGTGCTTCGCAATGGTATTGATGACCGTGGCGTTAAGCTTCGCATCGCATACTTCGCTCCGGCTTCTGAACTGAACGAAGACCTTATGCGTAAGTATCGGGCGAATCGTCTGCACGTAATCCGGCAGTTCTCATATTCATCAAAGCATCATAACACCATTGACATAGTGCTGATGCTCAACGGTATCCCCGTTGTGGTCATTGAACTGAAAAATCAGCTTACCGGACAAAGCGTAGAGGACAGCAAACGTCAGTGGATGGAAGACCGCGAACCAAACGAGTTCCTCTTCCATTTCAACAACCGCATACTCGCTTATTTCGGTGTTGACCTTTATGAGGTTGCCATGACCACCCAATTGCAAAAAGAGAAGACTTTCTTTATACCCTTCAACCAAGGGAGCAATGGAGCCGGGAATGTCGGCGGTGCCGGCAATCCTGAAGTGCCGGAAGGTGAATATGTTACGGATTACTTTTGGAAGCAGGTGCTTCAACGTGATGCGCTTCTCTCGATTCTGCAACGCTATATCTCCGTTCAGAAAGAGGAGAAAATAAAAATTGTTGTCAACAAGCATGGTAAGGAGAAGGAAATAAAGGAGGAATCAACCAAGATAATCTTCCCCCGATTTCATCAACTTGACGTGGTCGAGAAACTGACGGAAGACACCGCCGCCAATGGCGCAGGTCACAACTATCTCATACAGCACTCCGCAGGATCGGGCAAGAGTAATTCAATTGCATGGCTTACATATCGTCTTGCCTCTCTTCATGACGCCGACCAAAAGGATGTGTTCAACACTGTTTTTGTTATTACTGACCGCCGTGTGCTTAATCAACAGTTGCAGAACACAGTACTCGGATTCGACCACCGTCTCGGACAGGTGGAGGTGATAAAGGATGGCGACCCGTCGTCGAAACTCGGCGACATAATCCGCGACGGCAATGCCCGTATAGTAATCTGCACACTGCATCGTTTTCCATATATCTACGATAAGGTTGGCAGTCAGAGCGGCCGCCGGTATGCCGTTGTTGTCGATGAGGCCCACAGCAGTCAGAGCGGAAAGAACGCGGAGAAAACCAAAGCAGCGCTTGCCGACACTGAAGAGGCTCTGCGCGAACTTGCCGAGATAGAAGATAAGGAGGTGGAACAGCTTGAAAAAGAGAAGGACGCCCTGATGGAAGACCTCCTCAGGCAAGGACAGCATGGCAATATCTCTTTCTATGCTTTCACAGCCACACCCAAGCCAAAGACATTGCAGACTTTCGGCATTCCATATCCCGACCCCGAAAATCCGGGCAAGATGAAGCACAAACCATATCACATATATTCAATGCAGCAGGCCATCGAGGAAGGATTCATCAAAGATGTGTTGCAGAACTTCACCCCTATCGGCACAGCATACGAGATAGCAAAAAATATAGCGGAGAATCCCGACTACGAAGAGACTCCGGCAACGAGGGCAATAAAGGCATTTCACGATAACCACCAGCATGTAATTGACCAAAAGATTGAGATAATGGTTGGAAAGATGCGCGAGGTTACACTTCAGCGGATGGATGGAGAAGCAAAGGCAATGATTGTCTGCGCAAGCCGTGCGCACGCTCTGCGCTATTATCTCGCCATGAAAGAGTATTGCAAACGTAAGGAGTATGACGACATAAGGCCTCTTGTGGCTTTCTCCGGCAAACTTGAATTAGGAGGCGAGACTTATACCGAATCACAACTGAACTCCACTCCGGAACGTAGAATCAGCGAGGAACGCTTACCACTCTATTTTGCAAGCGATCTCTACAACGTGCTTATAGTTGCCGATAAATATCAGACCGGTTTTGACGAACCAAAGCTGCACACGATGTTTGTTGATAAACGGCTGAAGAATGTAAAGGCAGTCCAGACACTGTCTCGCCTAAACCGTTGGCAAAAACTGAAGAGAGATACCTTCGTGTTCGACTTCTCCAACACTGCCGATGAAATTAAGAAAGCTTTTGAACCATTCTATACGGGTACTGATCTTGTAGAACCGGTGGATGTTAACTATGTATATCGCTTCCGCAAGGATATTGCGCAGTATCACATCTGGAGCGAAAAAGAGGAGGAAGATTTTTACGAGATTTACAAAAAGTACAAGGGCAAAAAGAATGCTCTGGCAGCTTTGTCGGGTTTCTTCAAGCCTATAATGTCTCGGTTTGATGCGCTGGAGGAGGAGAAACGTTTTGAATTACGCTCTAAAATAAAGAATTTTGTGCGTTTCTATTCCTACATGGCACAGATTGCCCGTACTTTCGACCGTCCCCTATATAAGGCATACATCTTTGCCGACACTCTATATAAGCTATTGCCGAAAACACCACACGAAAAGCCCGACCTCTCCAAGAAAATAATGCTTGTCAACTCTCAGTTCAAGCAGGGCGAGACTGTAGCCATTACTTTGGAAGGAAACAAGACAGTAAAAGGGGAATCAAGTAGCACAGGCTTCCAGCCTGTGGTCAAGCGCGACCTTCTCGGAAATATCATTGACAAAATCAACCTTCTGTATAAAGGAGATTTCTCAGAGGCCGACAGAGTCATTGTCGAGGCAATCGTGAACCGTCTGACTACGGCAAAAGAGGCGAAAAAACTATCAAAGAAAGCCAATAACAACGGTAAGCAGCAATTCATGGAAGCCGTATTCCCAGGTGTGTTTGATGATGTTGCCACCACACTGTATGAGGAGCAGACAGAGGCGTTCAAAGCATTGTTTGACAATGGTGAAAAATATCGTCAGATTATGTCGCAGATGGCAGCTGCTCTCTATGACCATTTCCGTGATGCCCCTTTGATTTTCGACCCGGAGGCTTTCAAAAAGGCCTTGTATATAAACTTCAGCGATGAGTTTGCTGACTTTCCGGGACTTCGTTCGCTCAATGAAGTTATTGATGTTTTCGTGAAGATTCTTCAGGCGAAATCGCTGCCAAGTCTTGACGGAGCGAATGACCTGCTCGTGGATTCATTCAACCGTCTCTTCAATGACAAGAAGTTGACACTGGTTGACCGTCGCCGGCATTTCAACACAATCCTCACCAAATTTGAAACTTACCTGAAGAAACTTTATTGGCTTATTCATGGTGAAGAATTGAAAAATACCCGCGACCCTGAGAGGACTCCGTCGCTTGCCGACTGCATCTTTGCATTTGAGGAACTGAAATCCCTCAAATTCAAGGAGCGCAAAAAATATCAGCGCATGTATGGCTATCTCGACACCATGCGCAATATGCGCAACGACGAAAGCCATGTGACACCCAATGCTTCGGAAGAAGAAATCATAGCTTCTTCCCGAATCGTTACTACACTATACCTCTACATTACAGCTCACTCCATCACCGACCTTGAAATTTCCGGGAAGATTTAATTCTTTGGAAATCAATTGCAAACTATTTGATTGGGTCGGTGCAGTATTGGCGGCGACCGCATTTTTTGCAATATTCGCCGCGCCATACGCTGTCGAAGTGTTCCATTGCTGATTCAACAAGAGCTGGAGCGTCTGTGAAGATGCCGGCTTCAAAGTTGCGCCGGGTTGGACTTTTCATACCCATTCCGGCTCCGGTGAGGTTAGCGGAGCCGATGTATGCCCATTGGCCGTCGATGACTATAATCTTTCTGAATTTTCCTATAATTTGTAACCATAAAATAACTTGTCTTGAAAGTCAA
>JAMPGE010000010.1 GCA_023664085.1 Muribaculum sp. | reverse complement strand
TGAACTAAAAGGATTTTTCATAAAATGTGCATATATTTTCTGTTTTACCTATAAAGTTGATGGTTGGTGATTTACGGTTGATGGGAAGCGTTAAGTTTGTTGCCGGATCAAAAAATTATTGGTAGCTTTGCAGTCATTATCTTTTTTTATGGTATCTACGCGCAATTATACAATTTCCATTATGAAGGGGATCGGCATCATTCTAATGGTCATCGGCCATGCCGAAGCTCCCTGGTATATCACCAATTTTATCTATACTTTCCATATGCCGTTGTTTTTTATCGCGGCAGGCTATTTCTTTTCGAGAAGATACCTTTCGGATCCCTGGACATTTATCTCCAAGCGGGTAAAAGGGCTGTACGTGCCTTTTCTGAAATGGTCGCTCGTGTTTCTGTTGCTTCACAACGTATGGCACCGTTTCGGAATCCTCAACGAGACTTACGGCAACTGGACCGGGGGAGTGACGCATCCCTATTCCCTGCATGATATGGCACAGCGTGCGGTGCAGATCTTTACGTCCATGAGCGGTTACGATGAGTTTATGGCCGGAGCTTTTTGGTTTTTCAGAGGTCTGATGCTTGCCAGTATTATTTTCATGCTACTCTACAAACTTATCGATAGCCGCACCCGGCTCAACGATAGCTGCAGTGTGGCCCTGATATGCATAGGAGCCGTGGCATTCACCGCGTTCCACATTTTTTCTTCAGTGAAAATCTCAGCCATACCCAACGGGGGATGGAGAGAGACGTGGGGGGTGTTTTTCTTCGGCATCGGAGTGCTCTATCGCAAATACGAACCCCGCATCAAGGAGCATTGGGGTCTGTTCGCATTATATTTCCTGCTTCTTTGCGGGACTGCATGGCTCCATCTCTCCGGCATGAACAACGGCGGCTCCTATCGCGATCTTTGGTCATTGCCACTGACCGGAATCATCGGCTGGCTGTTTGTACACTACGCCGCAAAAAAAATAGACGGGAAAGACTCCCGTCTGCGAAGATTAATGATATTCATAGGTGAGAATACTCTCTACGTCTTCATATTCCACATCATCTCCTACAAGCTTGTAAGCCTGATGAAAATCCAATGGTACGATCTGGACTTCGAACAAATCGGCTGCCATATGGTGATACATTACAACAACACCGATTTCTTCTGGGTGCTTTATTCCATCGCCGGGGTGGCAGTGCCTCTTGTCGGGTTGTACTTCTGGCGGAAAATCAAAGGCTACATACCACCAGGTACACGCTTACTGCGCCTGAAACCCGTCAGTACCTATTCTTCTTACGATTCTGAGGACGCAGACGTGAATCGTCAGGTCTTTGTCGAGACTGAGAGGAAAAGCGGGGGGAATTATGACTCTTCGGATACAGGCGCTCTATAAGATCCGGCCGATGAAGGCGATTGAGCCGGTCTGTAATCTCTCGCCGCGCCTCGGGTTTGTACCAGAAAAAGAATCTCCGTTGTGACTGCTTTTGTTCGGCAGTACGAGCCGTAAATACCTTCTCCCCGGTGTAAGGATTGATCCCCGTGTAGTATATCTCCGTGGAGAGTGTCATGGGAGTGGGAGTGAAGTCCTGCACCTGCTCCAAATGAAAATCAAGGTCTTTGGTGATCACCGCCAGTTCGGCCATATCTTCCTCTCTGCATCCGGGGTGAGATGAAATGAAATAGGGTATGATCTGCTGGCGCAGTCCTGCATCTTTGTTAAACCGATCGAATTTCTTCTTAAATTCATAGAAGAGAGAGAAGGACGGTTTGCGCATTATGGAGAGCACAGAGTCGGATGTATGCTCCGGAGCCACTTTAAGTCTACCGCTCACGTGGCTGCCGATAAGTTGACGCATATATTCTTCGTTGCACCGGTTCACGTCCTGGCTTTCATTGCGGGCCATACATAAATCGTATCTTACTCCACTGCCCACAAAAGACTTTTTCACCCCCGGCAGGGCATCCACGGACCTATAAATATCCAGAAGGGGACGATGATCGTTGTCGAGATTCTTACAAGGCAAAGGATGCAGGCAGGATGGTCTGCGGCATTTTTCGCATAAACTGCGATCGCGGCCTCCCATGGCATACATATTGGCGGATGGTCCCCCCAAGTCGGATATATATCCTTTGAAATCTTCCATCTGCGTCACGTGTCGCGCTTCCTTAAGGATCGACTCTTTGCTTCTTGACGCTATAAATTTACCTTGATGAGCAGAGATGGTACAGAAAGCACACCCGCCGAAGCATCCGCGGTGCATACATATGGAATGGCGGATCATCTCGTATGCCGGTATGGTCTTGCCTTTGTAGCGCGGATGTGGGAGTCGTGTGTAAGGAAGGTCGAACGATGCATCGATTTCCGCGGTAGTCATCGGCGGATACATTGGGTTAAGGCGTATGAGGCGATGGCCCGTGGACTGATACATCACCTTGCCATGCATCATGTTTGACTGAGTCTCTACACTTTTGAAATTTTCCGCCTGCCTGCGTTTGCTGTCGAGGCATTCTTCGAAGGAATGAAGAATAATGGAGTCGGCTTCGGGCTTTTCATCAGTAAAAAAAACAGTCTGAGGAATATCCCTAATCTCCCGGATATCCTCTCCGGCATCGAGACGACGGGCTATCTCAAGAGTGGCCTTTTCTCCCATACCGTACACAATCATGTCGGCTTGCGCCTCCGAAAGGATTGAGGGGAGCAACCTGTCTTGCCAATAATCATAATGCGACACTCTTCTCATGGAGGCTTCGATACCACCGGCCACTATCGGCACATCCGGATATAGATCCTTTAGGATCTTGGAGTAGACTATAGTGGGATAATCCGGACGAGCGCCGTGACGGCCGCCGGGAGTATAAGCGTCGTCGTGACGAAGGCGTCGGGCCGCCGTATAATGATTCACCATAGAGTCCATTGCTCCGGCCGACACTCCGAAGAAGAGCCTTGGCTTGCCGAGTTTGCGAAAATCGCGAAGATCATCGCGCCAGTTAGGTTGGGGCACAATCGCTACTCTGTAGCCGGCAGCCTGAAGAGATCGCCCTATTACAGCGGCTCCGAAAGAGGGATGGTCAATATATGCATCGCCTGAGAAAAGTATAATATCCGGACGATCCCATCCAAGAGCCTTTATTTCGTCGGCTGTGGTGGGAAGGAATCTGTCGCGGGAGGGATATCTGTTGATTGTCATCCTTATTTATTGGCTTGAAGTTCTTGAAGGGCAAGCATCTCGTCACGATACTGAGCGGCCTGGATAAAGTCGGTGCGTTTTGCGGCTTCCACCATATCTCTCCGCAGTTTTTCGATGGCTGACTCAAGCTGCTGAGGAGTCATCATCTCATATGCGGGATCTGCAGCCACACTGACTTTCCGCTCTTCTTCGATATAGGGTCGCGGGGCATGAGTTGCAGGCGCAGAATGCGATGCACGTGAAGAAGGCGCCAACCGCTGCGGACGCTGGGATTCCTTCTGGGGAGCATCCGTGTCGCAATGGTCTACAAGATCATTCTTCGGCTTCTTCACGATAGGAGTGGGGATGATGCCGTGAGCCTCATTGTATTTCTTCTGCTTCTCACGTCGGCGTTCGGTCTCATCAATGGTACGCTGCATGGATTCCGTCACTTTGTCGGCATACATTATCACCTTGCCGTTGACATTGCGTGCGGCGCGTCCGGCCGTCTGGGTCAATGACCTGTGGTTTCGAAGAAATCCCTCTTTGTCGGCATCGAGAATGGCCACAAGACTCACCTGCGGCAAATCAAGTCCCTCTCTAAGCAGGTTCACGCCGATCAATACGTCGTAAAGACCTTCGCGAAGATCCTCGAGAATGCGGATACGCTCCAATGTGTCGACATCGCTGTGAATGTATGCACAGCGGAGTCCCCATTTCAGGAAATGATCATTGAGCTCCTCTGCCATACGTTTGGTGAGTGTGGTCACCAATACCCGTTCATCGGCTTCGGTACGCATCCTAATCTCTTCCATCAGGTCGTCTATCTGATTCATCGACGGACGCACCTCTATCTCAGGATCCAGCAGACCGGTGGGCCGGATTATCTGCTCAGTGAATATGCCTTCGCTTTTCTGGAGTTCGTAATCACCCGGCGTGGCCGAGACATATATCACCTGCGGAGTGAGTCTTTCAAACTCATCGAATTTCAACGGTCTGTTGTCGAGCGCAGCAGGAAGGCGGAAACCGTATTCCACAAGATTCATTTTGCGGGAAAGGTCACCGCCATACATACCGCGAATCTGGGGAAGAGTGACATGGCTTTCATCAATGATGGTAAGGAAATCTTTCGGGAAATAATCCAGCAGACAGAAAGGGCGGGCACCGGGTTCGCGTCCGTCGAAATACCTCGAATAATTTTCAATACCACTGCAATGGCCCAATTCTTTGATCATCTCCAGATCATAGGTCACTCTTTCGCGCAGTCTTTGCGACTCAAGCAAGCGTCCTTCTTTGGAGAAAAATTCACATTGCGCGCCTAAATCAAGCGAAATCTGATCGATGGCTGAAGCCGTGCGCTGGGGAGTGGTAACAAAAATATTGGCCGGATAAATATTAAAACCGTCCAGGCTGGTTATCACAAGTCCGGTCTGTGGATCTATTGTCTGGATCTTCTCAATCTCGTCGCCCCAGAAGATCACGCGGAGCTGGATATCTTCAAAAGAAAGTTTAATATCCACCGTGTCTCCCTTCACCTTGAACTGTCCGAAATTAAGGTCGGTCTCAGTGCGGGAATAAAGGGAATTTACGAGGTCGCGGAGAAAAGCGTTGCGCGAGACCCGCTGGCCCACCTGAATACGAACCACGCTCTGGGAGAAATCCTCGGGATTGCCCATACCGTATATACAGCTCACCGACGACACCACTATCACGTCTCTGCGTCCGGATAGCAGGGCTGCAGTAGTGGCAAGTCGAAGTTTCTCTATCTGGTCATTGATGGCAAGATCCTTTTCGATATACTTATCCGACCCGGGGATATAAGCCTCAGGCTGATAATAGTCATAATAACTCACGAAATACTGCACGGAATTATCGGGGAAAAAATTTTTAAACTCCGAATACAACTGTGCGGCCAACGTCTTGTTGTGGGAAAGAATCAGCGTGGGGCGTTGTACTTTCTGAATCACGTTGGCCATCGTAAAAGTTTTTCCCGATCCGGTCACTCCCAAAAGTGTCTGATACGGCTGTCCGCTTTCCACCCCCTGAGCAAGCTCGGCGATTGCTTCCGGCTGATCACCGGTGGGAAAATATTCTGAGGTAAGATTAAATTTCATAGAGTCAAGACAAAACGGGGGAGAAAACAAACAGATTCCTGCACCCTCAACTTTCAAAATTAGTTATAATTAAAATAAAAAACAAATCCCTTGCCATATTCAACTAAAATATGTTAAAACACATGTATAAAATTTGGGAAGAGCAGGTCCAAAACTTTGCGGTTTGGATTATAATTTGTAATTTTGCTTCTTACTAACAGGAAAGAATTTATTATTGCCCCCCCTTTTCCGCACTTTTACTGTGGATTAATCGTGTAAACAAGAGGATGGCTATGGTATATTTTTTCATTAAAATCTTAAGATACAATGAGAAAGAATATTGTTGCAGGCAATTGGAAAATGAACACCACTCTTGATGAAGGAGTGGAACTCGCTAATGACATCAACGAAGCACTCAAAGACAAAAAAGTGAATTGCGACGTTGTGATATGCGTACCGTTCACCCATCTCACTTCCGTCAATGCAGTAATCGACCCGGCCATCATCGGACTGGGAGCCGAAAACTGCTCCGAACACGACAAGGGTGCATACACCGGAGAAGTGAGTGCAGCCATGGTGAAATCCACAGGTGCCACTCACGTAATACTCGGCCATAGCGAACGCCGTCAATATTTCGGGGAGACCAACGAGCAGCTTCTGGCCAAGACCCGTATGGCACTCGCCAATAATCTTAAGCCCATTTTCTGTGTGGGAGAAGTGCTCGAAGAGCGCGAAAACGGCACGTACAACGAGGTGGTAAAGGCTCAGGTGGAGGCGCTCTTTGATCTTTCAGCTGAAGATTTCGCCAAAATCGTTGTGGCTTACGAACCCGTGTGGGCTATCGGCACGGGCAAAACCGCTACTGCCGAACAGGCTCAGGATATGCACGCCAATATCCGCAAAGTCATTGAAGACAAGTATGGCAAAGAAGTGGCCGACAACTGTTCCATTCTCTATGGCGGCAGCTGCAAACCATCCAACGCCAAGGAACTTTTCTCCAAGCCCGACGTAGACGGTGGTCTTATCGGTGGCGCTGCCCTCAAAGCTGATTCATTCATGGGAATAATCGAGGCTTTCGACTAATCAATAGATCCTCCCCATATCCCGGAGAGTATTCTCGTCTCTCCGGGAATCATTATCTTATAGAGCCCGTCTCATAATAGTCACTTCCCGTAAACCTTTCAGGAATGAAACATTCTCTTACTTCACATACTCAATTGGCCAAACTTCTGGTCATATGTCTTTTGACATGGCTGGCTGCTCCGGTTTGCCTATTCGGTCAAACCGTTAATTCCTCTGAATCTACGGCTACTACGCCCCAGATGCTTCAGCGCATTGAAGAAGAATCGGAAGGCAACGTGACTTTCGATATACCTGAAAACATAGCGGATCGAATTTTTCAGACTCCTTCAGCTCCCAAAAAGGCAACACAGCATACATCCCAACCCACCAAAGTCAGGACCGGGAAAATGAACGGTTTCCGGATTCAAGTGTTTAACGACAGCCATAACCAAGGCACACTTCAGGCCAGAGCAAAAGCTCGGGGTAATGCTATCGCCGCCAAGTTTCCGAAATATAGAGGACAGATTTATACCTTCTCATCTTCTCCGAGTTGGTACACAAGAATAGGTAACTTCCGCACTCAAAGCGAAGCTACCGCAGCCATGCAGGAACTCAAACGCGCCTTCCCGGCGTTTGCCGGAGAAATGAGAGTGGTGAAAAGCCAAGTGATTATTTTACGATAAAGGGTAAGAGTGCTTTTTCCAATACTTACCCATCTGTGAGACTATAAATTATTTAGACATGTCACGCAAAGAACTTCATGAAGAGGAACTCACCAGAAAAATAGCTTCCCATTATGAAGAGATTTTACGCCTAATCGGCGAAGACCCCGAAAGGGAAGGTCTGAAGAAGACTCCGATGAGAGCAGCCAAAGCCTTAATTGATATTACGGTAGGTTATAGACTCGACCCCAAGGAAATAGCACGTAAAGCGATTTTCCAACATGAGGGATCGCGTATGGTAATCGTTAAGGATATAGAATTCTACAGCATGTGCGAGCACCATATCCTTCCTTTCTTCGGGAAAGTATCCGTGGGATATATTCCCAAGGGCAAAATGATCGGTCTTTCCAAACTTGCACGTGTAGTGGATTGCTTTGCACGCAGGCTTCAGGTGCAGGAACGCCTCACTCAGGAAGTGTGCTCTTTACTATCCGAGGCTCTGCCCAATGAAGGAGTGATCGTAATGTGTAAAGCCCAACATCTTTGCATGAAGATGAGAGGTGTGGAAAAACAAGACTCCGATACTGTAACCATAGACTATTCAGGCAAATTCGATATTGACCCTTCCCTTCGGGAAGAATTCATGCGCCTCATAAGTTAAGTTAAATTTCGGAAAAACCGAAATTTAACGGCTTATGTGTTTATAAGTTTATACCTCAAGTTTATTAGGATATTTTGCAACTTTTAGACATCCGACTGTCCTCGGGTTCCCTTCATTGCAGCAAGAGTCTGCTGCATTTTTATTTCAGCGGGATTTTCCTGAGGCCTCCAATATTGAGAATTCGACACTCCGTCGGGTAGATATTGCTGGGCTACATAGTGATTCTCGTAATCGTGAGCGTATTTGTACCCATCATGATATCCCAATTCTTTCATAAGTTTGGTAGGAGCGTTGCGCAGATGCAGTGGCACCGGCAGATTCCCCGTCTTTGCCACTTCTTCCAATGCGTTTGCAATACCCATATAAGAGGAGTTGCTTTTGGCGGAAGTGGCAAGATATACGGCGCATTCGGCAAGCACTATACGCCCTTCGGGCCATCCGATCTTCTGCAATGCATCAAAGGTGGCATTAGCAAGAAGCAACGCATTGGGATTGGCAAGGCCAATATCCTCACTGGCCAGAATCACAAGCCTGCGTGCTATGAAAGCAGGGTCTTCGCCGCCCGCCACCATCCTTGCAAGCCAATAAAGGGCAGCGTCAGGATCCGAACCGCGTATGGATTTGATAAAGGCTGAAATTATATCGTAGTGCATCTCGCCATTGCGATCATATGCCGCGGGATTCTCCTGAAGCGAGTTTATCACATTCTCGTCATTTATCACCACGGAGTTTCCATCGGGCGTAGACTGCTCCACCAAATCAATAATATTCAGCAATTTGCGCGCGTCTCCTCCTGCGTAACGGAAAAGTGCTGTGGTCTCCTGAATATCAAAGTGGCGCTCTTTGAGAATCGGATCTTCTTCGATGGCACGATGCATCAGCCGTTCGAGTCCGGAAGCATCGAGCGGTTGCAATGTGTAGACCTGCGAACGCGACAAGAGAGGACGGATCACTTCGAAACTGGGATTTTCGGTGGTAGCCCCTATCAATGTAAGCACGCCCTGCTCCACCGCTCCCAAAAGGGAGTCCTGCTGCGATTTATTGAAGCGGTGGATCTCATCAATAAAGAGAATCGGACGAGTCTTGGCAAAGACACTCTGTGATTCCTTTCGGCACCGGTCTATTATGTCTCTTACGTCTTTCACACCACTGGTGACGGCACTCAGCGTGAAGAAAGGAGCCTCAATGCTTTTTGCCACAATTCCGGCTAGTGTGGTTTTACCTACTCCCGGAGGGCCCCATAAAATAAATGAATTTACCCGTCCGCTTTCAATCATACGACGAATCACACCATTCGGTCCGACAAGATGTTCCTGTCCGATATATCCCTCCAGAGTGGAGGGTCGCATTCTTTCAGCCAACGGTATATTTCTATTCATCGATTCTGGAGTAGCTCTATCAGATTATCAACATTTATTTCTCTGAGATTGTTGACCAGAAGATCGCAATATGGCTTGAGCACATCACCGGAAAGAGTGCCAATGTCTCCAATCACGTATGCCCCGGAACTTCTTCCGGCCTTCACACCCTGCAGTGAATCCTCCACTACAGCACAGTTATATATATTGATATTCAGACGGTTTGCCGCTAAAAGATACCCTTGTGGATCTGGCTTGGATTTAGTGACGCAATGGTCGTCAATCACCGTATCGAAATAGCTTCTGAATTCAGGTATGTCATGATAAAGATGCTGCATCTTATGGTCGTTACTGCTTGTGACCAAAGCTATCGGTATGCCTTTTTCATGCAATACATCAAGCAATTGCTTTGCACCGTCGCAGTATCTGTAGACCATCTTTTTCTCCTGCTCATAGAGAAGTTGTTCCACCTTTGCCCTCACATCCATGTCGGGATAATAACGGTCAAGGATATGGGGCAGGGTAGTACCTTTAATCTTTTTGGTAAAGTCTTCCACTCCTGTAGGATATATATTGTCGATATGTTGCCAGATACGGGTATATTCGCTCTCGCTGTCCACGAGTACACCGTCAAGATCAAAAAGAAAAGCTACTTTATCAGTCATAACATACAAGTTTGCATCAGACACAAAATTACAAAAAACATCACTTCCGGGCAAATCGTTGGCTTCATAAGCAATTTTTTTGTAAATTTGTTAAAAATTTATGAGTCGAAACCGAAGCTCTGCATCGCGGTATGTCGGTTTTGCCATTCTATCGTTATGCTACAGGATTTACAACTAAGAATATATCCCGAAGACGCTCCGTACCCGGCAACAATGCGCCGCATTATCGCCAATGTACTCGGAATGAAAGCCAATGAAATCAATGATTATAAAATCATAAAAAGATCAGTCGACGCACGTAAGCTTCCGGTAATGCTCAATGTAACCTTACGGGTGGCCACCGGAAAGGACAGTACGGTAAAGCCGCTCATCAAGCCGGTCCTGTTTGAACCCGTAGGTGAGGACGCTCCATCTGTGGTGATTGTGGGAGCCGGTCCGGCCGGATTGTTTGCAGCTCTTCGAGCACTGGAGGCGGGGCTGCGTCCAATAGTGCTCGAACGGGGCAAAGACGTGGATAGCCGAAGACTTGATCTTGCCGCACTCAATCGCAATGGGAAGGTAGATCCAAACTCCAACTATTGTTTCGGAGAAGGTGGCGCCGGCACTTTCTCGGATGGCAAACTCTTTACACGCAGCAAAAAGCGCGGTAATGTGGATGATATTCTCCAACTATTGCACCAGCATGGCGCATCCGAAGACATACTCATTGATGCCCATGCCCATATCGGTAGCGACAAACTCCCCCACGTGGTGAAATCCATCCGGGAGACTATCATCACTAACGGAGGGGAGGTGCATTTCAATTCATGTGTATCCGGTATTATTTTGGAAGACGGTGAGGCCAAAGGAGTGAAAACTTCAGATGGAAATTCATATTTCGGCCCGGTAATCCTGGCCACAGGGCATTCCGCGCGCGACGTCTACCGAATGCTCAAAAGTCAGAATATCGACATTGAAGCCAAAGGAATAGCAATGGGAGTGAGACTCGAACACAATCAGCGTACCATCGACAAACTGCAGTATCACAATCCACAGGGCAGAGGAGCATATCTCCCGGCAGCTGAATACAGCTTTGTCACTCAAGCCGACGGACGCGGTGTATACAGTTTCTGCATGTGTCCGGGCGGGGTGATAGTTCCTGCCGCGAGCGGTCCCGATGAACTGGTGGTCAACGGCATGTCAGCCTCTTCCAGAGCCGGGAGATGGGCCAATTCAGGAATGGTGGTTGAAATAAGACCCGGTGACTTCCCCGAATATGAGAAATACGGAGAACTTCAACTCTTGCATCTTCAGGAAGATCTGGAGCGTAAATTTTATGAAGAAGCCGGCAATTCTTTATCAGCGCCAGCCCAACGAATGAAAGATTTCACTTTGGGCATCAAGTCTTCCACGCTTCCCGCCACATCCTACGTGCCGGGGATTCATTCCTCTCGCATGGACCAATTGCTTCCCCCGTTTATTGCAAAAAGGCTCAAAAAAGGATTTTGCAATTTCGGAAAGATGTGTCGCGGATTCCTCACCAACGATGCGGTGCTTATTGGACTGGAATCGCGTACGTCAAGTCCGGTGAGAATACCTCGCGACAAGCAGACACTTGAACATCCAGAGATAAAAAACCTTTACCCGTGTGGCGAAGGTGCCGGATTTGCCGGAGGAATAGTCTCAGCCGCTATAGATGGAAGACGCTGCATGGATGCCGTGATTTCAAAATTTCGTTCCCTGTAGGAGCATAGAAAACCTTGTCCGGAACGGTAAACCAATTTCATACACATCACTTCAATACTACATACTACAATTCCAAATGGCAATTATACTTAATTTAGAGACTTCTTCCAACGTATGCTCGGTGGCAATCACCAGCGATGGCTCAGTAGATTTCCATATAGAGTCAGAACCCGATATGAAACATGCCGAACTGTTGGGACAATACATCGAACGATGTCTCGACGAACTGAAAAGGAAAGAACAGATGCTGGATGCCGTGGCAGTAAGCATCGGCCCCGGAAGTTATACCGGACTACGCATCGGGCTTTCAATGGCCAAAGGACTTTGTTTCAGTCAAAATATACCACTCATAGGCATACCTACTCTTAAAATATTAGCCGTAAAAGCGATGTTTGCAAACATGGAGTGGACAGCCGATGAACTGATTGTACCCATGATTGATGCCCGGCGAATGGAGGTATATACGGCGGTATATAATTTCAAGTTGGAAGAAGTGATGCCTGCCCGACCAATGATTCTGAATGAGAATTCTTTTGACGATCTGCTCGACAGCGGCCACACTCTTATCGGCATTGGCGATGGCTCAGCCAAGGCCCGGGATATAATCACACGTCCCAATTTTGAATGGCTGGGTACGGGCTCGCCTCTTGCACTGGACATGACAGCCCTTTCCGAGATGGCCTACCGCAACAACGATTTTTTAGATCTGGCCTACAGCACCCCCGAATATCTCAAGGAATACCAAGCCACCCTTCCCAAAAACAAAGTTCTAAAAAACTTATAAGCAACTCCCGCATTATAAAAATTTTTTGCTATATTTCTTGTCACCGGGCATAAAAAATCGCGTTTTTTATGTACCTTTGCATCTTGTAGAAGATTGTGATATCCCTGGAATTTGTTTCTCTACATTTCTCAAAACTCCGAATATCACACAAAATAGGATTATATGGAGACAAACGATCATATCACGGTTTCAGACAATCTGAAACTTATCCCCTATAATACAGGCAACGAACCGCTGCCACTCCCGGAGTACGGCAGACTCATACAGCAGATGGTAGACCATTGCGTAATGATTCCCGACCGCGAGGAACGTACTTTTTGCGCCTATTCAATAGTCGAAACCATGAAGACCCTTTTCCCAAAGGCAATCACCGATAAGAAAAATGACGCCAAATTCTGGGATCACCTCAATATCATGTCCCGCTACGAACTTGATATTGACTTCCCCTGCGAAGTAGCCGGCCCCGAAAATCAGGATATCAAACCCAATCGCATACCTTATAATCAATCGAAGTTCGCAATGCGCCACTACGGCCGAATGATTGAAAGAATGGTAGACACCGTCGCTGAAATGGAACCGTCATCAGAACGTGAAGAAATGGTTTATCTACTTGTAAACCAAATGAAAAAGCAACTCATTGCCATAAATCCGGAGATTGCTGAAAATTCTCGTGTGATCCATGATCTCGAGCGTATGTCGAAAGGAAGAATCTTTCTTGATCCCGACACCTATTTCATTCCGGAATACGAAGATTCCGCCGACTCGAAGACAGGCAAAGGGAAGAAAAACAAAAAGTCAAAACTGATATGAGCATTTTTTTAGTTGAAGGTGGCCACAAACTTCACGGCACTATCAGCCCACAGGGAGCTAAAAACGAAGCTCTTGAAGTGATCTGTGCCACGTTGCTCACATCCGGCAAAGTAACGATTCATAACATTCCTGATATTCTGGACGTAAGGAATCTTATCATGCTGCTTGAAGAGATGGGAGTAAAAACCCGCAAAAACGGCAACTCTGTTGAATTCCAAGCCGATGACGTAAATCTTGAATACATCTATTCCGATGATTTCCGCAAAAAAGCATCATCCCTAAGGGGATCGGTGATGGTGATCGGTGCCCTCCTGAGTCGGTTTGGGAAAGCAGCACTTCCAAAACCGGGTGGTGACAAAATCGGGCGCCGCAGACTCGACACCCATTTCCTTGGCCTTCAGAAACTCGGTGCCTCTTTCGATTACAACCACTGTGATATGACATATCATATCACTTCCCAAGGCAGACTCAAGGGCAACTATATCCTGCTCGATGAAGCCTCAATCACAGGAACCGCCAACATCATAATGGCCGCTGTGCTCGCAGAAGGCACCACCACCATTTACAACGCCGCTTGCGAACCCTACATACAGCAACTCTGCCGGATGCTCTGCCACATGGGAGCCCGCATTGACGGAATAGGCTCAAATCTAATCACCATCACGGGAGTAGAATCCCTTAATGGCACTGAGCATACTCTTTTGCCCGACATGATCGAAGTAGGCAGTTTCATTGGCATGGCCGCTATGACGGGATCAGACCTTGTACTGAAAAATGTAGGAATCAACGACCTCGGCATCATGCCGGAAGCATTCCGGCGACTGGGCGTGAGCATTGAGTGTATCGGCGATGACATCCGCATAAACCAGAAAGAGATCTACGAAATCGAGACTTTTATCGACGGCTCGATAATGACATTTGCCGACGCTACATGGCCCGGGCTTTCTCCGGATTTGCTCAGCATCTTCCTCGTAGTGGCTACCCAGGCACGCGGCAGTGTATTAATACATCAGAAGATGTTTGAAAGCCGACTGTTTTTTGTAGACAAACTCATAGACATGGGAGCCCGCATAATACTGTGCGACCCCCACAGAGCAGCCGTGATCGGTGCGGGTAAATTCAATTGTCTGCATGCCACACGCCTCGTATCTCCCGATATTCGCGCAGGTATCGCCCTGCTCATTGCCGCCATGTCGGCCAAAGGCACAAGTACCATTCAGAATATCGAGCAAATAGACCGTGGATATGAGAACATCGACTCCCGGCTCAATAGCCTTGGCGCGGTGATTCATAGATTAAACGAATGATTCGAATTTTACAGCTCATCCAAAGGGTCTGTCTCATAAAAAATTTAAAAAGGATAACCGTACAAGTAAAATGTCTTCATTGAATTATACTTTCACGAAAGTTTAATTTTAAATTTGCCATTTACTGAATTACCATCATTTTAGAAATCGGAGTGATTTATGATTAAGGAAGAAACACTTAAAGCGGTTGGCAAGTTTCAAAAGACCCACGGTCTCAAGGGCGAATTAAACGTAATGCTTTCTATTAATTCCGAATTTTTCGAAGAAGGCAATCCGATGATAGTAAATATCAACGGTATTTTCGTGCCTTTCTATGCGGAAACAATTCGGCCGAAAGGATCCACTACAGATCTCGTGAAGATCGAAGGGATTGATAATGAGGAAGAAGCCCGTAAACTCGTAAATAAAGAAGTGTATGCCCTGACCGACACTCTCATGGAATTCATGCAGGCAGACGAGGCAACCGAAATTTACGATCCTATGCCTCTCATCGGAATGAAGGTGACAGACGTGAATCTCGGTCCGTTAGGCACTGTGATTGATATAAACGACCACACTGTAAATGTGCTACTTATAGTTGAGACAACCGATAACCGACAGGTTTTCATTCCTATGGCTGCCGACTTCATCAGATCCATCGACATACAAACACGGACGATAGAAGTGGACGTGCCTGAAGATCTTTTAACTCTTAACTGATTGAACTTTAATTCTCGCAATTGGTTTTAGATATTAGACAATCAGCTTGCATCGAATGTCCAAAATCCGTTGCTCAATTTTAGGCAAAACAATCCAAGACGGCAAATTTTTTATAATCTCTGATTAAACCATTCTTACCTATAATTAATCAAATTACTATGAACGACTTCGAAAACAATGTATTCGACGAAGATAAAGCAATAGCATTTATCCGCGACTACGTGGGCGAAAATGTTTCCAAGAATTTCAGCGATGATGAAATCCTGTATATCATCGATATCATCTGGGACTATTATGAGAAGAACGGTTATCTGAGTCTTTCAAGCGATGAAACCGATGAAGAACTTCTTGATCCGGAGAAACTCACAGCCTACGTAAAAAAAGAAGTGGCCAACGACCACGAAATCCTTATGGATCCTAAAGACATAGATAAGATTGTGAAAGGAGAACTTGAATATGAAGAATCTTTGGAAGACTTTGTCTAAATATATAGCATGTGTGGCCTTGGCCACTTCCATGCTGCTTACGGTTGTCCCGAGCTCGGCCCAGTCCAACACTCCTGAGTCCGCCGGACGTATACACGAACTCGATGAAATGACGTTTATCGAGATGCTCAATTCTGTAGATCTCGGCAAAGCGTCGGCCACCGTGCAGAAATTTCAGGCCAAGGAAGGCAACAATCGACTTCTCAACGGCAAATATGGTAAAAAAGGGGAATGCAACGTAGAAAGCTACAGGAATAAAGAAGTACTCGTAGTGACCATTCCGGCTCATCTTCTCTTCGGGCCCAACGAGACCGAACTGCTCGCCACAGCCGCCGACTACCTTACTCCCATCAAGCGGTATCTGAGAGACGCCGACATGTACCGTGTATTGCTCGTGATGCATACGGACAACACCGGATCTGAGCAATACCGCGATGAAATCACAGAAGATCGTGTGGATGCAGTATTCGACTGGTTTGACAATTCAGGAGCAGATACACGCTATCTCTTTTCCTATGCCATGAGCGATGAAATGCCACTGGTGAAAAACGACTCCATGCAAAACCGCGATAAAAACCGCAGGCTTGAAATATATCTTATGCCGGGCAAGAAAATGCTTGACCAAGCCAAATCCGGACGTATTCAATTCTGATGACAGTTCCTAAAGACGTCGGGTGATCTCTCTTCGTCCTGCACTGAACTCAGCCTCTTTACCATAACGTGTCATGGTTGCGGCGCAACACTCCTGCCGCTTCCCATCCTCCTTGAAGCAAATACCGTAGAGCACGCCCAAAAGAAGACTGACGCCTCCGGGAAATTCTCCATGCTTTAAGCGGCAGACGAAGTAAGGTGGATAAACCGTAATTCAAAGCTATCACGCATCCGGCCGCACGAATATTCTCTTTGCTAAGATGAGCTTTGGTGCCGGTGGAAGGATGATCGTGCGCGCAAACCGTGATAGGTGCGAACCAGCAATTCAATCCCTTTCTTATGGCCGATTGAAGTAGCATCTCGTCTTCCCCTCCATGGAGCCTTGCGGAACCAAGACCAAGTTCCGGACAACATCGAAGCCATCCGGCCGTTTGGCGTCGGAATGACAATTCAAAACTTGCCACCGAATATCCCTTCGGCAATCTCTTATCCAACTGACATTTACCTTCCGGATATCTTACACCAGAATCATGTAATGATCTGAAGCACACAAAGTCAGCGTCTGGATTATCTTCATAAAACCTTCTCAGTTGCCGGATGCCGTCTTCAAACAAAACGATGTCATCGTCCGAAATCAATATAATATCGGCATCACAATGCGAAATTGAATTATTTCGATTGGCAGCCAGTCCAATGCCATCGTAACGATATATCACTATATCCTCACGGATCAATTCAGAGGGTATAGGAGCATCTGCATGACTCTGCCATGAGATGATGTACCTCACATTTTCCATCCGAGGCAACACGTTGGAAGCCAAACGTTTGATCCCCTCTGACTCGTGGGTGATAATGGGAATATCCAAAGAAAGCATATTTTAAGATTTAGAAGGTGTCAATCCATTCTCCCGCGATAGTCTTCATAGGTAAATTCACGAAGTAAACGGGGTGCCCCCTGCATAGGTCGGTACCATATGGCAGGGTGCTGTATGCCGTTAAACATATTTGTCTTAACAGTTGTATAATGGTTCATATCCAGCAGAGTAAGTTGATCTCCCGGCTTCAGCGGCGATTCAAAATACCAATCGCCCACATAGTCGCCACTTAGACAAGAATTGCCGCCAAGACGATAAGGCAGACCGCCCGAAATGCCGTCGGTGGAAAGAGCTTCGGCTATCTGAGGCTGATACGGCATCTCAAGGCAATCCGGCATGTGGCATGCGAAGCTGGCGTCGATGATTGCAGTGCTGACGCCGGCATTCTCCACCACGTCGAGCACACTCGTGACAAGATCTCCGGTCTGCCAAGTGAAAGCGCTTCCCGGCTCCATGATTACACTTAAATGAGGATATCTGCTTTTGAACTGTCTGAGCACCGAAATGAGATGATCTATATCATAGCCCTGACGGGTCATCAGATGACCGCCACCCATATTCACCCATTTCACTTGAGGAATATATCTGCCAAACTGCTTTTCAAAAGAGGTGAGAAGTTTCTCCAAATCATGACTGTCGCTCTCACAAAGGGCATGAAAATGCAAGCCTTCTATACCTTCCGGCAGTTTGTCTCCAATCTGCGATGCATCCACACCGAAGCGCGAACCCGGCAGACAAGGATTATATATGTCGGTCTCCACAATGCTGCAGTGGGGGTTCACCCGCAATCCGGCCGAAACTTTACGTTTGCCGGAAGACGAAAACGCGTTGTGGTACTGAATTTGCGGATAAAACTTCTGAAACTGAGAGAGTGAATTGAATGTGATATGACTGCAACCTGCCAGAAATTCGGGAAATGTTTTTTCAGTATATACCGGACAATAGGCATGCACATCGTCACCAAGATACTCAAGAGAGAGTTTCATTTCATTAAGCGAACTGGCAGTAGAGGCCTTCACATATTCCGAGATCACAGGAAATGTCTTCCACAAAGCATTTGCCTTGAAAGCCATAATGATCTTTACTCCCGCCTCTTTCTCCACACGGGCAATAATTTCCAGATTGCGACGAAGTTTCTCTTCGTAAACTATATAATAAGGTGTGTCTATCATCATTATTCCACTGGTGCGTATATCACGCGTTATTCTACAATTGTGTATTTGGCGTATTTAAGAAGGATCCGTTTCACTCCTATCTGCCCGAAGTCAACCGTAATCACCTCGTCATCGCCCACTTTCTCAATGGTGCGGACTGTGCCGATGCCAAACCGATTGTGATTGATTCTGACTCCTTCCCGAAGGGTGCCGTCGGCAGATGACTCTATGCGCTGTGCATCGCTCGTATTGAGGGGAGTGCCAAGTCCCTGACGTTTGGCATTGCGTGAACTTGTGCTTATTCCGCTATATGATTTTGATTCGAAATCATTGTTGCCAAGTGATGAAGAATATCTGTTAACAGCCAGGTCCAGATTATGTGACCGGCTGTGCTCCAAATCCAAGGCGTTCGACATTTTAAGATACTTTGCATCAATATCACTAAGAAAGCGCGAGGGACGGGAAAACACGGTTTGGCCGTTGCGGAATCTTGTGCCGGCATGGGTAATGATACATCTTTTGGCAGCTCTGGTCATTGCCACATACAGCAATCTGCGCTCCTCTTCTATCTCTTTCGGGGAACCGGACGACATAGCAGAGGGGAACAATTCTTCCTCCACACCTACAATGAAGACATTGTCGAATTCAAGTCCTTTGGAGGCATGTACGGTCATCAGGCTTACTCTCTCAGAGGTGGACTCATCGGTGTCTACATCCTGATCGGTGGCCAGTGAAACTTCCGAAAGGAAATCAGTCATTGATAGATTATCCACACCTTCCTCTTTTCGCAGATCTATAAATTCCTTCAGACCGGCCAGCAATTCAGATAAGTTTTCCTGCTTGCTTATACTCTCCGGTGTGTTGTCGTGCGCAAGGTTTGTAAGCAGACCGGTTCGATTGATAATAAGGCGTCCCAGATCATAGGCCGAGGCACCTGCGGCGTTATCGGCAATAAAGGTTGAAATCAATTCGCGGAATAAATCAAGTTTTTTGCGAGTGCCGCTATTGATGTTGATCTCGTACGAACCAAGATTTGATATCACCTCCCAAATGCTGACTTCTGCTGAAGAAGCTGCCGAGATAAGCTTTCTAAGCGTAGTCTCACCGATTCCTCTCGCCGGGAAATTTATGATGCGCCGCAAGGCTTCGTCATCGTGAGGATTAACGGTAATACGGAAGTAACTTACCGCATCCTTGATCTCCTTACGTTGATAAAACGAGAGTCCGCCGTAAATGCGATAGGGGATATTGCGCTTGCGCAGAGATTCTTCAAGGATACGGCTTTGGGCGTTTGTTCGGTAAAGCACCGCGAATTTATCGTAACTTTCTCTCTGAGTAATCTTAAGTTGACTCAACATATTGGCTACAAGAAATGCCTCCTCCATATCCGTGTAAGTCTTAATCACTTCTACCTTTTCGCCCTGCGGATTACGACTGAACACCTGTTTTGGTATCTGTGCGGAATTTTTGGCTATCAAACTTCCGGCGGCTTCCACAATGTTTTGTGTGGAACGATAGTTCTGCTCCAATTTAAACGTCCGGAGGTCGGGAAACTGCCTGTTGAGCGAAAGAATATTGTCTATATTGGCACCGCGAAACGAATATATGCTCTGAGCATCATCTCCCACCACGCATATTTTTCGTCGTTTATCTCCCAGTTGGCTGATAATCAAATGTTGAGAGAAGTTAGTATCCTGATATTCGTCTACAAGGATATATTTGAAATAGTCTTGACAATACTCCAGTATATCCGGATTATCTCTCAGCAATAGATTCATATTCACAAGGATATCATCGAAATCCATTGCCCCCGAGATTTTGCATCTATTGCAATAGCTTCGGTATATCTCACCAGTGAGCGGACGTCGTGCCTTTTGATCAGCTTTGGCGAAATCAACATCGGAAAGATACTGTTCGGGGCTGATGAGTGCGTTTTTAGCGTTGGAGATGATAGAGGATAATACGGCCGGTTTATAAATCTTCTCATCAAGGTCGAGGTCTCTTACTATCATTTTCACCACCGAACGGGAATCGTTGGCATCATAAATAGTAAAATTGGGACTGTATCCAAGTCGGTCGGCATGCTGGCGAAGGATACGAAGAAAAATTGAGTGGAATGTGCCCATCCAAAGTCTGCGGGCCACATTCTCACCAACAATATTTTGGATGCGCTCCTTCATTTCTCTGGCCGCTTTATTGGTAAAGGTTAGTGCAAGTATACGCCATGGTTCAAACCCAAGACGCAGGAGATGTACAATCTTATAGGTGAGTACACGCGTCTTACCGCTACCCGCACCGGCTATCACCAATTCAGGACCATCCATGTAAGTCACTGCCAGCCGTTGCTGCTCATTCAGATCGTCAAGATAATTATAATTTGGTTCCATCAATTTTGTAATACAGATTCCAAGACCGTTGCAAATTAGTTGATAGAGCGGGGCATATAGGCACCGTTAGTTGGGGTTGTCGCCAAACATTAATTCTCTATAGTCGGGCACCCGCGGTATAAAATGATACGTATCGTGTTCATAGTCGATCACACAGCAGTAGTGATGCAGTCCGTTGGATACTACGAGATACCGGGCACGGAGTTCCATGTTGTATCTTACTATTTGGTCGAAAACACTTTGGGTAATATTTACTCCGGGAGCCTTGTATTCCACTATCATCAATGGAGAGCCGTCGCGGTTTATCACCAAAGTATCACATCGCTTGAGGGTGCCGTTTACTCTTAATCCCACCTCATCAGCCATATTGGAGGCCGGATAACCCAGATCGTTGATCATCCACGCCACGAAATGTTGTCGGACATATTCTTCAGGAGTAAGGACAACATATTTATTGCGCAACGGGTCGAATACCTTTACAGTGTTGTCTTCCGTCATGATGCGCAATTGGGTGCGTGGTAAGTTAAGCGGTGGCATCTTTTGATTGCCACCGCCCTCGTTATCATTATATCCGAAGTTTTTACTCACTTCTTTACAAATCCATTCTGGGGCATGTAAGCCGGATCAAACACTGAATTAAGCAGGTCCGCCAGACGCAGTCCGCCGCGAAGAAACTGAGTCTCCACCGTAGGAGTCCATTCCGAAATATAGTCGTATTCTATGTTTGTATCAACCGGGGTCTTGGCGTAAACATCCTTGCATATCTCGTAGGTCTCTTTTCCCCATGAGGTGGGGGTGCCGCCTTTTACTATCAAGTCGGCTTCCTTAGGAGTAGCTCGATCAATCTGATCCACCCATTCCGAATAGCTCCATTTATGGGCAGATTCGGGGAGACGGGAATCCCATACGGTGTGAAGGTTGGTAGCGCTCTTGAAATACTTCACGTAGTGTCGGTTACCACCAAGGTCTGTCTGTCTTCCCATATGCATGGGCTGATGGATGTCGCCAAGGAAATGCACCACCATCTTCAGAGCCAGGGCCTTCTCATCCTTTGTGGCGTTGGGATTCTGAAGCACCTCCGTTTGATCATATAAGGCTTGTACGATATTGCCTTCCTTGATATCGGGAGCATTTTCATAGGTCTTGTCGGCATCTATGTTTTTGTAGTGCCATGTCTTGGAATAAGCATATTCCGGAGTATGCGAAGCATTGTCGAGCCAGTTGGCATAATACACTATTGATTTGCCGTCGAGCAGGCTATCGATCATTTGTCTGGTTGCTTCCGTAAGATGCTGCTCGGCTATGGCGGCCACGGTGTCGTGACCCTTCTGGCCCCAGCCGAAACATAACGACGGCATCAACATCATAAGTCCCGGCAATATTATTTGATTTACTTTCATATAGAAGTGATTTTCTGCAAAAATACAAAAATTCCCAATAAATTCCAAATTCAATTATCGCAGGTTTATACCATGATTCACCACATACAGGACCCTGAACTTTCAATCTATTATTTCCTGACTTTAGACAAGTTCACGACGTCCGTGTAGTTAGGAGTCCGTACTTTCCGCCGATTCAAGATATTTTTTTACCTCTTTAAAGAGCCTGGAGGCAAACACAAAATCATTCAGGCTCTTACTCCGGCTCTTATATATGGTCTTGTCGGAGCCTGTCCAGTCGCAGTGGCCCTTATTGATAAAAATGATGTTTTCGCCAATGCCGAGCACCGAGTTCATATCATGGGTGTTGATTACTGTGGTGATACCGTATTCGTGGGTGATATCGCTCAAGAGCTCATCTATCATTATCGAAGTTTTGGGATCAAGGCCGGAGTTGGGCTCGTCGCAAAACAAATACTTTGGATTAAGTGCGATGGCTCTGGCTATGGCCACACGCTTCTGCATACCGCCGGAAATCTCCGAAGGATATTTCTCATCGGCATTTTCCAGCCCTACACGCTTTATGCAGAAATGTGCGCGTTCCAGCTGTTCGGCATGATTCATCTTGCTGAACATCTTCAACGGAAACATCACATTACCAAGCACAGTTTCGTTATCAAACAACGCTGATCCCTGAAAAAGCATACCGATTTCCGTACGCAATGATCTCAGTTGATCGGTGTTCATGTCGCGGAAGTTGCGTCCGTCATAAAAGATTTCTCCCTCTTCGGGCACAAGAAGTCCGATAAGGCATTTCATAAAGACGGTCTTGCCTGATCCGCTCTGCCCGATAATGAGATTGGTCTTGCCTGTCTCCATTGTGGCCGAAATGTCGTATAGCACCTGCTGGCCGTCAAACCATTTTGAAATATGTTTAGCTTCTATCATTGCAACAGGAGTTTTGTTAATATAACGTCAGCCAACAGAATAATGATCGAGCTCGATACCACGGCGTTTGTACTTGCTTTGCCCACTTCCAGAGCACCACCCTTTACGTAATATCCATAGAACGCGGCTATAGATGTAATGATGAATCCAAACACCAATGTCTTGATTATTCCGTACCACACGTACCATTCGTTGAAAAAGGACTGTATGCCGTAATTATAGTTTTCCACAGATATCATGTCGGTAAATTCAGCGATCAGCCATCCGCCGACAAGCCCCATAAACATCGATAGGATGCAGAGTATAGGCACAAAGAGCACAAAACCTATTATTTTGGGAAGCACTATGAAGTTGGCTGACTTAATACCCATGATATCCATCGCATCAATTTGCTCAGTGACTCTCATCGTACCGATCTCGGATGCGATGTTGCTGCCCACTTTGCCTGCCAGGATCAGACACATCATGGTGGACGAAAATTCCAGAATAAGGATTTCGCGAGTGGCAAGTCCCGTAGAATAGGATGGTATAAGAGGAGAGACGATATTGATAGTCATTTGGATGCATATCACGGCACCGATGAAAATCGATATTATTATCACAAGCGGTATAGAGTCCACTCCTAATTTCCCTATTTCAAATACGAGGGACTTGAAAAATTCTCTCCATTTGTCCGGCACCCGAAAGACCTGCGACATAAATATGCAGTATTTTCCGAACGTTTTTATTGATGATACGAGCATTTTCGAGTTATATATTTCTTAATTCCAATAAACTATGCTCTCGCAGATGAATTTACGGCTCTGTCCGGCTTAGTTTTAGACTGTAAAATTAATCAAAAAAAGACTAATTACGCACATTTAATCCTTAATATCTCTAACAAAGGAAACAAATCAAGTGTTTTTTACCAATTCATTTTAGAGTCCGTCTCATTTTTTCTTGGCCGTTTGGTCGGCTTTAGTTAAATTTGCATTGAAGTTGTCTAAACTTATTTTATTATTAAGATTTGGTAAGATCTCGGAGGGAATTTTCTTCATCGAATAGGGAGCGATCCCTGCATCGTGACTGATGCGATGATGGAAATTCACCCGAAAGATTGCCAAAGATTAATGACAAGAAAGAATTTACTGCTGATTTTAACTTTCGTAAATGAGTTTAGACAACTTCATTGACAACTCGCCCCTTTTTTTGAAAATTATGAGACTGACTCTATTTTTCTGGGGATTCGAACCATATTAACTAAGACCCCAACCTATAAATCCGATACAAAATGATAGTGATTGGCATCGCCGGTGGCACCGGTTCCGGCAAATCCACTGTAGTGAGAAAAATAATCGAGAGTCTTCCCAGGGAGAATGTGGCCGTTATTCCTCAGGACTGTTATTATAACGACAACGCCCATATTCCTCTTGAAGAGCGCCTGAAAATGAACTATGATGAACCTGCCTCCATTGAATGGTCTCTACTCACCAGCCAGATCGAACAGCTCAGGCAGGGCAGAGCCATTGAGATGCCAACCTACGATTTCATCACGTGCTCCCGCCTAAAGCAGACCGTACATATTGAACCATGCGAAGTAGTGGTGGTGGAAGGTATTCTTGTACTTACCGACAAACATCTGCGCGACATGATGGATGTGAAAGTTTTTGTCGACGCCGACGCCGATGAGCGCCTTATCCGTGTGATTCACCGCGATTGCATCGAACGCGGACGTACTCCCCAAATGGTGATAGACCGATATCAGGAGACTCTCAAGCCCATGCACGAACTTTATATCGAGCCATCCAAACGATACGCCGATCTCATAATTCCTCAGGGCGGTCATAATCTCGTAGCCGTAAAACTCCTTACCGACTATATTCGCTCCATCCTTCCATCCGAAAAATAGAAACTCATCTCAGATATATATTGTATCTCCATCTAATTGCGGAATGATGTTTAACTTCCTCAAGAAAAAAAACAAGTCGGAGCACACCGAACCTTCACACAGTGAAGCCTTTGAAAATCTTAACATTTCAGTTTCTTCCAGAGAAGCCGACTCCTCTGACGATACTCAAACCGACTTTACAGATGAAAGAGTGCCCGATTTGCGCGTGGAAGATATTGATGTCGAAGAGCGTGTGGAAGATTCACACGGCAACGAGTTGATTGCGGATGAGACCTTGTCGGTGCCTCTAAAAGGCATACTTCGCACTGATAATCTTGTAAAACGCTACGGCAAACGCACCGTAGCCAACCATGTATCAATCGACGTGACCCAGGGAGAAATCGTAGGTTTGCTTGGGCCCAACGGTGCCGGGAAAACCACTACCTTCTACATGACCGTAGGGCTAATCACGCCCAACGGTGGCAAAATATTCCTTGACGATCACGACATTACATCCCTTCCGGTGTATAAAAGGGCTCAACTTGGAATCGGATATTTAGCTCAGGAGGCATCAGTGTTTCGCAAAATGAGCGTTGAAAACAATATCCGCTCCGTGCTGGAAATGACTTCAGCCACCAAACAGGAGCAACATGAGAAACTCGAGAGCCTGATCTCCGAATTCCGTCTCGAAAAAGTAAGGAAAAGTCTGGGTGACCAACTGTCAGGCGGTGAACGCCGACGTACCGAAATCGCACGGTGTCTGGCCATAAATCCTAAATTTATAATGCTCGACGAACCGTTTGCCGGAGTTGACCCCATAGCCGTGGAAGACATCCAGAAAATCGTATATCGCCTGAAGGAAAAAAACATCGGCATCCTTATTACAGACCATAATGCTCCAGAGACTCTCAGCATCACAGACAGGGCTTATCTTCTGTTTGAAGGAAAAATTCTTTTTCAGGGCACAAGCGAACAGCTCTCCGACAATCCAGTGGTGCGTGAAAAGTATCTCGGACAAAACTTTGTGTTCAGAAGAAAGAAATTCACCGACGACTGACGATGAAGGTGACACACCGATATACTGTCTGCCGAGTCAGGCTCCATTCAAAATAAGATCCCATCTTATAAAATTCACACCTTATGAACCAAGAGCGTCAGGAATCTAAATTTTGGCTTCTTCCTCAAATATCCTCACCATTGAGTGGCCTCCTTATTTGCCTTGCCATATTTGTGGCCATGATGTGTATTTGTATGTTTTTCATAAGCATAGTAGCCCGTATTATTCCTCAGGACAGCCGTGGATACATGCTTGTGGCGGCTACCATACAGGCTATTGTGGCTTTCTGCGGCACAGCATGGCTCTCCGCCCGATGTGTGAACCATAGGCCATGGGAATTTCTAGAAGCGGATCGCGGCATAAGTGTCAGGACGGTGTTGGGCGTAGTGATCATATATCTTGTAAGCATTCCTTTTATGAACTGTATCATAGCCTGGAACGAGCAGATCCATCTCCCCGAATCCATGGCAGGAGTGGAAACAGTGCTTCGCTCCTGGGAAGACACCAACGGCGCGGCTTCCCAGCGAATGATTGATTCACCATCTGTTGTCAACATGTTGTGTTGCGTACTGGTGATGGGAGTGCTCACGGGCTTCAGTGAGGAATTGCTTTTTCGCGGCGCTCTTCAGCGGATCATAGCTATCAAAGGGAATAACGCCGCGGCCATCATCATAGCTGCATTCATTTTCTCGGCCCTTCATTTCCAGTTTTTCGGATTTGTACCCAGAATGATTCTTGGAATATGGTTCGGCTATCTTATCTTTGCCACACGCTCAGTGTGGGCACCGATGCTTGCCCATACCATCAACAATTCAGTAGTCGTGATAGGAGGATGGCTCACCGCCAGAGGGATTCACGTTCCCTTTGACTCCAGCGAGTCTGATTATACCATCGGCTTCCCCTGGCTCCCCATTGCAAGCGCTATGGCTATTGTAATCATCCTTGTGGCGGGTCGCAAATGGTTTTTCTTTCCCAAACATCGCGATTAGCTACACTAATCTCTCACCATATGCAGTAATCTCATGGCAAAGAAATCAGAAAGCACCGGTAATTTTCGAGAATTACTTACAGATATCAGAAAGGGGAATTTCGCACCGATCTACGTTCTTCAAGGTGAAGAAGCATACTACCTTGATCAGTTGGCCGACGCCGTAGAGGCGTATGGAGTGGACGATGCCGGTAAGGATTTTGATCTTCAGCTTATGTATGGCGCTGACATTAAAGATATCGAAGACATAATATCCGCAGCCCGCCAATTCCCAATGATGGGTAGCCGTCGCGTAGTGATAGCCAAGGAACTACAGTCGATGTCGGGTTTCAAAAATGAAATGGTCAAACTGGAGCCTTATTTTAAACACCCGTCTCCCACTACGGTGCTTGTTCTTGTGTATAAGGGCGATGCCGTATTCCCGACCAAGACGGCAAAGATGGTGCAACAAGGCGGAGGAATCTTGTTTGACAGCCCCAAAATACGCGACTACCAGTTGTCGGGCCCCATAAAAGATTACTGCACTTCCAAAAAAATCGGTATTGATGCCAAAGCGCTTGAGATGCTCGTGGAATATGTGGGTAATGATTTAAGCAAGCTCTTCGGAGAAATCGATAAACTAATCGTGGCTTCAGCCGGAAAAATCAAAAGCATTTCTGCTGAGGTTATAGAACGCAATATCGGCATAAGCAAAGACTACAACAATTTCGAACTTACCAACGCCTTACGGAGTCGCGATTATGGTAAAGCCCTGAAAATAGTAGAATTTTTCCGACGAAATCCCCGTCAGAATCCCACGGTGGTGACTACGGCCACATTATATAATTTTTTCTCCAAACTCGTAATTGCCAATTTCCTGAAAGACAAGAGCGATAATGCGATGATGGGAGCCCTTGAATTAAAAAACGCCTATGCACTGCGCGACATTAAACAGGGCATTGCCAATTACAATGCTTATCAATCGGTGAAAGTGATCGATTATCTTCTTGATTTCGATTGCAAGAGCAAAGGGGTGCAATCCTTTGGCAACGAGTACGATCTGCTTCAAGAATTGGTATTTAAAATAGCTACAGTATGACTTTATGATACTTTATTTTTCAGGCACTGGCAATTCACGATACGCCGCACGTTTTCTCTCTGAATCTCTCACAGAAGCTGCCAAACTCATCACAGAGTATGACCCGTCTACCATTGCCTTCTCCGGCCGTCAGCTTGGAATCGTTTGTCCGGTCTACGCATGGGGCATCCCTCCCTTGATGCTTGACTTTATTTCCAATCTTAATAAGGCATTCATCAAAGATGCATTTCCATTTCCGGCATGGATGGTTCTTACCTGTGGCGATGAAACTGGCTTGGCACCCGAAATGCTTGAAAACACTCTCAAAAGCATAGGACTAAGAGTTGATGCGGGCTGGAGCGTAATCATGCCCAACGTATATGTGCTTCTGCCTGGATTCAATGTTGACCCCAAGCAGATTGAGATGGATAAGCTTGCGCAGGCCCCCATTCGCATGCAGCATATAGCCGATGCCATCAAGAATCAGCGGTGGGAACGATCATTTACCATAGGATCCATGCCCCGACTTAAAAGCCGACTCGTCTTTCCACTGTTTAAAAAATGGGGAATTTTTCCAAAGAAATGGAGGTGGAGCAAGGAGTGTATTAGCTGTGGTAAATGTGTGGGAGCATGCCCGGTGCATAATATTGAATTCATCAATAGGCATCCACGCTGGAGGCAAAACTGCATTTCATGTCTGGCCTGTTACCACACTTGCCCTGTACATGCCGTGGAATACGGCAAAGTCACAATAAACAAAGGGCAATATCATTGCCCTTTGTAAATGTGTATGATTTTTAGTGGAATAAATTACCCGTTGTTAACTCTAATGTCACTAAACCGAGAGTCCATACAATATCGCCTTTGTTATCTCTTCTCTATAGACAATGTATCTTTATTTGTCATAGCGCATACGCAGGAATCTGACCAGACGTTTTCCGCGGTTTCCACCATGTCTATTATAGTGTAAATCGGGAGTATCACGCCCATCACACCTATGTTGGCTCCGATGCCCGACATTAACGATAGCGTGAGGAAATAACATCCCATAGGCACGCCGGCATTGCCGATAGCTGATATCACTGCAATGAATACCCACATCAGCATTGTAGTCCAATGAAGAGCTATTCCATTGTTTTGCATCACAAACAGAGACGTAACCAGAATAAACGCCGCACATCCATTCATATTTATAGTGGTGCATATCGGCAACACGAACCGCGCCACCTTTGATCTCACTCCGAGGTTCTGCTCTGAATTCTGCATCGTCACCGGGAGGGTGGCCGCCGAACTCTTGGTAAACAATCCCATCAGCACAGCCTGCGACATCCCCTTGAAAGTCTTCAGCGGATTCAGGCCTCTGCACAAAAGGAAAATGGGAAGGATTATAAACATTTGTATCAAGTTTCCTCCGAGAATCACACCCGTATATTTACCCAATGAATCAAGCATCACACCACCGCCTACCTGAGCAGTAAGTTGTGCTGCAAATGCCACAATACCAATCGGCAATATCGCAATGAGCCATCGTATAAGCATAAACAGGAGATCCTGAAGGCCTGCAAGACCTTTCAGCAATACTGCCTTTGTGTCCGATTCCGGCATTTTCGACAGGGCTATACCCACAGCGAAACATATCAACAGCAATGCAAGCACGTTGCCGTCGAGCAAGGGTTTCACCACATTGTCCGGAATCACGGTCATGAGATGATCCGAATAGGAAAACTCTACATCTCCACCCGATTCGGCCACTGTCTGTCCGGCGGTAGCCAAAGAGGCCGGAAGGTTGTCTGGCGAAATCCAAAGATACAGTCCAAGCCCTACAAGAGCTGCGACAAGAGTTGTCAACAGAGTATATGTAAGGGCTGTAGTGAAGAGTTTCTTCATCTCTTTGCCCGCTCCAAGCGAGGCAAGGGTATTGATGATGGCCAAGACTATGGTAGGCACTGCCAAAAGTCTGAAAAGTCGGGTAAAAATCGTGGCAATCAAATTCATGGCGGTATTTACACCGGAAATGTTGAAGAGACCGATTCCTACGCCTACAGCCAAGGCTGCCAACCAAAGAATGAGTTGTTTTCTGTTCATAGTTAATAGGTGTTTTAATACTATAACATTATTTAACAGAAAAGTTCACTCCGAGGCTGTTATTTTTTTGAAGTGACGGATATTTCCTCGTTTCAGGTGAAAATTTATACCTCTTGATCGTCAGAAAAGGTGAGTCACTGCATTGTCATATGTCATCAATAGGGGAGTGCCATTGAGCACCACAAGTGTATAATAGGGATTGCCGAAACGATCTTTAAATACCAGGACCTTCCCAATTTGCTCACCGTTGAATTCTCCTTTGGAGCTGATGGCCATCCATTCTTCTCCATTTTGGGTCACCGTGACGGAGTCATTGATGTTGCGGCACTGATATTTTCCGGATTGAGGCATTCCGAGCTCACCGTCGGTGGCTTCCTGACTATGGAGTATATATCCGTTTAGGCCGGGTGTATATTCCACTTTATCCCAGCCGTTTTGCGAATCATTCATTTTGAAGGCCATCCCCACGGATAGTATCACTTCTTGGCCGTCTTGATTAAGAGTCTTATATGTGTTGGCCTTTGGGGCATCGTATACCTGCGCCTCTTTGGCAATAACCACATAATTTTGGGCTTTGATGATACCGCCCAACATCACAAACATTAAAACCAACTTAAATTTCATAACTTTAAATTTTAGTCCGTCCTTAAGAGTCCGTATCATAAAAAAAGGGGAGACTATTCTCACGAACAATCTCCCACACTCAGATTATAGTCTATCAAGATATTTAATGTATAATCATGAATTTTAAAGTGCGAGAAGCTCGATCAGCTTATCTTTAGCGGCAGAAAGACCATCCGCATCCTTTCCACCGGCCTGTGCAAAGAAAGGCTGACCTCCACCGCCGCCCTTTATCATTTTGGCAGCCTCGCGTATTATTTTTCCGGCATTATGCCCTGTCTTTACCAGATCTTCGGAAAGGAAGACTGTAAGCATAGGCTTCCTGTCGGGCGACATAGTGGCGGCAACAAACGCCGTGGGCTCTTTCACCTTCTTCTTCATTTGCATAGCCACTCCTTTCACTACATCGGGAATATATACACCGGATAATTCTACCAATTTCACTCCGTTGACGATTAGAGCCTTTGCCAGCAATCCATCGGTCAAGGTTTCTACCTTTTCTTCAAAGTATTCCTCTACCTGATGACGCAGATCGCTGTTTTCTTTAATGGCTTTTTCTACGGCCATCTTTACGTCGGGACTGTTGCCGAGCAGTGTGGAGATACTCTTCATATTGTCTTGAAGCGAGTCGAGCATTTCCTCTACACTGCGGCCGCTTACAGCCTCTATACGTCGGATTCCGGCTGCGATTGAGCTTTCGGAAAGTATACGCACCATTCCGATATTTCCCGTATTGGCTACATGTGTTCCACCGCAAAGCTCCACTGATTCAGCAAACTTTACCACACGCACCTTGTCGCCGTATTTCTCTCCAAAGAGAGCCATGGCTCCCATTTCACGGGCTTCTGCGATAGGTACATCCCTATGCTCACACAGAGGGATCGCCATTCTGATGCGGCTATTTACTATGTGCTCCACCTTTCTGATTTCCTCGGGCGATACCTTCTGGAAATGCGAGAAGTCGAAACGAAGCAGATCAGGTGTGACATAGGAACCTTTTTGCTCCACATGTTTGCCCAATACCTCGCGCAGAGCCTCGTGGATCAAGTGCGTCGCGGAGTGATTGGCGGAAGTATCCGCTCTTGCCTCCTTGTTGATGCGGGCTATAAACTCTGCTGCGGGATCCTTCGGCATCTTGTGCAAGAGATGCACGCCTATATTGTTTTCGCGCTTGGTATCAAACACTACCGTCACTTCTCCGTCAGGATCGATGAGTTCGCCGCAATCACCTACCTGACCACCCATCTCGGCATAGAAGGGAGTCTTCGACAGGATCACCTGATAAAAATCTTTGCCTTTCTGATGAATTTTGCGATAGCGGAGTATACGCGCTTTGCATTCGGTGAAATCGTAGCCCACAAACTCCTGTTCGCCGTCATTGAGCACTACCCAATCTCCGGTCTCTACCGCGGCGGCATTACGGGCACGTTGTTTCTGCTTCTGCATCTCCTGTTCAAATCCTTTGTGATCAAGGGTCATTCCCTGCTCTCTGAGGATAAGTTCGGTAAGGTCCAGTGGGAAGCCGTATGTGTCATATAGCTGGAAGGCTTCTTCACCCGAAATTTCCGACTTGCCGTTCTTGCGTGTTTTTTCCACCACACTGTTGAGCAAACGAATACCATTGTCGAGCGTACGAAGGAACGAATCCTCCTCCTCCTTGATCACTTTCTTGATAAGGTCCTTCTGGGCAGCGAGTTCGGGATATGCATCTCCCATTTCTTCCACAAGGGTATCCACAAGCTGATACAGGAACGCTTCCTTTTGGTCAAGGAATGTATAGGCATATCTTACGGCTCTGCGCAGTATTCTGCGGATCACGTATCCTGCTTTTGCATTGGACGGCAGCTGGGAGTCGGCTATTGAAAATGATATGGTACGCACATGGTCGGCAACCACTCTCATGGCTACGTCCACTTTCTCATCCTTACCATATTTAAGACCGGTAAGATTCTGAATCTTGGAAATGATGGGCGTGAACACGTCGGTATCATAGTTCGACTTTTTGCCCTGCATGGCCATGCAAAGACGCTCAAATCCCATGCCGGTGTCTATCACCTTGGCCGGCAGCGGCTCCAATGAACCGTCGGCTTTGCGGTTATATTGCATAAACACGAGATTCCATATTTCTATCACAAGGGGGTTGTCTTTGTTTACCAGCGTTGCTCCGTCTACCTGCCTGCGCTCGTCATCGCCGCGCAGGTCGATATGTATCTCCGAGCATGGTCCGCAGGGTCCCACATCTCCCATTTCCCAAAAGTTGTCGTGACGGTTTCCATTGATTATATGACTTGTCGGAAGATGACTCTCCCAGATGGCGGCCGCCTCATTGTCACGCTCCAGTCCTTCGGGGGCATAACCCTCAAAGACCGTGGCATAAAGTCTGTCGGGATTGAGTTTCAACACGTCTACAAGATACTCCCAGGCAAAGTCAATGGCTTCTTTTTTAAAGTAGTCGCCAAAGCTCCAGTTGCCGAGCATCTCAAACATTGTATGATGATAGGTGTCGTGTCCTACCTCCTCCAAGTCATTGTGCTTGCCGGAGACTCGCAGACACTTCTGAGAGTCGGCCACACGGGTGTAGGTGGCCGGACGGTTTCCCAATATTATATCCTTAAACTGATTCATGCCGGCGTTGGTAAACATCAATGTAGGGTCATCTTTGATTACCATTGGCGCCGAGGGCACTATCTGATGTCCTTTGTTGCGGTAGAATTCCTTGAAAGATTCTCTGATTTCCTTGGAAGTCATTTGTTAAAAAGCTTAGCTGTTTCTATTTTTTGCAAAATTACTCTAATTTCCCTACTTTTGCAAAAATTTTTGCAACCATTTACGCTCAGGTTAAATCTTTATTCCCGACCAACCCCGGTTGCAGAAGTGATATGAATGTAGATTGTGGCAAAAAACAAATTTTACATATACAACCCCACCACCGACAGCTTTGAGAGATTCTATCCATCGCTCAAGACCAGACTTATATCTTTCGGACGGCTTATAGGCTTGAGCGTTGCCTTCGGGTCTCTTCTTTTCTTCATAATTTTTTTCTGCCTTGATTCTCCATCAGAAGCAAATCTCAGATCCGAAAACACTCAATTGCGCACACAATACAATATTCTCGAGCGCCGTCTTAACAATAGTCTGAAAGTGATGGAAAATATCCAGCGCCGCGATGACAATTTCTATCGTGCTATGGTGCAGCTCGATCCATTGAGCAGAAGCCGAAGGCTGGCCGGCCTCGACAATCCCAACCGATACAACGCTCTCTCTTCTCTTTCCGATGCCGAGCTCGTGACCCGGCTCACCAGACAGATGGACCTTCTTGACCGCCAGCTGTATGCCCAAAGCATGTCGTTCGATCAATTGAAAAGAACAATTACTGAGCAGAATGACAAGCTACAACACATCCCCGGCATTCTTCCCATCAATATCTCAGACTATACCATGTCTTCGGGCTACGGCACCCGTCGGGATCCCATGAACGGTGAAATTAAATTCCACGAAGGATTGGACATTGCCGCCTCTGAAGGGGTAGCCGTCTACGCCACTGCCGACGGTGTGGTGACCGTGGCCGAAAGACGCGGTGGCTACGGTAATTGTATTGATTTGGATCATGGCTACGATTACCTTACAAGATACGGCCATCTAAGCAACATCCTCGTGAAACCAGGGCAAAGCGTAAAGCGAGGCCAGCTTATCGGGGAGGTGGGGAGCACCGGTAAATCCACCGGTCCGCATCTTCATTATGAGGTACGCTTTAAATCGAAACCACAAAATCCGGTGAATTATTTCTTCCTTGATCTCACGCCTGAGAGATACGCCGAAATGATCCAGCAAGCCAACGATGCGGCCAACGTAATGGAATAAAAAAACCTGCCTGCTCATGAACCTGAAAGAAGACAGAACCGAAAAGCTTTACTTCAAGATCCAGGAAGTAGCGGAAGAGACGGGCATCAACCCCTCCACCCTTCGCTACTGGGAGACCGAATTCCCGGAGCTCTCACCCGGTCGTACATCCACCGGGCAACGCAAATACACAGCTGCCGACATCGACACCGTGAGAATCATCCGGTTTCTTCTTAAAGACCGTGGACTGAAAATTGAAGCGGCACGCCAACAATTAGGCGCCAACCACAAAAACATCAGTAGGCGCCTTCAGATAATCAATGCTTTGAAAATAGTCAGAGAGGATTTAACGTCGCTGCTTGATGCCCTCGACAAACGGGCATCCAAACTCTAAGACCCCGTCTCATAAAAAATCAATCGGACAGACCCTTAATATTATCAAGGGTTGAAAGATTGGAGTTGTAATACCGTGGGTCGTCAGTGACTTCATTTCCCACAAACGCCGGCAACGAAAACCCGGCGCCTTCCGACGGCAGTTCTATTTCTGCCGTAACCAATCCCTCCAACTGACCATGGAATTCATCCACCTCCCATAAATTTCCATCATATTCTACGTACCATCGGGTTTTCTCCAACGGCGCGTCTACGCACATGGCAAGCATCTCCCGGGCATCTGAAGCCGGAATGCTGTATTCATACTCACGGCGTACGCACCCACAAGTGAGACCTTTCACCGTAAGAAAACCTTCGTCTCCTTTCAAGCGTATCCTCACCGTGCGTTCTTTATCTTTGCAAAGATATCCCTGACAGATATTCTGATGACTGACGGACAATGCCTTATAGACATCGTCCGTCACCAGAAATTTTCTTTCTATCTCGATTGCCATTATTTTCTTACAATTACCGAACCGCTACCCTGATGGGTGGCAAGCACGAGCACCTCGGCGATCTGTACATGAGCAGGCGCCTCTGCGGTGTATACCACAACGTCGGCTATATCTTCTCCCGTCAGCGGTTTGATACCCTTATAGACATTGTCGGCCCTATCGTTGTCGCCATGGAAACGGACCCTGCTGAAATTGGTCTCAACCAAACCCGGTTTTATATTGGTCACTCTCAAGGCAGTGTCGGCCACATCTATACGCAGCCCGTCGGTGATGGTCTTAACAGCAGCCTTGGTGGCGCAATATACATTGCCGCCGGCATAAGCGGCATCTCCGGCCACCGATCCGATATTGATGATTTGTCCGCGATCGCGTGCCACCATTCCAGGCACTATGGCACGCGTCATAGTCAGCAATCCTTTGATATTGGTATCGATCATAGTGTCCCAGTCTCTGTAGTCGCCTTTATATTCGGGCTCGAGACCCAATGCCAGACCGGCATTATTGACCAATACGTCAATCTCACTCCATTTCCCTGAGAGCGACGCCACGGCTGCTTCCGCGGCCTCTCTATCCCTCACATCGAATACCAGCGTACATACCTCCGCACCATAGGATTCAAGTTCTGTCTTCAGTGATTCAAGCAACTCGCGGCGACGACCTGTGATGATCACATCATATCCGGTTTTAGCGAATTTAACGGCGCAAGCCTTGCCTATACCGCTGCTCGCTCCCGTCACCATTACTATCTTTTTCATAATTACTATTGAAAGCCCTTATTTCTCACCATATGATTTTTTCAGGTGAAGTTGGGGTGTTTTTGGGGTTTGTGATAAAATAAATTATTTGGTTTTAACGTTGCAAAGTTAATGCTTTTGTTTGAAGTTAAGAAGTCATTGTATCTATCTTCGATCATTCCATTTATGTACTTTTTCCTACATCGTGGGAAAAAGGCCATCGCAACATCCTTACTTCTACTTATTTTGTCGATCCCATGCCTTGCTGCAAAAAAGACAGCGGAAGGTATTGTTATTGACTCCGACACCGGAGAAGGTATACCGTTCACAAACATATTCACGGTGAATGAAAAATCCGGCTTGACCTCCGACATCAACGGTCACTTCATTTTTCAAGCCAACGACGCAGATTCCGTACGATTCTCAGCTTCCGGATTCACTCCGCGCACTTTGGCCATGAGCGATCTCAAACGTAAAGACAACAACATTCTCCTCTCTGCATTCACCAATAATCTTTCGGAGATAATCGTTAAACCGAAACGACAGAAATACAGCAAAAAAAACAATCCTGCCTACGATCTTATGGTAAAGATCAGAGACACAAAGAAAATCACCGATCCTCGCCAAATGCCTCACTACTCCTTCGATACTTACGAGCGAATCTCTCTGGCGCTTAATGACTTCGTGATCCCCGATGACTTTGCATCCCGCAAGATAGGATTTGTAGCCGATTATGCCGACACAGCCGCCCGCACAGGAGTGCCTATTCTTCTTGTAAGCGTAAGGGAGAAGACGGCTACCTCTCTGTTTTCGCGCCGCCCGGACCGTGCGAAGACAATCACCACCGGCATAAAAGCCGAAGGGATTGACAAGGCATTCAATCAAGACAATATCGACAAAATGCTCAGCGACGTGCTTCGCGAAACCGACATCTTCTCCAACGACATCACACTTATTCAAAACAGATTTGTGTCTCCGCTTAGTCACATCGCCGGAGACTACTACATGTTTTTCATCACCGACAGCCTTACGGCCGACGGACGTAAGTATAAAGAACTCTCTTTCGCTCCCAAAACACCCGAATCATTCGGATTCAACGGCAGAATGCTCGTGGCCGATCTCGATTCCACCACCTTCATAAAAAGCGTGGATATGAGAGTGCCTCTTCATATTAACCTCAATTACATCCGCAATATTTTCATTCATCAGGATTTCGAACTTGACAGCCTTGGGAAACGAAGAAAAGTACTCGACGATATGAGTGTGGAAATCCAACTCATGCCCGGCACTCAGAGTTTCTACGCGAGAAGAATCTCGGCTCACAACAATTTCAGATATTCGCAACATCCATCACTATCTGGCTACATGGAGCGTCTTGGCCACGATTTTGTATTGGACGAGGCTCCGTCGCGCCCCAATGCCTTCTGGAACCGGATGCGACTCATTCCCCTTTCCGTTGCCGAATCCAAAATGGGTACCATGCTGGGACGTCTTAGGCAGATCCCTTGGTTTTTCTGGACCGAAAAAATTCTGTCGGTGCTGGTGCAGGGTTATTTCTCGCCCGTGGACCACAGCAAATTCGATTTCGGACCTGTCAACACCCTGATAAGCTACAACAAAGCCGAAGGCGTGAGGTTTCGTCTGGGTGGAATGACCACTGCCGAACTCAGCCGCCACTGGCTCGGACGCGGATACGTGGCCTACGGACTTCGAGACCACAAGGTGAAATACGAACTTGAAGCGGAATATTCCTTCACGCCAAAGAAATACCATTCAAGAGAATTTCCTATAAAATCGGTTAAACTTTACCATCAGTATGACGTGGACATGCTCGGCCAGCATTATCTTTTCACCAACCCCGACAATATCTTTCTATCAATCAAAAGAAAAGAATCATATCTGGCTACTTACAGGCGTCTATCGCTATTGGAATACCAGCTTGAATTAAACAATAACTTCTCACTGAAGGCAGGTCTGCGCCACGAGATTCAGGAAGCATCTCCTTTCGTAAGATTTGAACGAGCCGACGGCACGTTTGCAAAGCGGTTTTCCCAAGCGGCGATATATGTGCAGTTACGGTATGCGCCGGGAGAGAAATTCTCGCAAGGACGCCGCTATCGTCTTCCAATCAATATGGACGCTCCGATTTTCTGTCTGACACATGAGTATGGACCACGAGGTTTTCTGGGTGCTCAGTTCACTTTAAACCGTACTGAAATCTCAGCGCAGAAAAGATTCTGGTTTTCCGCATTCGGATATACTGATATAATTCTAAAAGGCGGCAAGATTTGGAGCACAGTGCAATATCCGGCGTTGATGTGGCCAAACGCTAATCTTTCCTACACTATTCAACCGGAAAGCTACTCGCTGATGAACCCTATGGAGTTTGCCAACGACTGGTACGCATCCTTGGATTTGACATACTGGGTGAACGGTGCCATTCTGAATCGCATCCCACTGATAAAAAAACTGAAATTACGCGAGGTGTTTACCTTTAAGATGCTTTTCGGGGGTCTCGACAAGAAAAATAACCCGGAATTCAACGAAAACCTTTTCCTCTTTCCGGCAGACGCATCCGCCCGCATCATGAATTCCCGCAAACCCTATATGGAGATTGGATGCGGCATCGACAATATTCTCACCATAGCAAGAATTGACTACGTGTGGCGGCTATCTTACCGGGATCTTCCCGGTGTGGACCGCAGCGGCCTGCGCGTCTCCCTGCATTTTTCATTCTAACGGCATATTTTTACAAGTTCCGATACAAAAAAGTTCATACCCAAAAGTACTTTATCTCAGGTTCTTGCAAAAAAATTGCAAAAAAAATTAAATTTTTCAAAACATTTTGAAACTCTGCCATGTTATTAAAGTATAAAAACCTACAATTAAAAAAGCAATAACATGAAAAAGCAAGAATCTTTCAAGGAGAAACTCGTAGGACTTCAGGGAAACCTCCTCAGTTTCGCATATCAGCTCACCACAAATCGTGAAGCCGCTCAGGACCTTCTTCAGGACACCACTCTCAAAGCTCTAAGCAACGAAGATAAATACGTGGAAAACGTCAACTTCAAAGGTTGGATTTTCACAATTATGCGCAACATCTTCATCAACAACTATCGTCAGGCCGTACGTCAAGCCACGGTAGTAGACAAGACTGAAGATCTCTATCACCTCAACATATGTCAGGACTCCGGACTCAATACCCCCGAAGGCTCCTTCGCAGTAAAAGAAATTTCACAGGCAGTCAACGAATTTACCGATGATTACCGCGTACCCTTCAATATGTACGTAGCCGGCTATAAGTATCACGAGATCGCTGATAAACTCGGCCTCCCGTTAGGCACCGTAAAGAGCCGTATCTTCTTTGCACGCAAAAGACTTCGCGCCCAACTCGGCGATTACCGATAAAAATCACCCTCATACTTCTTCAAGGTAGAAAATCCAATGGTATAAAATGCCCAAAATTCAGACAAGACTATTCTTGCTCACTTATCTTAAAAATCAATATTCCTTGCTATAAGAAAATCAAAAGCTATAAGAAAATCAAAATTCACAATTAATTATACTAAATAAATCTTATATAGGTTCATATACAAATCATAGTTTTTTTTACTTAAAAAGATTCGTTCATAAAGAATCGCTTGAAATTGTAGGATGAAAAAGGGGAGCGCGCATAGCGATCCTCTTTTCGCTTTATACTCAGCGCACATTCCATAAAGTATTGAAGTTTCCTAAAAATTTTGTAATTTTGTATTGTTGAAGTTGGCCAGACTATTTGAAAGGAATAAAGTCTCCATCTCATAAAACTTTCTACTCCAACTTCAATATTAAATACTGCGGAATAATGAAATTTGACGAGCTTTTTGAGAGTGACGATATGCTCGACGCTCTTTGGGATATGCATTTTGATGAGTGCACTCCAATTCAGGAGATGGCCATTCCTCCGGTGCTTGAAGGACGCGACCTGCTTGCCTGTGCACAAACCGGCACCGGCAAAACCGCGGCTTATCTGCTTCCGGTGATTGATATGATTGCTGACGGCAACTATCCTATCGATGCCGTAAATTGCGTGATCATGGCCCCCACTCGGGAACTCGCCCAACAAATAGACCAGCAACTTCAAGGGTTCTCGTATTATGTGCCGGTGAGCGGTATGGCCGTGTATGGCGGCACGGACGGTAAAACTTACGAACAACAGCGCAAAAGTCTGAAAATGGGTGCCGATATCGTCATCGCCACCCCCGGCAGACTTCTCGCTCACCTCAGCATGGGATACGTGGATCTATCCAAAGTATCGTTCTTCATTCTTGATGAAGCAGACCGAATGCTCGACATGGGTTTCTTTGACGATATCATGCAAATCATCGGCCGTCTGCCCAAAGATCGTCAGACTCTGCTTTTCTCTGCCACTATGCCACCGAAGATTCAGCAACTCGCCTCAAAGATTCTGAGCAATCCGGTGGAAATCAAACTTGCCGTCTCCAAACCGGCCGACAAAATCGCTCAATCGGCCTATATCCTTTACGAAACGCAGAAAATGCCTCTTCTCAAAGAGATATTTAAATCGAATCCTCCGCGACGAGCCATAGTATTTTCCTCTTCAAAAATCAAATGTAAAGAATTGGCTCGAAATCTTAAAATTAAAGGTATCTCGATAGGGGAGATGCATTCCGACCTTGAGCAGACCAGGCGCGAAGAGATCATGCTGAAGTTTAAGGCCGGGAATATCAATGTATTGGTAGCCACAGATATTGTAGCGCGTGGTATTGACGTGGACGATATCGATCTGGTGGTGAATTACGACGTGCCCCATGAAGCCGAAGATTACGTTCACCGCGTAGGGCGTACAGCCAGAGCCGAAAGAGACGGCAGCGCCATCACATTCGTCAACGAAAAAGAGCAACGTAAATTTCGCAATATTGAGCGTCTGCTTGAGATGGAAGTACCCAAAGCCAGTCTTCCCGAATCAATAGGGCAAGGACCCGACTACCAGCCCGCATACGAGCGCAAACGATCCCGGCGAAAATCCTCATCAAAAAACAAAACCAAGGAATCAGCGACACCCAAAAAGAACAACATCCCCCAAAAACAAAGAAAAAGCAGTGAATCGGGAGTACCCCCCAAAAATAACGCTCCTCGCAAACAAAGAAACAGACCCAAAAACAAACCAGCGCAGAAACAGGCTTGATACTCCAACGTTGCAAATTGCTCTGCTGCGTGAAATCATGAAGGAAATAGGTAAGTGCCAAATTTTGAGAAGATCTCAAAATTTGGCACTTACTATATAGGTTCTGCGGTAGGGATCTTAACCGGATTACAAAAGCTTTATGCTGATGTAACGTTTGGGATTCTTCTTTATATCCACTATCAGAGAGTCGATGTCGGCCGACACTTGGTTAAGGCGGTCATACAGTTCCGGATCGTTCATAAGCCTGCCTATTGTGCCCTCTCTGGAATTCAGTTGGGCTGAGAATGCTTCGAGATTTCTGGTGACTTGCTCCACATTCTCCATCGTGGGCTGTAGCGGCAAGGATTTAAGCTGCACGGTAAGATCAATCAAATTGTTGGCAAGGGTATCTACATCGGTTGTGATATGATGCACGTTTCGCATCACAAGGGGCACATCACGGCTGAGAGTGGAATTCAGCCCGTTGGAAGCCATCAGCAGATTTCCGGTGATACCGTCCAATCTGCCTATGGATTGCGATAGGGCGGGATTGGAAACTAGACCGTTTATATTGTAAAGCAATGAGTCTACATGCGGGATGATATTGCCTACCTTGGGCATCAGATCATTCTGAAGGGAGGCCATGAGATCCGGAGTGACGGCAGTCGGGACGTTGCCACCTACCTCAAGCATCTGTGCACTCTGTCCGAGCACGATTTCGATGTAAGCGCCACTCAAAAGGGTACTTGCAATCAGAGCCTTGGAATCTTTTGGCAAGTGGAGATCCTTGTTGAGAGCCAACACTACCTTGATTTTGCCGGGATGTTCATAATCAAAGTTAATCTCCCGAACCTGACCTACCTTGTAGCCCTGAATCTGTACGGGTGCCGATATCTCAAGACCCATCACATTTTCATATTCCGCCACGTAGAAATTAGTGGGCTTAAAGAGATTGATTCCCTTGAGATAATCGATGCCGAAAATAAGTATAAGAATGGCTAATATTACTGATAAGCCAATAAGAAATTCCTTTGAACGTAGTTTCTTCATTTTTTAAGTTATGTCTGTTTTGGGTCTTGGTTTTGATGTTATAACACGGAAGTATGACGTTTGTATCTTACAGATTCAGATTAATTTTCTATCACGCAAACTTTTTTAATTACGTGATGAATCCGCTATTCTTTTTGCTTCGATAATGCGGGCATCCGGAAAATCAGTGCGTATTTTCTTTAATTCGCCTTCTGCTGCTTCCCGGCTTTTATGTTCACCGTAAGTGTATTTGTACATATTGTTTTCCCTAAACATTGAGAGGGGAGAAAGACCGTGAAATCTTGGATCCGATTGCGCCAACTGTTCATTGGACGTCAGCACCTGAATACTGTAGATGGTTTGAAACTTCTGGACCTTACTCTTATGTCGGGACTTGGAAGATTTGGCCTTTGGTTTCTTTGATGCTTTGGGCCGTTTGTTGTCTTTTGGAGCAGATGAGACGGAAGCAGGCTCCTCTTGAGAGATACTTGGATCGGACATGACCATGGCGATCTCACGTTCGCTTTCCGTATGCAGGGATATATTTGCTGATTGAGCAATCTTTTGCTCGGAAACCTTTCTTGCTGTCTGACTGCGACGGCGGCGTTTGCCATTGCCCGCATTGGTTTGAGCCACCGTTTTATGCGTTTTTTTCTCCTCCCGGGTCACTGCCGGCAACAACGGTATTCCGACGGAAGCGATGATTTCCTTGGATTCCGTTGGCTTCACTTCCAGCGCCGTATCGCTCTTTTTCTTTGAAGACTTGCGGTTTTTGCGGTCTTTGCCGGATACTTTTGATGATCCGGAGGATTTGCCCGACGCATTGTGAGTTTCGTCGGTGGTGACAGTCTTGCTTTTATTGTTTTGTAGCTTTGATGAAGGGGCTGAGTTGTGTGCTACATAATCTTTCACTGCATTAAAGATTCCCTTTGCCAATTTGGTCTGACCATCACTGCCGGTCATGAATCGGGCGGAAGTGGGGTTGCAGATGAAATCAAGTTCGATGAGAACCGCGGGCATGGAAGTGGCCCAGAGCACCCAGAAACCGGCTTGATGAACTCCACGGTTCTTCCTGCCGGCAGTGGTGCTGAGTTCACGTTGCACTTCCTTGGCAAAATTAAGGCTCTTGCTCAGGTTTTTCTTCTGAGCCATCTCAAATATTATGTAGCTCTCATCCTTGTTGGGATCAAAGCCCTGATATTTTTGTTGGTAATCACTCTCAAGCTCAATCACGGAATTTTCTCTGCGAGCCACGTCCATATTATTGGCATCCTTATGGAGACCAAGGGCATATACGCTTGCCCCCTCCACACTGCTTCGGTTTTTATTATTTTTATCGAGTGAATTGGTATGTACGGAGACGAATAAATCGGCTTTGCCCTTATTGGCAATGTCGGCGCGCTCCTGAAGTGATTTGAAGGTATCGTTGCTTCGGGTATAGATCACCTTCACATCCTTCATATTTTTCTCTATCATTTCGCCAAGTTTAAGGCTTACTCCGAGATTGATATCTTTTTCGCGTGCCCCGTTATCGCAGGCTCCCGTATCATGACCGCCATGTCCAGCGTCTATGGCAATTACAAACTTACCATTGGCATCCCTTGCACTTAGAGCAAACGGGAATATCATTACCAATAGAATAACTATTATATTATAGATCAATGATTTGAATTTCATTTTATAATAATCGATGCAACGTTTGATTATTTAGATTAACACAATCTATTCTGTTAAGATCGGTTTTACCCTGCAAATTTAGCAAAAATTTGCGAATTTTCAGCCCGTTGATATTGGTCTCTATCACCGATTTTATGGATTAATTCGGACTAATGATGGATTTTAAGCGTGACATTGCGCTCCGAATCGGTTTCTTATCGGTTTATTTGGAGAATGAATGGTAAGTAACTACCTTTGTATTCAGTAAACACTTATCAATAACCCACGGTAATCAGTAGAACCTCGCAATCGATATCTCCTCGTAGACCGTAGGCCACTTTATCTATATGCTTGGGGTTAAACCAATTATGTGACATGAATTTCTGGAACTTATTAGGCCAGGCCGCTCTCCTCAACTGGTTTCTGGATAAATTCAGGAAGCCAAGAGTCAATCCGCTCCCTCCTGAAAGGGAGGCTCAACATTACGTTAATGTTGAAAAAAAACTTTCGGATCTTGAAGTTAAAATATTCAAATTCCAGAATCAGATTGATAAAATGGAGGAGGAACTCTACAGCAAACACGATCCGGACTCTGATGAATATTTTGAACTGGATAGTAAAATTGATTCATTGCAGTTTGATCTATTAATGATGGAGGGAGAGGCCGACAAACTGAGGGAAGATATCGAGGATGAATTTGATGATGAATTTTGATCATATTTAAATATGGGTAACTTCAGAAAACCGGATGATTCTTTTTTTAGCTTTGTGAAAGATAATGTCTATTCAGATACGCAATCACTAAGACTTAAATACGGGGGCCACCCAGACAGGGATCAGATATTTTTTGCCATTGATCAGATCGAAGGGCGAAGGAAATTTCGAAGCAAACTCTCTTCTTTTTTTGCCAACGATAGATTCCTTCTGCCGTCAATGCTCAGCGGTGAGCAGGCAAGTCATCAAGCAGTGGCGGCCTATAACGCGTCTCTCATCCGAAAGGAGGATCGTGTGGTAGACTTGACAGCCGGTCTGGGTATGGATTCTTTATCTCTGGCCGAAGTGGCACGAAATGTATGTTCAATAGAAATAGATGAATTTAAGGCGGATATACTAAGATTTAATGCTCAATTGCTGAAAAAAGAGAATCTGACTGTGATCAATGATGACTGCATAAAATTTCTAGAAAAATCCGACAAAACCTTCGACACTGCATTTATCGACCCCGCTCGCCGCGGTGCCGCCGGCAACCGAGTCTATTCTCTCTCCGATTCAACGCCCGACATTCTGGAACGTTGGCAGCTGCTATGCAGCAAAACCCGCAGACTTTTGATTAAAGCCTCGCCTATGATTGATATCCACGACACTCTGCAATGCCTTTCCGGTGTAAGAAGCATACACGTGGTGTGTGTGAAAGGGGAGTGCAAGGAATTATTGATTGATTGCCATCTTCATCCCTCTGATTCACACCTCGAAGAAGTGGAAATCAATATCGTTGACCTCCCGGAAGAATATCATCCGGTATTGAATGGAAATATTTTAAGCGGCTTCTCTTATATTCTTCATTCTCCGGTAGAAGAACCGGAGCGGCCACAGGCTTTACCCTATTGCGATACGAATGAAGACATGAGCGGCAAACTGCTGCTGACACCCAATGCCGGAATGATGAAAGCCGGGGGCTGGAATGAGCTGGCGGCGGCCTTTCCATCCATCGTTAAATTTTCTCCAAACACACATCTATTTGCAACAGAAACATTTCCAGCCGACTTTCCCGGAAAAGCATATGTAATTGAGAAGGAACTGAATTCTAAGGAATTGAAAAAATTGAAGGGAAAGAAAATGAATGTAGTGTGCAGAAACTTCACACTCTCGGCTCCGCAACTTGCATCCAAAGTAGGTGTAACGGATGGAGGAGAACAATATCTGGTGGGATGCCGCATAGGAAAAGAAGAACGTCCGAAGACGTTCCTCTGTAGAAATCTCAGCAAAGTCCCCATTCCATAAATTCTTATGAAACGGGGCTTGTTTTACTGTTATGAAGGATTGGCGAGAATGAGCCAAATTCAGAATTTCACACCCATAGAAAGCACCACTTGATGGTTGTTAAGGCTCAGTTTTGCCGATGGACTTACATTTACGCTTGATGCTGGATCCGGTGTAAAGGCATGAAATGTAGATGAGGTGTTTTTGTATACGTAGGCCAGATCGCAATAGAAATGATTGGTTCTCCATCCAAGCCCGCAGGTGACGTAATTCGTGCTGTTGTCGAACGTGTAACTTGGATTCAGATCTGAGGTATATATCACCTCTTTGCCATCTCTGGCCTCCATAGCTACCGGTGAAGAAGAGTTGCTGTAACCGGCACGAACGCTGAATTTATCAGTGATGCGATATTCGGCGCCCACACGGAAGGTATTGGTAGCTTTGCACGTGGTGCGGATATAATAATTAGAGACGGCATATCCTGAATTATCGTTGGAGATGTAATCAAGGGGAGAATCTGCTCGGGATGCAGGTTTGTAGTACCAGTCATATCCCCAATCCCAACCGTTGTCGTAACCGTAGTCGTAGGAATTGTAATTGGGCGTGGAGAATTTGCTTCCTGTGGTTCCGGCCCACTCATAATCGAAAGAAAGAATGAATTTGCCGCCAAGCACGGTTGCCGCACTTGCCACAAGTCGCCATGGGCTGCGGAAGTTGAAATCGGTCTGTGCAGGCACTCCGTCGTTGGCATCCACTTCCTTTGTACCGTTCATGTTACCGTAACGATAGGTGGTCCATGCCGTATAATTTTCAGTAAGATTATACCAAGTGGGAGTATGGAAGGCAAATCCGATACGCAGTTCCTGTATCGGCTTGACGATAACGCCCAACTTATAGTTGAAACCGGTGCCGGAAGCCTGATAGAGATTATTCAGGCGCCAATTGGAATTGGTAAGTTCGAGACCATCTTTGCCTTCTACCTGTGCATTGGTGAGATTTTCACCCCACACCGTAGACTTTGAGTAATTGAAATTAATGATATCAAAGTCCATGCCCCAATATACGATGTTGGATATGTTGCCGCCAAGAGCAATGTTGTAGGAATCTATTGATCCTTTCTCTTCAACTGCAAATTCTCCATATCCGGCGGTATGACCTTGGTTCCACTGACCCACCCAATGAGGATCATTGAGGTCAGTGTCGGAGGGTTTGTAGGTAGGAGTGGTGAGATACGACTGATAACCGAGAATTGAGATCCAAGGAGCGGCGATGCCTCCGTCATTTGGGAAATAGGGATTGAACGTGCCGGTGGAGGTCATATCGGCTTCGGTATATGGAAGTCCGTTGCCGTCATCGTTCGTAATCGCGGCGATATAATTCGACATTGACGTCTTAAGCTGTGGTATCCTGCCGGCGTATCTTCGATTGAAGGATGCGGATTTATTGTAGGTGAATCCGAAGTTGATATTCGGACAGGCATCGGAATTCAATTTCAGCGTGAATACCGCGCCTATGTTGTTGAGCAGGAATTTAGTCTGATTTGTAGATAATGAATACCCTTGCGAAGTGGCATTGGCATGCTGCGCATCAAGATCTAGTGTGAAACCAATATCGTTGCTTCTGTAAATACCGATACCACCGGGGTTCTGCGACAGTGCGGAGAGATCGCCGCCAAGCGCGCCGAAAGCACCGCCCATCGACATAAACCGAGCTGTGCCCTTCATATCATTTCTCGTAAACTGCAAGGCTTCTACAGCCGTCTGTGCAGTTGCAGCCAAAGGCAGACTCACCGCAATGGCCAACATGCTAAGGTACTTGTATTTCATATGAAAGAGGTTTAATTAATTATATTTATAACAAAAGAGTGGATCAAGACGTTGACTTGTCTTTTAAAATTATGAGTTTTGGGTCGTAAATACAAAATATGAAGGGAATGTCTGCCAACCAGACATCCCCTTGATTCGATATCGGGTATTATCGGCGATGTCCGCCGCCTCGGCTACCGCCTCCGTTATAGCCGCCTCGACTGCTGCCGCCGCTGAAGCCACCCCTACTTGATCCTACGCTGCTCCTATTGGGAGTATACGTGCTGCGGTTGGTAGTAGTATTATTGTTGCTGCGGTTCACTGCGTTGGTGTTGCTGCGGTTCACAGTGTTGTTGCGATGAGTATTGGAATTTGTCACCCGATTGGTATTGAGCGTTGAATTGCTGTTTACCACACCGGTACGGTTTACGGTACGATTAGTAGTGGTAGTGTTGGTACGGTGTTTGGACTCACCTCCCACGGTGGTGGTGTTGCCGTTGCGCACCGGCTGAGTAGTTGTGACTCTATTGGATCCCACTGCGTTGCTATTGTAACCGCCACGTACAGACCCGTTGTAATTCACACCGTTTTGGTTTACAACCGGACGGGTGGTAGTGGTATTGGTCGTGCCGTTGTTCACCGGACGAGTGGTATTGGGTCTGGAAGAATTAACGGCATTGCCGTTCACTCTATGTCCGCCGGCATTCAGTACTGGTCGTGAAGAATTGACGTGGTTGTTGCCGACATTGGAGGAACCGTTTACGGCATGTGTGCCGTTGTTGCCGGGACGATATCCACCCGAGGGAGCAACTCCCGCATGATAATTGCCGCCGGCATTTACCCGATGGTTTCCGGACCAGCCCGGCCTTGGACCTACAGGACGCATTCCTCCGGGACGATAGTCGGCATAATGAGGTCTGCCGGGAGCCGGATTCCAACCGGGATTCCAACCCCAATTAGGTCCCCATCCCCACGATGGTCCCCATCCCCACGACGGACCCCAGCTCCATGAGGGACCGTACCATGGATTGTACCATGACGTATACCAAGGTCTATAATAGGGAGAATACCATGGATCATACCATGACCATCCGCCTCCAAAGGATATGTTCCAGCCCCAATTGCCAAAACTTATGGATGGATACCATGCACTTGAATAATATGGTGTGAAATACGGGGTGTCGAAATCATAGATGATATTGACGTTGCCGTAGCTATTGGCAAGTATATCTCCCAAAGTATCCTCGTTTTCAAGAATGATGGTAGGATTGTAGTATTTTTGTATCTGCTGGGTATATACAAAATCTTCACCGTTGGCCACAGCTTCACCGATCGTATCCACCGGAGTCATATAATATTGTCCGCGAAGATTGTAAGCGTCTACATCCTGATCTTGAAAATTAGGATCATAATTTGACTTCGTTTTTTTAGAAGTATTTGTCTGCTTATCCTTTTTTGGATTATAGTATATATCATCAATGACGTTGTCGGCTTGAATGGCCGGATACATCATCATACTTATTGCGGCAAGTAAAAAAATCCTTTTCATGTAGTATCTCGTTTTATGGAAGTACCTCGCGACGGAAACACTTCTCAATTTCTTTTTATCTTAGACATTGGTGTGCCTTTGAGGTTTATCCAATCATTTTCCCTCGAAGTGAGATTACTGCCTTTTTATGATTTTTTAAGACTTTTGAGTGGATTATCCTGCGAAAATTCACTTGATGTCTGGGTCGGAATAGTATCATAAAAGTTCGGTGGCATATTCATCATCTCTCTCCACACACAACTTACGTCTATTGTAATAACAACAAAGATAGAAATATTCCCCTTAAATTCAAAATATTGTTTTGAGATAGCTAAAATTCAGTATCAAAATTTGAGATAGAAGTCCGCACATAAGTTGAGATATGCTTGCGTAGGATCTCCGCTCAATTCGTTAAGAGTGAGGTTGCTGTCTTCCATGACTGCAATTTTATCGGTGACATTCATTGCCTTGCGGAATTGCAACATCACCCGTTTATATTCCTTCCTTTCATTTCCCCTCACCCGGCATTCTCTTTCCACACCCAGACCTGCATTCAAAGCCAATCTCAATGCCTCTTCGGTTCTGGACTGAGGCAGAATCAACGCCAGCCGACCTGCTTCATCAAGCAATTCCGCACTGTGGTTTATCAGAATCTCCAGCGGCAGACTTGCCTGATGGCGAGCTGCCTGCCGGGAGGTTTCCAACGTCTGCACTCCGGAAGAAAAAAAAGGAGGGTTGGTTATGATGAGATCATACGATTTACGCAAACCGGATGAATGCCGGTTGCAAAAATTCAGATTAATCACCCTCAATCTATCTGACCATGGGGAGTTGAAAAAGTTCTCTTCCGCCTCTTCGCATGAAGCTATATCGATATCTATGGCATCTATAACTGCTTTGGGGTTTCTTTGGGCTGCCATTAACGCGATAAGTCCGCACCCTGTACCGACGTCAAGAATCCGGACGGCACTCCCGACGTCAGCCCAAGCACCTACCAACACACCGTCTACACCCACTTTCAATGCACTCCGACAGTGACTTACGCTGAAATGTTTAAACCGGAACCTATCCTTCTCGCCCATACTTTGCATATCGAATCTCTTACGGAAGAGTCCGTTTCATAGAAATCTTTATGATACGGACTTCAAAAGTTAAAGGAGAGCAAAATCAAGCACTTCTTCCACCTTCTCCACATAGTGGAAAGTGAGGCCTCTAAGATATTTGGCATTGATCTCTTCGATATCCTTCCGATTCTCTCTGGAGAGCACAATGTCAGTGATTCCGGCTCTTTTGGCTGCGAGGATCTTCTCTTTGATGCCTCCTACGGGAAGCACCTTCCCGCGCAAGGTAATCTCACCCGTCATGGCGAGTTTGGCCCTGACTTTCCGATTGGTGAAGGACGATGCCAACGATGTGATCATCGTAACTCCCGCGGAGGGTCCGTCTTTTGGGATGGCCCCTTCCGGCACGTGGATGTGGACATCGGTCTTGGCAAAGACTGCCGGATCTATCGCGTAGTTGCGGCAATGGGCCTTAAGGAAGTTAAGGGCAAGCGTGGCTGATTCTTTCATCACGTCTCCAAGATTCCCTGTCATCGTCAGCGCACCCTTTCCTTCCGACAACGAACTCTCAATAAATAAGATTTCGCCGCCCACACTCGTCCAGGCCAAGCCGGTAACCACTCCTACAGTGTCGTTGTTTTCATACACATCCGGATTTACCTCCTCTTTACCCAATAGCGACCGTACAAGCTTTTTGTCGACCACCGTAGGATATTCCTTGCCGGAAGCCTTGAGCCGGGCAATCTTTCGGAGCACCTTGGCTATCGTCTTCTCAAGCAGACGTACGCCGGATTCACGGGTATAACTTTCGATGATATACTTCAATGCCTGACGCTGAAAAGATATCTCATTTTTGGAGAATCCGTTGTGGTCCAGTTCTTTCGGTATCAAATGGCGTAAAGCTATCTCTACTTTTTCTTCTGTGATATAGCCACTGATATCGATTATTTCCATACGGTCGCGAAGGGGAGCGGAGATAGTGCTGAGGCTATTGGCCGTAGCCAGAAACAGTACCTTTGAAAGATCATAGTCCACGTCTACGAAATTATCGTGAAATTTCATATTCTGTTCCGGATCGAGCACCTCCAGCAGGGCCGTGGAAGGATCCCCCTTATGGTCACTTCCTATCTTGTCGATTTCATCAAGCACTATCACGGGATTGCTTGTGCCGCATTTCTCAAGTGCTGAAAGCACTCTGCCCGGCATCGCTCCTATATAGGTGCGTCTATGGCCGCGGATTTCAGCTTCATCGTGAACGCCTCCCAGAGATATTCGCTGGTATTCCCGGCCAAGAGCGTCGGCCACCGATTTACCGAGCGACGTCTTGCCCACGCCCGGAGGACCAAACAGACAAAGGATCGGGGCCTTCAGATCCTTGCGGAGTTTAAGCACAGCCATATGCTCCAAAATACGCTCCTTTACCTTTTCCAGACCATAATGATCCCTATTTAGAATCTTTTCAACGTGATCAAGCGAGATCTCGTCGTCGGAATAATTTTCCCAGGGGAGATTGAGCAACGTGTCAAGATAGCCGTATTGAACATTATACTCAGGATTGCTCATGTTGAGCCTTCCAAGTTTGGCAAGTTCCTTTCTGAAATGTTTGGCTACATCGTCATTCCATTTTTTGCTGTCGGCACGCTTCTGAAGCTCCCGAATATCGTCATCATCTCCCTGTCCGAGTTCTCCCTGAATCGTATTGAGTTGCTGTTGCAGGAAATTCTCCCTCTGCTGCTGGGTGATGTTGGCATGTGTCTTTTCTCCAATCTCAATCTTGATCTTCATCAATTGTTTGGCCTGATCAAGATGAAACAGCAGAGACTGCAAACGCTCTTCAAAGGTGGGTGCTTCAAGAATAGCCTGTTTCGTCTGGTAATCCACCGGAGCGTTCATACAAATGTAATTCACCTTCAGCACAGGGTTCTGGTCAAACTGCGACAATGAAAAGCGTAATTCGCGAGTGTCATCTTCGCTGACCATCTCCAGAAACTCGTTGAAAGCATCCGAGACGCTGATCATCATCGAGGCAATCTTTTGCTGAGGACGCTTTGGAAGCTTCACAGGATTCAAGTTTCCTTTCACAAACAGATACTCTTCTCCCGCTATCCTTCTTTTGACCCTGAATCTGTCAAGGCTCTGAAGAAATGCAGTATGGGAACCGTCGGGCATCTCAATCAATTTGACAACCCGGCAAATCATGCCTTCGTCATAAATATCGGCTTTATAGGGATCTTCTATATTTGCGTCTTTCTGAGCAACCGCCACAATCAAGCCTTTGGACTCATAGGCATCCTTACACAATCTAAGGCTGGATTCCCTTCCGATAGGCAATGGCAATGGTATACCCTCAAAAATGACCATCCCTCTGAGGGGCAGACATGGCAACAATCTGTCTGCCACATCCTTCTTATCTATTTTATCATCGATAGGGACCTCTATATTTGTAAAAAGGCCACCTCCATTGTCCATTTCCCGAAAAGTATCGGTAAAATCACTTGTATTGTCTTTTTTAGATCTTGCCATATCTTTCCTTGCTATAGAAAATTTAATGTCTTAAAACATCCTAATAAATCAGACCACAAAATTACAAAAAAAATCCAAAAACACCGAGTTTTACTTCAGCCAATGGTAAGCTTCACACACAGCTTTTTCATTAAAAATAATCTTGATTATTCCTATAGTTCGGTAAATTCTTGATAAATCGGGCAGAATATCGGACACCGAATTATTTTAGCGATTCGAACGTGATTTTTGTTCATAAAAATTCCACCTGAATCGATATGAGAAACATAACGTATATTCTACGTTTTGCCATCTCTTTCCGTTTTGTCTGAATGAACCCCTATGTTGTCAAGAACTTCAGTTGATAGCATAGGAAGACATTTAGACGGGAGGCACTTAGTAATAATTATTCCGGACATAAAACTGAGTAGTTACTCAAAGCAATACAATTGTCAATTTTTGTTAATAAACCATTTGTATTTATTAAAAACAAAATATTTTATTAATTTTGTGTTGGAAATTTTAATATGAAAATATTATGAAAACAAACCTTAATGATTTTCTAAAAAGTATTTCGGAAGAAAAAATGAGTTCTGACAGTGATTCCATGATCCTTACGAACCAACTTAGTCCAATAGGAGGAGAAACAAATATCGGCAATTGCGGCAGTTGTCAAAATGAGATTGCATCCTCTTGCGGCACCAATCTGGGTGATTGTATAAATCTCTACGGAGTATGCTCAGGTTCTATTAATGGTGGCAGTTGCGTAAACAAACAGCGACCCCCAGCTACAAACTTCATGCTTCCCTGTGAACACTAAAGCTAAACTTTCTATTTTTTATAAATACTTGTAGAAAACGACTATATTTGTAACTCCAGACCTTTCAACTTTTGCAATTTTATCATATTGTAAAAGTTGAATTTTAATTATAATGAGACTGTGTATTGGAATATTTATGCATACGGGGGTGGATGCAAACAACGTGCCGTTGACTTTTACGGTGATGGATGCATATACAGTTACACTGGACGTGATAAAGACTTCATCATCTTATCCTTGATCGAAGAACAATTCGTAAAACCAAATTACAATTCTTCTTATCTATGAAAAATAATATTTGTCACCGCATATTTGTATATAGTATAATTATTTTATCAACCATCAATACAAATGCGCAAATCACCAATCCAATTGCGATGGACTCAATTGCAACAAACTCAATTGCAAAGAGTTCAGCCGCAACGGACTCAATAAAATCCGTAGATCTTCAGGAATTGATAGTGGAGTCGGCATATTCGAAACAAAATGAATTTACGATTACATACTTTCCCACAAGAAGTGAGAAAAAACACTCTGACTCTCCATATTCCCTGATAAATAGAATGAATATTCCCACCGTTCAGGCAAATGGAGAGAGCATCCAGACCTATGCGGGAAAACCGGTTACCGTTTTCGTAAACGGAGAATTGGTCACAGGTGTAGAACTATCAACTTTTTGGTCGATGGATGTAAAGAAAGTGGAATATATCGAACAATCAGATAATCCGCGTTATGCCAACCATCTACCGGCCATCAACTTCATAATGACCGAATACGAATGGGGCGGAATCACAAAAATATTGGCGAATCAAACCATCCCGAACAATGGAGATTACAACATAAGTTCGAAACTTTCTGTAAATAAAATAACTATATCCGCAATGGGAAGATTTCTTTATGGCAATCTCCATAGCAATATCGGTTCTAATGAAATCGAGACTCTGCACGACGTTTACCTCAATAATACCCTTTATCCAACCTTATCAAAAATAACAAACTCGTCGAGCCCATACAAAAATAATTACTGGACGGCAGCCTTAAATATAAAATATTCAAATGAACAAAAAATCACTATCAACCATACTATAGGATATGTAAATAATTCCAAACCATTAACAGAAAGCAATTCCATGGTTGAATGGTCTGATTTCTACAACGGATCATCAAAATCAACAAATCAGGTAAAAACAAACGCAAAGATTCCGGCAATCAGCGGTAACTATTTTTTCCTTCTCCCTCATAGTTCTGCCATATCTGCAACATGGACATATCAATTTTCCCGCAATACAAGATATCAGAGTTATTCTAACTATGACTCAGATAATATAGTAAATGACATTACGGAAAAAAGTCAAAAGGTAAGAGGCTCGCTTCAATATGATAAATCCTTTCATGGGAAATTAAGGCTTGGGGGTGGAGTATCTACAGTTTATTCGTCATATAGGACCCAATATACCGGAACTGCCAATACTGATTTGCATACATGGCAAAATGAAAATTCTTTATTTTTAAATTTAGTATATCGCATTAATCCCAAATTCTTAATGTCGGTCAGCCCTTCTGTAGTCAACATAAGATACCGTTCCGGAGAAGAGACCACCACCACTTTGTGGTCACCCAACGCTACCGCTTCTTTATCCTTCTCCGACAATAAGGCATTTATGGCAGGATTAAATCTCGAATATTTTAGATTTCTTCCATCAGCTTCAAATATTGGAGATATTTGCATTAGGGAATCCGATATATTCTGGCTAAAAGGCAATCCTAATTTAAAGCCTACTGAATTATGGGACATGTCAATCAACGGAAATTGGATAGGCAATCGTCATTTCAACATCTCTGCAATCGCTTCCTATGAAATTAAAACAAATGATAATATTATCATATATAATCCGACCTCTCCAGAACAGAACGGTATGATAAAATCATTTAAGTTTCGCAAGTATATGATTTGAGAGGAAAGGGCATAAAAAAACGA